>JBGQLG010000013.1:0-58823 GCA_041499965.1 Methylomirabilia bacterium
GCCGGCGCGTAGGTCTGCTCGACGCGCTCCCACGGGTCGGACGACTTCTGCTTGTAGCCGAGCGACACCCGCCCGCTCTCCCGGTCGAAGTGCAGCACCACCACCTCGATCTGGTCGCCGACCTGGAAGATCTCCGACGGATGGCCGACGCGGCCCCAGCTCATGTCGGTGACGTGGAGCAGACCGTCGATGCCGCCCAGGTCGATGAAGGCTCCATAATCAGTGATGTTCTTCACCGTGCCGGTCAGCACCATGCCCTCGGCCAGGACCTCCAGCGTGTGCTTCTTCTTCTCCTCGCGCTCCTCTTCCAGCACCGCCCGGCGCGAGAGGACCACGTTGCCCCGGCGACGGTTGAGCTTGATGACGCGCGCGCGGATGGGCTGGCCGATCATGGCGGCGAGGTTCTTGACCGGGCGCAGGTCCACCTGGGAGCCGGGCAGGAAGGCCTTGACCCCCACGTCGACGCTCAGCCCGCCCTTGACGACCTCCACCACGCGGCCCTCCACCGGCGAGCCCTTCTCGTAGGCCTGGGTGATGGCGTCCCACACCTTGATCTTGTCGGCCTTGTCCTTGGACAGGACGATGAGGCCCTCGTTGTCCTCCTTGGCCTCGAGGTAGACCTCGATCTCGTCGCCCACCTTCGGCAGCCCGCCGTGGCGGTGGAACTCCTCGATCGGGATCGCGCCCTCGCTCTTGTAGCCGACGTCCACCAGCACCTCGCTGGTGCCGACGTGGACGACGCGGCCGCGGACGACCTCGCCCTCCTCGAACTCACTGGTGGCCGAGCCCTCTTTGAACCAGTCCTCCATCCGTTCGTCCTCGGCACCCTCGCCCTCCACGCGGGGTTCGCCGAGCTTGCTGCGCGTTTCGTCCATCGCCATGCCGCCAGGTCCTCCGTTCAGTGAATTTGGAGCGGGCGCCGGGCTCCGGCGCCATGCGCTCCGCCGATCGTTCGGTCTCTCAGGTCGCCGATCGCCGCCATCATCTGGCGGCTCGCGACCTCGTACTGCGCCTTCCGGTCGGCGCCGACCGCTCGCGGAAACCGCAGCGGGGCGCCGAAAGTCACCATCACCTTAACAGGCCGGGGAAGCCGGCGCCCGCGGGGCCACGCCCGTCCGGTGCCGTGCACGTACGCCGGGATCACCGGCGCCCCGCTCTGCACCGCCAGCAGGCCGGCGCCCAGCTTGGCCTCGCGCAGGATCCCCTCCTCGCCGCGCGTGCCCTCGGGGAAGACGAGCAGCGCTCGGCCCTCCGCCAGCACCCGCTGGGCGGTCCGCAGCGCCGAGGGGTCGGCGCCCTCCCGCCGGAGCGGCCGCGCGCCGAGCCGGCGAATGAGCCCGCCGAACCCCGGAATGCGGAACAGCTCGGCCTTGGCCAGGAAGGTGAGCTGCCGCGGGCATACGCCGCCGACGATGGGCGGATCGAGCACGCTCGAATGATTGGCCACGATCAGCACGGGTCCCTCGCGGGGAATGTGCTCGGTCCCCCGCCCCTCCATGCGGAACAGCAGCCGCATGACGGTCACCGCGATGGCCTTGCAGACGGTGTACAGCATCAGCCGCACTGCCGCCGGCGCTCGACCGCGTCGGCCATGATCGCGACCACCTGATCCACGCTGAGCCCGGTGCTGTCCACCTCGATGGCGTCGGGTGCCTTGCGCAGCGGCGCCAGCGCGCGGCTGGAGTCCTGGGCGTCGCGCGCCGCGATGTCGTCGGACGCCGCCGCCGCCTCCAGCTCGACGCCGCGGGCGCGCAGCTCGGCCTGGCGCCGGCGCGCCCGCTCCGGCAGCGAGGCGTCGAGGTAGAACTTCACCTCGGCCTCGGGGCAGACGACGGTGCCGGTGTCGCGCCCCTCCAGGACCACGCCACCCGTCTGGGCCAGCCGCCGCTGGACCGGTGTGAGCTTGTCGCGCACCACGGCCAGCGTGGACAGGCGCGAGGTGAGCGCGGCCATCTCGGGCGAGCGGATCTCGTCGGTCACGTCCCGCTCGTCGACGATCACGCGATCGCCTTCCAGGTCGATCTGCACGCGCTCGACGTGGCGGCGCAACGCCGGCGTGTCGTCGGGGGCCAGGCCGGCCCGCGCGATCGACCAGGCCAGCGCGCGGTACATGGCGCCGGTGTCGAGCAGCCGGTAGCCGAGCCGGGCCGCCAGCTTGCGGGCCACCGTGCCCTTGCCGGCGCCGGCCGGACCGTCGATCGCGATCACCGGCTCACGCCGGGGCGTGGCGGCGTCGAGCCCCGGCCGAGGGCCCAGCGGCTTGGCCCCGCTCACGACAGGCGCTCCCGGATCGTCTTCATGCGCGCCAGGTACGCGGTGAGCGCCGGACCCTGCCCGTCGGCGAGCAGCGCCTCGAGGTCGTCGAGCGCACCGCGGAATGCGCTCAGGCTGGCCCGCAGGGCCTGGCGATTGTCCAGGAGGATCTCGCGCCAGACGTCGGGGTCGGAGGCCGCGATGCGCGTGGTGTCCTTGAACCCCCGCGCGGCGATGGACAGCGCGTCGGGCTCGAAGCGCATCACCGCGTCGACCAGCGCCCAGGCCGCCACGTGCGGCAGGTGGCTGATGGCGGCGACGGCCCGATCGTGCGCGGCGGGATCGAGCGTGACCACGCGCGCGCCCAGCGCCGCCCAGAACTCGCCGACCCCCTTGGCCGCGGCCGGCGCCGTCGACTCGGTCGGCGTGACCACCACGGTGGCGCCCTGGAAGAGATCGACGCGCGCCACGCCGTAGCCGCTCTTCTCGGAGCCGGCCATCGGATGGCTGCCGACGAAGTGCACCTCGGGCCGGGCGGCGGCCAGTCGCTCGGCCACCGCCACGATGCCGCGCTTGGTGGAGCCCACGTCGGTGAGCACGGCGCCGGCCGGCGCCGCCTGCCACACGCGCTCCAGCAGCGTCTCGTTGGCCATCACGGTGGCGGCGAGCAGGACCCGGTCGGCGCCGGCCACGCCCTCGGCCACGTCGGTCGTGGTCCGGTCGAGCGCGCCGTCGCGCCGCGCGGGGTCCAGGCGCGCCAGGTCGCGGCCGATGCCGACGATCTCCCGGGCCAGCCCCTGGGCGCGCACCGCCTTGGCGACGGAGCCGCCCAGCAGTCCGACCCCGACGATCGCCAGCCGCTCGATCACGCGGTGCTCTTCCCCAGCACCACCCGCAGCGCCTTGATGAGTCGCCGGTTCTCCTGCGGCGTGCCGACGGTGATGCGCAGCGCCGACTCCATGCCGAACGGCGTCAGCGGACGCACGATGACGCCCTCCTTGAGCAGCCGCTGGTAGATGTCGGAGGCGCTGCGCCCGACGTCGACGAGGATGAAGTTCGCGCGCGAGGGCACGTACTTGACGCCGAGGGCGTTGAACTCGTCGTAGAGGTAGTGCCGGCCGGCCTCGATCATCCGCACGCACTCGAGGATATGCGACTCGTCCTCCAGCGCGGCCAGCGCCGCCACCTGGGCCAGCGCGTTCACGTTGAAGGGCTGGCGGATGCGGTTCATCAGCGCGATGGCGTCGGCGTCGGTGACGCCGTAGCCCACCCGCAGCCCGGCCAGGCTGGCCGCCTTCGAGAAGGTGCGCAGCACCACCACCTTGCGCCCCTGGGCCACGTACGACAGCGCCGCCGGGAAGTCGGGGCCCTGGGAGAACTCCAGATAGGCCTCGTCGAACACCACGATGGTCCGCTCGGGGACCTTGGACATGAAGTGGTTGACCTCGTCGGCGGTGACGATGGTCGCCGTGGGGTTGTTGGGATTGGCGATGAACACGATCTTGGTCATGGGGGTGATGGCCCGGGCCATCGCCTCCAGGTCGATCCGGTAGTCCTTGAGCATCACCATCACGCGGATGCCGCCCGCCGCCTGCACGATCATCGGGTAGACGACGAACGAGGGGTGCGGGACCACCGCCTCGTCGCCGGGGCGCAGGAACGTGCGAACCAGCAGCTCGATCAGCTCGTTGGAGCCGTTGCCGAGCACGATCTGATCGGCGGAGACGTTGTGCTTGCGGGCCAGCGCCTGGCGCAGGTAGAAGCCGCCGCCGTCGGGATAGCGATTGAGGTTGGCCAGCGCGGCCGTGATCGCCCGCTGCACGCGATCCGACGGGGCCAGCGGATTCTCGTTCGACGCCAGCTTGATCGCGTCGTGGATGCCCAGCTCACGCTCCAGCTCCTCGACCGGCTTGCCCGGCTCGTAGGGCGCGATGCCGAGGATGTGCTCGTTGGCCAGGGACTCCCACTGCGTGTGCATGCGCTCTCCTTATGCCGCGGGGTACGACCCGAGGACCTTCAGGTACACCGTGCGCTCGGCGGCCTCGCTCAGCGCGGCGGCCACCTCCGGTGTCTCCCGATGTCCCTCGAAGTCGACGAACATGACGAACTCCCACGGCATGCGCTTGGCCGGACGGGATTCGATCTTGGTCAGGTTGAGGCCGGACCGGGCGAACGGCTCGAGAATCCGATAGAGCGCGCCCGGCTGGTTCGGCATGGCGAACAGGATCGAGGTCTTGTCGCGCCCGCTGGGCTTGCCGGCCCGGTGCCCGAGCACGAGAAAGCGCGTGGCGTTGTGGCGATTGTCCTCGATGCGGCGCCGGAGAATCGGCACGCCGTACAGGCGGCCCGCCAGATCGGAGGCGATGGCGGCGATCCCCGGGTCGGCCGCGGCCAGCTCGACGGCCCCGGCGGTGGACGCCGTCTCCTCCTGGGGAACCTCGGGCAGGTGCTCGGCCAGCCAGGCCCGGCACTGGCCCAACCCCTGCGGGTGCGACAGCACGCGCTTGACGTCAGCCAAGTCGGCGGCCCGCGAGAGCAGGTGCTGGGCGATCTCCAGCGTCAACTCGCCGCAGATCTGCACATCCGTGTTCACGAGGCGATCGTGGGTGACGTTGACGGCGCCGTCGGTCGAGTTCTCCACCGGCACCACGCCGAAGTGCACGCGCCCACGCTCGACGTCGTCGAAGGTCTCGGCGATCGTGCGCGAGGGGCGGTAGTCGGCGGCGGCGCCGAAGCGCTCGCGGGCGGCCTGGTGGGTGAAGGTCCCCTGCGGCGCCAGGTAGGCAACGGTCAGCGGTCCTTCCAAGACCCGACACGCTGACAGGATCTCGCGCCACACGGCGGTCACCGCCTCCGCGGGCAGCGGGCCGGACGCGGCGGCGACCAGACGGCTCAGAACCTCGGCCTCACGCTCCGGGACATAGGACGGCGCATCCTGCCGTCGTTTGAGGTCTCCGATCTGAAGGGCGGCCTCGGCGCGTTGGTTGAGGAGGTTGAGGATCTGATTGTCGATGCTGTTGATCCTGGAGCGCCAATCGCCCAGGTTCATAGGGACTCCTGCGGACTCTCGGTTGAGTGGGCGCATTATAGGCGCGTGCCCGCAGCCCCGCAAGCAAACGAATTGGCTCGATCAGGGCGATAGACGTTTTGGATCAGCCGACAGCCGCGGCGGGCCCGCGGCGACGGCCCGCAGCGCGCTCAGCTCGGGCGGTGTCAGTGGGCGACAGGCGCCGGGTGGCAGCGTGCCCAGGCGGAGCGGGCCGAACGCGATGCGACGCAGCCGGCGCACGCGATGGCCGAGCGCCTCGCAGTAGCGCTTCACCTCGTGCTTGCGTCCCTCGGTGAACGACAGCCGCACCAGGCTCGCGGCGGCGGCGCTGCGCACCAGCTCGACGGCGAGCGGCACCGCCGGGCCGTCGTCGAGCGTGACGCCGCGACGCCAGCGCGGCACATCCGCCTCGGTCACCCGCCCCGCCACCTCGGCCTCGTACACGCGGGGCAGCGCGTAGCGCGGGTGCAGCAGGCGATGGGTCAGCGCGCCATCGTTGGTGAGCAGCAGCACGCCCTCGGCATCGGCGTCGAGACGGCCGACCGGGTACACGCGCTCACGCACCTCGCGCGGCAGCAGGTCGGTCACGACCGGCCGCCCCTGGGGATCGCGCACGGTGGTGACGACGCCGGGCGGCTTGTGCAGCAGCAGATACTGCGCGGACTCGGGGACCGGCACCGCGCGGCCGTCGACCGTGATGCGATCGAGGGCCGGGTCGGCCAGCGTCCCCGGCTCCCGGGTCACGACGCCGTTGACGGCGACGCGGCCCTCGAGGACGACGTGGTCAGCCCCGCGGCGGGAGGTCAGCCCCGCCTGGGCCAGGATCTTGTTCAGTCTCAGCTTGGCCATGCTCGACCGCCGCGGCCACCTCGGCCCCGAGATCCGGGATCACCAGCTCACCCTCGACCTTGGGCAGGTCGTTGAGATCGCGCAGCCCGAAGGCGACCAGGAACTCCCGCGTGGTCTCGTAGAGGAACGGGCGGCCCGGCGCCTCCTTGCGGCCGCCGATGCGGATGAGCCGGCGCTCGAGCAGGTTGTCGAGCACGGCGTCGGAGTTGACGCCCCGCACGGCGTCGAGCTCGGGGCGCGAGACCGGCTGCTTGTAGGCGACGATGGCCAGCGTCTCCAGCGCCGGGCGCGACAGGCGCACCCGGGTGCGCGCGCGGGCCAGGCGCACCAGCCACGGCGCCAGCTCGGGGCGCGTCACCATGCGATAGCCGCCGCCGACCTCCACGATGGCCAGGCCGCGGGGCTCCGCCTCGTAGCGCGCGATCAGCTCCTCGACGAGCCCGCGGGCGGCGGGGGCGTTCTCCAGATCGAGCACCTCGCGGATGCGCTCGGCCTCGAGCGGCACGTCGGAGGCGAAGAGCATGGCCTCGACCACGTCAACGGGGTTCGGCACTGGGCGCCTCCACGGGTCGGTCGAGGGCCGCGACGCCGCCCTCGGACTCACCCGTCTGGCCGAGCGGGGCATCGGCCCCCTCGGGCTCGGTGGGAATGACGGTCTGGCGCTCGATCACGATGTCGCCGAAGAGCTCCGTCTGCTGGGTGCGGATCTTGCCTTGCCGGCACAGCTCGAGCACGGCCAGCAGCGTCACGACGATCTCCGAGCGCGTGGCCTCGCCGCCGGTCATCGAGGTGAACAGGAGCGACCACGTATCGCGCAGCAGGGACAGGATCTCGCTCATGCGCTCCAGCACCGAGGGCGGGTTCGGCTCCACCTCCCGCGGGCGCAGCCGCTGCTGCTCCTCGATCAGGCGCTTGAGGGTGCGCTCGAGCCAGTGGACCGACAGGTCCTCCAGCGGCACGTCCTGGGCCGGGGGCAGCGTGCCCGACGGCCGCCCCCACAGCAGCGCCTGCTGGGCCTCGCGATGGGCCAGCCACGCGCCCTGCGTCTTCACGCGGGCGTACTCGCGCAGCCGCTCCTCCAGCTCCTGCTTGAGGGCCAGCGCCTCGTCGTCGAGCTGCTCCTCGCTCTCGTCGGGGGGCACCAGCAGCTTGGACTTCAGATAGATGAGGGTCGCGGCCATGACCAGGTACGCGCCGGCCGTCTCCAGGTCGCGGAACTCGACGGCCTCGAGGTGCGCCAGGTACTGGTCGGTGATCTCCCGCACGGGCAGTGCCGCCAGGTCGATCTCGTTGGTGCGGCAGAGGTGCAGCAAGAGATCGAGCGGCCCTTCGAACGCGCCGACGCGCAGCCTCAGCTCTTCGTTCACAGGCTCGCCTCGCCTTCGGCGGCGGCACGCACGGCCATCATGGCAGCAACTTCACGGCGTCGCGCACCTCCGTCATGGTTTGCTGAGCGATCACTCGAGCCCGGCGCGAGCCCTCGACGAGAACCTCCCGGATGGTGTCGGGCTTTTCGGCGTACGCCTGGCGTCGCTCGCGAATCGCGCCCAGCGGCGGCAGCATGTGCTTGAGCAGGACCTCTTTGCAATCCAGGCAGCCGATGCCGGCGGTGCGACAGCCGATCGCGCAGGCCTCCCGGTCGGCCGGCGGCGTGAAGATCTTGTGCAGGTCGAAGACCGGACAGATGTCGGGGTTGCCGGGATCGCTGCGCCGCTTGCGCGCGGGATCGGTCACCATCGGCCGCACCTTGGCGCGGATGGCCTCGGGGCTGTCGGCCAGCTCGATGTCGTTGGCGTAGGACTTGGACATCTTGCGGCCGTCGGTGCCCGGCACCTTGGGGATCTCGGTCAGCTTGGCGTCGGGCTCCGGGAAGACCGGCCGGAAGGTGTTGTTGAACCGCCGGGCCACCTCGCGCGTCAGCTCCACGTGCGGCACCTGGTCCACGCCGACGGGCACCCACCTGGCCTTGTACATCAGGATGTCGGCCGACTGCAGCAGCGGATAGCCGAGCAGCCCGTACGACGGCGAGGTGATCCCCTGCTGCTCGATGCGTTCCTTGTAGGTCGGCACGCGCTCGAGCCAGCCGACCGGCGTGATCATCGAGAACAGCAGGTGCAGCTCGGCGTGCTCGGGGATCAGCGACTGGATGAACAGCGTCGAGCGCTGGGGGTCGAGGCCGGCGCCCAGCCAGTCGGCGGCCATCTCGATCGTGCTCGTCGGCACGTCGCTCACGTCGCTGCGGTCGGTCAGCACGTGCCAGTCGGCCGAGAAGTAGAAGCAGTCGTAGTCGTCCTGGAGCTTGACCCAGTTGGCCAGCGCCCCCAGGTAGTTGCCCAGGTGCAGCCGCCCGCTCGGGCGCATCCCCGACAGCACGCGCTCTCGTGTCGCCATCACCCTCTCGTCCTCTCCCACACCTTGGCCGAACGCATGAGCACATAGTATCCATAGAGCACGGCGAGAAGGAATCCCCTCCAGCCGTCCAGGAATCCGGCGCGCCCCACGTACATGCCCAGGAAGCGGCCGATCGGTCGCGCCACCAGGTCGACGAGCGGGCGCGGGCGACGCCCGGCCGCCACCCACTCCTCGGCGGCCAGCGTCGAGTAGCGGTCGGCGCGCGCGAGGAAATCGGCGACGTCGCGATACGAGCGGTGCTCGAGGTGGCCGGTCAGCCGGCCCACGCGGCCCTCGATCGTGACCGATTCGTGCACGCTGCGCTCGACGAACCGTCCCCGGCCGCGCGCGAACAGGCGCACCTGCCAGTCGGGATAGAGGCCGCCGTGGCGGATGAAGCGCCCCCAGAAGACGTTGCGCCGCGGGACCGCGTAGCCGGCGTGGGCGCCGCCGCGCTCCACGATCGCGGCGATCTCCTCGCGCAGGGTCGGCGAGACGACCTCGTCGGCATCGAGCGAGAGGATCCAGTCGCCGCGGGCCTGGTCCAGGCCGAAGTTCTTCTGGGCGGCAAAACCGGGCCACGGGCGCACGAAGACGTGGTCGGTCAGCTCGCGCGCGATCGCCGCGGTCTTGTCGCGCGACTCGGCGTCCACCACGATCAGCTCGTCCGCCCAGGCCGCCGACTGAAGGCAGGCGCGGATGCACTCCTCCTCGTCGAGCGTCACGACCACGACCGAGAGGCGGACGCCGTTCACCCGAGCAGCTCGCCCACGGCCGCCAGCACCGGCTCGGGGGCGAGCCCGGCCATCGTGCCGTCGGGGCTCGACAGCGCCCGATGGCCGGCGCCGTAGGGGCCGTTGCGCGTGGGCGACGTGGGGCCGTAAAGGCCGACGCACGGCGTGCCGAGGGCGGCGGCCATGTGCAGCGGGCCGGTGTCGGCGGCGACGACGACGCTCGCGCGCCGCAGCAGCGCCAAAAGCGCGTCCAGATCGGTCGGCGGGGCCAGCACCACCGCGGCCGAGCCCTCGACGACGGCGCGCGCGGCATCCTCCTCGCCGGGGCCCCACGTCAGCACCACGTGGGCCGCGGCGTCGTGAGCCAGCCGGCGGGCCAGCGTCGTCAGGTGGGCGATCGGCCACCGCTTGGCGGCGCGGCCGGCGCCCGGGTTCAGCACGACCAGCCGCTGGTGGGCCTTGAGCCCGGCCGTCGCCAGCCACGCCTCCATGCGCGCCTCCGCCGCGGGTGGCGCCGGCAGGTGGAACGCCGGCCGCCCCGGCTCGATCCCCAGCGGCGCCAGCAGCGCCAGGTACTGCTCCACGACGTGGCGCGACACCGGCGGCGATACGCGCTGGTTGAGAAAGAGCGCGTGCAGCGGCTCGCGCCCCCAGCTGGCATCGAAGCCGATGCGCCGCCGGGCGCTGCAGGCGGCGGTGATGAGACCGCTCTTCATGAGTCCCTGCAGGTCGAGCGCGACGTCGAAGCGCGCCTGGCTCAGCCGCCGGCGCAGGGCCCGCATCTCGGCCAGCGCCGCCCGCACGGCGCCCGGCGTCCGCGCCCGCCGCCAGCCCCGCGTGTCGGCGACGATCACCTCGTCGAGCGCCGGGTGCCCGCGCAGGATGGCCGCCTCGCGCCGCTCGACGATCCACGCCAGGTGCGCGCGCGGGTGGGCCGCGCGCAGGGCCGCCGCCACCGGCAGCGCGTGGACGACGTCGCCCAGCGCCGAGAGCTTGACCAGCGCGACCCGCGGCGCGTCAGCGCTCGGCACCGAATCGCTCGCGGATCCGCGCGATGAGGTCGCGGGTGGCGTGATCCTTGGGATCGCCCACGATCGCCACGCGCCCGCCCGCCGCCCGCACGCTGGCCGCCTCGGGCACGCTGGCGTCGGTGTAGTCGGTCCCCTTGGCGTGGACGGCCGGGCGCACCAGCGAGACCAGCCGGTCGGCGGTGTCCTCGTCGAAGACGACGACGTGGTCGACCGCGCGCAGCCCGGTGAGGATCTCGGCGCGCTCGGCGGCCGGCATCAGCGGGCGCCCGGGCCCCTTGAGCCGGGCCACCGCGGCGTCGGAATTGATCCCCACGAAGAGGACGTCGCCCAGCGCGCGGGCGGCGGCGAGATAGCGGACGTGGCCGACGTGCAGCAGATCGAAGCAGCCGTTGGCGAGCACGACGCGCCGGCCGTCGGCTCGCAGGCGCGCGGCGAGCGCGCCCGCCTCCTCCGGCGTCACGGCGCCTCGAGCGCCTGCGCGAGCTCCGCCGGCGACACCGTGGCGGTGCCGCGCTTCATGACGACGATGCCCCCGGCCATGTTGGCCAGCGTGGCGGCCACGAACGGCGTGGCCCCGCTGGCCAGGGCCACCGTGAACGTCGAGATCACCGTGTCGCCCGCGCCGGTGACGTCGGCGATCTCGTCGGTGCCGTGGATGGGAATGAAGCTGGTACCGCCGTCGCGCTCGAGCAAGGCCATGCCGCGGCTGCCGCGGGTGACGAGCAGGATGCGGGCATCGAGCCGCTCGAGGAGCTGGCGGCCCGCCTTGTCCACGCCGTGCTCGTCGTCCATGGGGGCGCCGGCCAGCTGCGCCAGCTCCGCCTCGTTCGGCGTGGCCGCGGTGACGCCGGTGAAGCGCGGCAGCTCGTAGCGGCTGTCCACGCTGACCACCGCCCCGCTGCGGCGCGCGATCGCCCGGATGCGCTCGAACACCCGGGGCGTCACGGTCCCGTAGCCGTAGTCGGAGACGAGGATGGCATCCGCGCGCTCGGCCAGCGCCGTGAGGCGCGCCACCACCGCGTCCTCGGTGATCGTCTGCAGCTCGCCCTCCGGCTCGCGGTCCAGGCGCACCACCTGCTGCCGGGTGGCCTGGTAGCCCCCGGCCATGATGCGCGTCTTCACCGGCGTGGGTCGATCGTTCTCGGTCACGATGCCGTCGGTCGGCATGCCGGCCGCGTGGAAGAGCCCGAGCAGCTCGTCCCCCGGCGCGTCACGACCCACCACGCCGATCGGCACGACCCGGGCGCCCAGCGCGTGGACGTTGTGGGCCGCGTTGGCGGCGCCCCCGAGCCCCAGCTCGCGCTCCGTATATTTCAGGATGAGCACCGGCGCCTCGCGCGAGATCCGCGCGGGCTTGCCGAACAGGTACTCGTCGGCGATGAGGTCGCCGACCACGACGATCGTGCGGTCGCGGAACGCCTCGATGGTGCGCTCCACCCGGCGGGCGGCGTCGCTCACGAGGCGGCTCGCTTGGCCAGCGCCCACTCGACGGCGTCGAGCAGATCGCTGGCGACGTGGTCGGGCTCGACCGGCAAGCGCTCGCGCCGGTACTCCCACTCGCCGAGGCCGTAGCCGGTGAGCACGAGCACGGTGGCGGTCCCCACCGCGCGGCCCGGGACGAGATCACTCGCCTTGTCGCCGATCATCGTGGAGCGCCCGAGGTCCAGCCCCAGCTCCTGCGCGGCGCGCCGCAGCAGGCCGGGCCTCGGCTTGCGACACTCGCAGTGCGCGCGGTACGGCGGCTGGCCCTCGCTGGGATGGTGCACGCAGGCGTAGAGACCGTCGAGCCGGGCACCCGCCCGGGCCAGCTGGCTGCCGAGCGCGTCGTGAACCTCCCGCAGGACGTCCTCGGAGAAGTAGCCGCGCGCAATGCCGGCCTGGTTGGTGACGACGACGGCGGCGACGCCGGCGGCGTTGAGTCGACGGATCGCCTCGGCTGACCTCGGCAGCAGCTTGAGGCGGCTGGGATGGTTGACGTAGCCCACCTCCTCGGTCAGCGTCCCGTCGCGGTCCATGAAGACGGCGGGCCGTGAGGTCACGCTCGAAGTGTAAGCCCGATGCTCGCGATGTCTCAAGGTAAACCAGGGCGGGCCCGCGGCAGACGCCGGTAGATCCGCTCGAAGTCGGCCACCTGCCGCCGGTAGGTGAACGGCTCGGCCGCCTTTCGCGCCGCCGCCGCCAGCTGCTGCGGCTCGCCGGCGCGCAGCCGCTCCAGCGCGCCGGCCACCGCGTGGGCATCACCGGGCGCGACGACGGCGCCACTCTCGGCGCTCACGATCTCAGCGCCGCCCGCGGCCGTCGTCGTGACCACGGGCAGCCCCGAGGCCAGGGCCTCGAGATGCACGTTGCCGAACGGCTCGTAGCGCGTGGGCAGCACGAGCACGTCGGCGGCGGCGTACCACCGGTCGACGTCGGGGCGCGGCCCGAGCCAGACGACGCGCTCGTCGACCGCCAGGCGCTCGGCCAGGCGCCGGTACGGCCGCGGGTCGCCCTTGCCGACGACGAGCAGGCGGCTGGTGCGGTCGCGCAGCGCCGCGAAGCCCTCCACGGCGGTGGCGAGTCCCTTGCGCTCGAACCCGCTGCCGGTGAAGAGCACGGTCCAGGCGTCGGGAGCGATCCCGGCTTCGACCCGGGCCGGCGCGCGGTGGCGCGCGCGATTGTCGGGATGAAACCGGGCGAGATCGACGCCGTTGTACACGACGGTGAGGCACGCGGCGGCCACGCCGTACAGCCGCGCGATCTCGTCGCCACCCCGACGCGAGATGGCGACGATCTCGGGCGTCCCGGCGAACATGCGACGCTCGATCGCCAGCAGCACCCGGTGATAGGTCGCGCGGCGCCGGCCGCGCGGCGGCAGCGCCTCCAGGTAGCCGCGATGGCAGCCCTCGCCCGCCCGGTAGACGTCCTGGCTCAGCGTCCGCTCATGGCTCTGCACGGCGTCCCAGGCCCGGCGGCGTACGGCCAGCCGCACCGCCAGCGGCAGCACGAGCAGGCGCGCCACGCCCGGCACCGGGGGCAGCCTGAGCGTCTGCAGCGTGACGCCGTGCAGCGGTTGCTGGCCGGGCGGGCTCAGCAGGTGCACGTCGTGGCCGTGGTCGGCGAGCGTCTGCAGGAACCCGGCGGTGGCCCGCTCGACGCCGCCGTGGAAGACGAACGGGCGCGAGATGACGAGGATCCTCATCGCGCCCCGGCCACGACCCGCTCGACGATCGGGAACAGCGCCGCGCGGGCGGCGGTGAAGCTGTAGTGCTCGCGGCACCGCTCCCGCGCGCGCCGGCCCAGCTCGGCCGCGCTCTCGGGATCGTCGAGCAGGCGCCGCAGCGCGGTCGCCAGGGCCAGGACGTTGCCCGGCGGCACCAGCACGCCACAGCCGTCGAGGATCTCGGGAATCATCGACACCGCCGTCGAGACGATCGGCCGCGCGAGGGCCATCGCGTCGAAGATCTTGGCCGGCACCTGGCCCACGGTGTCGCTGGTGGCCCGCTGGGGCACGGCGACGGCGTCGGCCGCCACGAGATAGCGCGGCACGTCGTCGAACGGGATCTCGCCCACCAGCTGTACCCAGGGGTGCGACGCCCAGCGGCGGCCGGACTCGCCGGAGGCGTCGGCGCCGACCAGCACCAGCTTCACGTCGCCGCCCACCACGCCGACGGCGTCGACCAGGTCGTCCACGCCCTTGTGGCCGCGCGGCGTGCCCAGGAACATGACGAGGCGCTCGTCGCGCACGCCGAGGCGGGCCCGGGCGGCGGCGCGGTCGTAGCGCGCGGGATCCCAGGAGTCGGTGTCGCGCACGTGCGGGATCAGCGTGCCGCCGAAGCGCCGCTGCAGGAAGCGCGAGGCGACAGTGATCGCGTCGGCGCGACCGACCAGTCGCTCCATGAGCCATGTCCACGGCAGGCCGTTGGGATTGGCCAGGTTGAGCGCGCGGCCCAGCGTGCCCCAGCCTCCGGCGCGGCGGAAGAAGCCGACCTCCCAGTCGTCGATGTCGAGGATCAACGGCCGGCGGCGCCGGCGCCGGGCCAGCAGCGCCGCGCCGTAGCTCGTGGGCCGCGGCTTGGAGGCGAGGAGCACATCGCCGTCGGCGCGCGCGACCAGCTCATGCCAGCGAGCCGCGAAGCGCGGATAGCGGCGCGCGTTCCCCACCGCGAGCGCCGCGTGCGGCACGCCGCCGCCGAGGGCCGGTCGCCAGATCTCGTCGCCGAAGCGAGGGCCCACCACCTCCACCGACCAGCGCGGCGCCAGCAATCGGGCGAGCAGGTCGGCCCGGCCCGTCGCGTTGTCGGACAGGTCGAAGGCGAGGATCGAGATCTTCACGCCGCGGTCAGGCGCGCGTAGTGCGCCTCCAGCGCGGCGGCCAGGCGCGCGCCCGAGAAGCGCTCGACGACCAGGCGCCGGCCCGCCTCGCCGAGCCGCGCCCGGCGGGGCGCGTCGTCCAGAAGGGCGGCGAGCGTCGAGGCCAGGGCGCCGGCGTCGCCCGCCGGCACCAGCACGGCATGCTCGTCATCCACCAGCACCTCCGGGACCACGCCGACGCGGGAGGCCACCAGCGGCCGGCCGGCGGCGAGGTACTCGAAGACCACGCGCGACATGCCATCGGACTCCAGAGGGACGTAGAGCGCCAGGTCCAGCGCGGCCATCGCGGCGGGCACGTCGGTCGCGAAGCCGGCGAAGGTGATCTGCGCCTGCAGGCCGGCCTGGGCGACCGCCTGGCGCAGCGCGGGCTCCATCGCGCCGCGCCCGACGAAGACCACGCGCAGGCGTATTCCCTCGCCCGCCAGGCGCGCCGCCGCCTCGATCACCACGCGGTGGCCCTTCATCACCCGCAGGCCGGCGACGACACCGACCAGCGGGCAACCGTCCTCGCCGCCAAGCGCGCGGCGCACGGTCGGATCGGCGGGCGCCGGACGGTACGCCTCGACGTCGGCGCCGCCCGGCAGCGTCACGATCCGCTCGGGAGCCAGCAGCCCCGAGGCCAGGCACTGGCCGCGGATCGCCTCGCTCACCGCGACGACCAGCGCGGTGGCCCGGCCGTAGAGCCAGCGGTTGCCCGCGTGGGACCGCACCGCCTGGGCGATGTGGCGCGTGCGCACGATCGGCCGGCCACCCGCCAGCCGCGCCGCGACGACGGCCAGCCAGTGCTCCTTGCCGCGATGCACGTGCACGACGTCGGCGGCGGCGATCGCGCGCCGCAGCCGGCGCACGTCGGCGGCGTCGGCGACCGGCCGGAGGCCGCCCGCCAGCTCGAAGGTGGTCAGGCGGCTCACGCCCTCGGCGCGGGCGCGATCGATGACCGCCCGCTCGGTGCCCCGCCGGCAGCCGAGCGTGACCTCGTGGCCGCGGCGCTCGAGCTCGCGCGTGACGCGCGCCGCCCAGTAGGCATCGGAGGACCATCCGCGGCAGGAGACGAGCTGCAGGATCCTCACGCGCCGACGATGGCCTGGTAGACGGCCTCGACGATGGTGGCGGAGCGCTCGGGGCTGAACTCGGCCGAGGCCCGGCGGCGGCCCAGCTCGCCCATCGCGCGGGCGCGCGCGGGATCGCCGAGGATCGCGCCCAGCGCCACGGCGACCGCGTGCGCGCTGTCGTCGCCGACGAGCAGCCCAGTCTCGCCGTCGACGACCGTCTCGGGCAGCGCGCCCACCGCGCGGGCCACGACGGGCCGGCCCGCGGCCATCGCCTCCAGCGCGGCCCGACACGACTCGTCGGAGCCCGCCGCCAGCAGCGCGAAACAGTCCGCGGCCGCCAGCACCTGCGGCAGGTCGCGATCCCGATAGCCCGTGAAGACGACGCGGTGGCCCAGCCCCAGCTCGGCCACGAGCTGCTCGAGCCGGTCCCGGCGCTCGCCCTTGCCGACCAGCAACAGCCGCGCCTCGGGCAGGCGCTGCAGCAGCTCGCCGAAGCCGGCCAGCAACTGCTCGTGACCACGGTTGGCGGCGAAGCGGGCCACCGAGACGACCACCGGCGCGCGGCCGAGCTTGAACTCCTCGCGGATCGCCTGGCCGCCGCCGGTGTCGCCGAAGCGCGGCAGGTCGGCGGCGCCGGGGATCCAGTGCACGCGCTCGGCGGCCAGGCCCACCTCGCGACAGCGCGCCTCGATCTGGCGCGAGACCGCGAACACGGCGGCGGTGCGTCGATACAGCGGCCGCGCCGTGACCGCGCGCTTGACCGAGCGCACGTTGTGGAACGTGCGCATGAGGGCGGCGCGGCCCCCGTCGGGCCGGCGGGGGCGGATCATCAGGGACAGCCAGTGGTCGTGCGAGTGGTGCGCGTGCACGATGTCGATGCCCTCGCTCACGACCAGCGCCCGCAGCCGCAGGGCGTCGCGGGCCAGCTTCAGCGGCGCCAGGCGCGCCCGCAGGTGCAGGCCCTCGACCAGGGGCAGTCCCGCCTCGTGCGCCTTGGCCTCGAAGCGGTCGCCGGGCGTCACGCCGAGGAGCACGTGATGGCCACGAGCCCGCAGCGCGCTGACCAGGCGGATGATCGGATCGGCGCTGCCCGTCCACCAGCGATTGGCGGCCAGGTGCAGGATGCGGAGCCCGCGCGGGCTCACGCCGGCCGCCTCCGCGCTGACGGGTCGGCGATGAGTGCCAGCGTCCGCGCGCGCACCTCGGCCGGCTCGATGCCGCGCAGGCACGGATGCTCGATCGGGCAGACGCGGTAGAAGCACGGGGCGCACGGCACCGGGTGCGTGACCACGGCCGCCGGCCCGCGCGGCGCGCTCAGGCGCGGGTCGGTCGGGCCGAAGAGCGTCACGACCGGGGTGCCGAACGCCGCCGCCAGGTGCGCGACGCCCGTGTCGCCGCTGATCAGCGCGTCGAGCTGGGCGAGGAGGGCCGGCAGCAGAGCGGGGCGATCGCGCCCGACCAGGCTGACCGCCGGCGCCACGGCGAGAATCGTGGCCGCCGCCTCGGCATCGCCGGGCGCTCCGAGCAGGATCGCCGTCGCGCCCGCCTCGGCGAGCAGCCGGCAACACTCCGCCACGCGCTCGAGCGGCCACAGCTTGGCCGGGCCGTACGCCGCGCCCAGGTGAACGCCGATGCGCGGAGCCCCGGCGGGCGCCCCGCCGGTCACCGTGTCGAGCAGCCCGCACGCCTCGAGCCACTCCGGCGAGTCGGCGACCGGCAGACGCAGCGCCGGCTCGCGGACGGTGGCCGGCGCCTCACAGCGCTCGGCCAGCGTCAGGTATTCGTCGATCTGATGCGGCCGCGGCTCCGGTACCGGCACCGCGTCGGTGAGCAGCTCCGAGCGTCCACCGGCGGCGTATCCGACGCGCCGCCGCGCGCCCCAGTACCAGGCCGCCAGTGCCGACTCGAACGAGTTGGGCAGCAGCAGGGCCAGATCGGGCGCAAAAGCCGCGACCGTGTCGGCGGCCCGCAGACGGCCGCTCCACCGGCGGGGATAGTCGACCAGCACATCGGCGAGTCCCTGCTCGGCGAGCAACGCCGCCCACGGTCCGGCGGCGAGCACACGCGCATCGGGCCAGGCCGCCCGCATCGCGGCCAGCGCCGGCACCGCCATCACCGTGTCGCCGAGCCAGTTCGGCAATCGAACGGCGACGTTCATCCGGATACCCTGGTCAGCCGCTCGAAGGCCGCGCGCCACGCGGATTCACCGGAGGTCAGCATGAGTCGCACGCTCAGCACGTAGACGGGCCGCTTGAGCGGCGGCAGCGTCCGCAGGCGCACCCAGTCCTTCTCGGTGGTGACGAAGCCCTCGGCGCCTCCGTCGGCGGCCCGCCGCTCCAGTCGGGCCAGCTCCTCGCGCGTGTACCAGTGATGGTCGGGGAACTCGTGAAAGTCCACCACACTCACCGCCGCCTCGGCCAGCGTCCGCTGGAATCCCGCCGGCGTCCCGATGCCGGCGAACGCGAGCAGCCGGGCGCCGGCGAGCGAGGCGAGCGGCACGAAGCGCATCGCGCTCGACTCGAAGCACTCGGTCGGCACGTGCACGGCCGTGAGCACCGGCACCGCGGGTGCGAGACGGGCCACCGTTGCGGTCACCTCGGCGGCGTCGATGAGCTGGCGGGCGCCGGTGGCGACGACCAGGTGCGCGCGGCTCAACCCACCGAGCGGCTCGCGCAGCGGGCCCCCGGGAAGCAAGCGGCCGTTGCCCCACGGCTTCGCGGCCCGCGCCATCACGATCTCGAGGTCCTTGGACAGCGTCCGGTGCTGAAAGCCGTCGTCCAGCACGACGGCGGTGACACCGAACCGCGCGCGGGCCACGCAGCCGGCCTCGTAGCGGTTGGCCCCCACCACCACCGGCACGCCGGGCAACCGCCGCGCCAGGAGAAACGGCTCGTCACCGGCTTCCTCGGCGTCGAGGCGGATCGCGGCGGCGTCGGCGACCACCTGCACGCCGCTGCCGCGCCGGCCGTAGCCCCGGCTGAGCACGCCGGGGCGATGACCGAGATCCATCAGCGTGCGCACCGCCAGCTCGACGGCCGGCGTCTTGCCGGTGCCCCCCACGGTGAGGTTCCCGATCGAGACGACCGGGCAGCCGAGCGCGCGCCCGTGCAGCACGCCACGCGCGTAGAGCCACTCGCGTGCACCGAGCAGGCCGCGATAGCTGCCGGCGAGCGTGGACAGCAGACCGACGGTGCCGGTCGTGAAGCCGCGTTCCCAACCCCGGGTGAACCGGCCCCGTGCGCTCACGTCGCCTCCCCCGGATGGAGATAGCGCGCGACCAGGTCGAGCGTGGCTCGCGCCGCGCCGTGGCGGGCCGCCGCCGCCTCGCGGGCGGCGGTACCGCGCAGGGCCCGGAGCGGCGGATCGCCCAGCAACTGGCACAGCGCCGTGGCCAGCTCGCCGGCGTCGCGTACGACCTGACCGCCGCCGCCAGCCAGCAGGATGGCCGCCGCCTCGCGGAAGTTCGACGTGTGGGGGCCGAACAGGACCGGCTTGCCGCGCAGCGCGGGCTCGATCATGTTGTGGCCGCCCAGCGGCATCAGGCTGCCGCCGACGAACACGACGTCGGCGATCGAGTACAGCTGGGCCAGCTCCCCGACCGTGTCGAGGACGATGACTGGGCTGACGGTGCCGCGGCGGACCGGCAGCTCGCTGCGCCGGATGGGCGCGAAGCCGCTCCGCGCCGCCAGCGCCATCACCTCGCCCACCCGCTCGGGGTGCCGCGGCGCCAGCACCAGGACGACGCCGGGCCGTTCGGCCAGCGCGCGACGATGCGCCTCCAGTACGGCTTCGTCCTCACCGCGATGAGTGCTGCCGGCGATCCAGACCGGCTGGCCGGCCGACAGCCCCAGCAGGCGGTGCCAGAGATCGGCGGCCCCGGCCGGATCGGGCAGCGGATCATGCTTGAGATTGCCGGTGACGACCACCCGCTCGGCCGGCGCGCCGAGCGCGATGGCGCGGCGGGCGTCCTCGTCCGACTGCATCGCGAGCACGGTGACGGTGCCGAGGACCTGCCGCATCGCACCGCGCACCATCCGGTAACGGGAGAACGAGCGGTCCGACAGCCGGCCGTTGGCGATCATCGTCGGCACCCCACGGGCCGCCAGCGCCCGCAGGACGTTGGGCCACAGCTCGGTCTCCATGCAGACGAAGAACGCCGGATCGATGGAGGTGATCACGCGGCGAGCGACCCCGGGGAAGTCCAGCGGGAAGTAGCGGTGGCTCGCCAGCCCCGCGAACCGCTCGCGCACCACACGCGCGCCGGTCTCGGTCACGGTGGAGACGACCAGCGGCAGCGACGGCCAGGTGCGGCGCAATCCCTCCACGAGAGGCGCCGCGGCGATCGCCTCGCCCACCGACACCGCGTGGATCCAGCCGACCCGCGTCGGCGGCCGCGCGTGGCGCACGAAGCCGAGGCGCTCGCGCAGGTGCAGCGGCACGCCGCGGACGAGCCGGCGGGCCAGGGCCACCGGCGCGTAGCCGGTGACGGCCGCCGCCAGCACCACCGTGTAGAGGCCATACATCAGGCGCCGACCAGTCGGTCCGCCGTCGCCGTGACCGCGCGCAGCGCGCGCTCCACGTCGGCGCGGGCCGTCTCGCGATCCCCACCGCGCGGCACCATCGCCACCGGGCCGAAGACCACCGCGGCCCGGGCGAACGGCATGGGCACGAGGAAGCGGTCCCACGAGCCGAGCCGCCGGGCCGGCCGGGCCGCGAAGCCGAGCGGCACGATGGGCGCGCCGGTGACGGCGGCCAGGACCACCAGCCCGGCCTGCAGGCACTCACGCGGCCCGCGGGGGCCGTCGGGAACGACGGCGACGTCCTCCCCCGCCCGGACCGACGCCGCCAGCGCGCGCAGCGCCTCGGCGCCGCCGCGGGAGGACGAGCCGCGCACGGCGGACAGGCCGAAGCGCGCGACCCATCGCGCGACCATCTCGCCGTCGCGCGAACGGCTGGCCAGCACCCGCACCGCGCGCGCCCCCCGCGTGCGGCGCATGCGTGCGGTGAGCCACGGGATCATCAAGATGCGACCGTGCCACACCGCGTAGATGAGCGGCTGCCCGGCCGCCCAGCGCGGCGCCAGCGCCTCGACGCCCTCCTCGGTGAGCCGCAGTGTCGCGCCCAGCGCGCGCACGGCCACGGCGGCCATCGGCGGCGCCAGCCTCGCCAGCGCGCTCACGAAGCCCCCAGCGATGGCGACGTACGAGCGAGCGGCGATGCCCGGTGCCCGGCGTCGGGTGCGATCGTGCCGCCGAGCAGCGCCACCACGTGTCGCGCCGCCCGCAGGCCGACGCCGGGGTCGCCGAGCACGCCGCCCAGCTCGCGGAAGGCCTCCCGCTGGGCGGCGAGCGCTTCCGGCGAGGCGAGCAGCGCCAGGGCCTCGGCGGCGACACGATCGGGCGTGAAGGCGCGCTGGTAGATCTCGGGGACGACGGCGCGGCCCAGCGTGATGTTGGCCAGGCTGATCCACGGCACGCGGACGAGCAACCGCACCCACGCCTCGGTGAGTCGGGACAGCCGGTAACACACGACCATTGGTGTGCCGAGCAGCGCCGCCTCCAGCGTGGCCGTGCCCGAGTTGACGAGCAGCAGATCGGCGGCCCGCATGACCGCGTAGGTGTCGCCGCGGACGATCTCGACCGGCGGAGCGGCGCCGCGCAGCGTCTCGGCGGGATCGGCTCCCGCGCCGCCGGGGACCGCCGCCAGCACGAAGCGCGTCCCCGGCCGCGCGGTGGCGATCTGGGTGGCGGCGGCGTGGAAGACCGGCAGGGTGCTGGCGATCTCCTGGGCGCGGCTGCCCGGCAGCAGGCCCACGACGGTCGCATCGGGATCGAGGCCGAGGCGGCGTCGCGCGGCCTCCCGCGTGGGCGCGCCCGCCAGCGCGTCGAGAATCGGGTGGCCGACGAACTCGACGCGCGCGCCGGCGGTCCGATAGAGCGCGACCTCAAAGGGAAAGACGGCCAGCACCAGCGACACCCGCCGAGCGAGCGCGCGGGCGCGCCAGGGCCGCCACGCCCACACCTGGGGCGGGATGAAGTACACGACCGGGATGCCGGCGCGCCGCGCGACGCGGGCCAGTCGCATGTTGAACTCCGGGAAGTCGATCAGCACCAAGGCGGCCGGTCGCGGGCCGTCGGTCAGCGCGGCGCGCAGCCGGCGCCACGCCCCGAGCAGCGTGGGGATGGGACCGAGCGCCTCGGTGCCGCCGATCACCGCCGCCCGGGTGACGTCGGCGAGCCGCTGCAGCCCCGCCGCCGCCATACGCTCGCCGCCCATCCCGATCAGCGGCCGGCCGGGCGCCAGCGCGCGGAGGGCGTGACAGAGCGTGGCGCCGTGCAGGTCGCCCGACGTCTCCCCGGCCACGATCATGATCGGCGCGGTGTCAGCGGCCGGCATCCGCGCTCACCAGCGCGATTCCGGCGGCATCGGCACGCTCGATGGTGTCCTCGGCGTCCAGGATCAGCACCGAGCCCGCCTGAACCGCCAGCGCGGTGGCGCCGCCCGCCGCCGCCGCCGCCAGCGTGTCGGGCCCGACCGCGGGGACGTCGAACCGGAAGTCGTGCGTGCGCGCGACGGCCTTCACCACCACCGCGCCCGGGCCGCTCAGCGCGGTGCCGCGGCGCACGGTCTCGGTCGTGCCCTCGATGGCCTCGACGGCGCTGATCGCCCCCCGCTTGACGACGACGGTCTGGCCGACGCTGGCGTCGGCGACCAGGCGGGCCACCGCGAAGCCGCGCCGGATGTCCGCCCACTCCGCCTCACTGGGAGGGCGCGCGGAGAGCGTGCGGGCACCGCCGAGCCGGTCGCCGAGGAACGGCCGCTGGTCGAGCAGCTCGATCCCCAGGCCGGCGAGGGTGCCGACGATGGCCTCGGCGATGTTGCCGTCGAGCAGCGAGCCGGCGCTGGCCGCCATGCGGGTGTGTGCAGCGTCCGGGGCTCGGGTGCTCAGCAATTCGGCCATCCAGAACTTGCCGGAGAAGAGCACCCCGGAGATCCGCTCGCGCCCGAGCGCCTCGATCACCGGCGCCATGGCGTCGATGCGGGAGGGCACCACGAGATCGGCGGCGGCGGCGAGATCGGGGGCTCCGGGAAACGCGAAGGCCACCACCCGCCAGTCCTGCCGCCGCGCCTGCGCCGCCATCAGGGCCGGCAGCGAGCCGGCGCCGCACATCAGCCCCAGGGCGCGCATCGGGTCGCTAGCACGGCTCCCGCCAGGCCACCTCGGGGACGCCGTCGCGGATCATCCGCTCGATCTCGAGCGCCATGGCCAGCGAGCGCAAGTCGTCGGGCTGCGCCGCCGGCACCGGCTCCCCGGCCCGCCGGCGCCGGGTGGCGCCGACCAGGTGTTGGATCTCCAGCTTGAGCGGGTTGTCGCGATGCACCTGCAGGTGCTCCACGAACGAGGCGCGGCGATACCGGATGGAGCCGCGGTTGAGCGTGTACTCCTGGGCGGCCCGCTTGTAGATGTGGATGTCCTGCTCGGTGTAGTCGAGCACGATGTAGGCGTCGGGCTGGGTGATGGCCAGCGTGCGGATCTTCTCCTCGGTCGCCCGGCTGGCCGCGATGGTGGCGATGGCCCCGGAGGCGAAGCGGATCTGCACGGTCGCCACGTCGGCGACCTCGCTGTGCACCGAGGAACCCTGGGCGGCCAGCCGCACCGGGGGCGAGTCGACGAGGCCGAGCACGATGTCGATGTCGTGGATCATGAGATCCATGACCACGGTGTCCTTCTGCACCCGGGGCACGAACGGGCCGAGGCGCCGGGACTCGATCAGGATCGGCGAGGCCACGAGGTGCTTGAGCTCGTCCACGGCGCCGTTGAACCGCTCGACGTGGCCGACGTGCAGCACGGCCCCCGTGCGCTGGGCCACGGCCAGCAGGGCCCGAGCCTCCTCGAGGCTCGGCGTCATCGGCTTCTCCACGAGCACGCTGATGCCGGCCTCCAGCAGGTCGCGGGTCACGTGGAAGTGCTGCTCGGTCGGCACCGCCACGCTGGCGACGTCGACGAGGCCGATGAGCTCGCGGTGATCGCCGAACGCGCGCGTCTCGTAGCGGGCGGCGATGGACTTCGCGCGGTCGAGGTCGATGTCGGCGACGCCGACCAGCTCGACGTCGGCCAGCTCGGCGTAGACGAGCACGTGGTACTGCCCCATGTGTCCGGTGCCGACCACGCCGGCCCGGATGCGCCCGCTCACGGCCATCAGGACGTGACCTCCTCGGCGTCGTCCGCCGATTCTCTCGCCGCCGGCGGGCCCTTGCAGATCCCGTGGCGGGTCGCGCCCGCGATGAAGTCGAGCAGCGTCAGCACGGGCGGGCAGGCCGGCAGCTCCTCCCGGATCCGTTCCAGCGCGCGCTGGGGCGCGAGCCCGCTGCGATAGAGCAGCCGGTAGGCGTCCTGCAAGACGCGGCGCTCGGCCGCGCCCATGCCGGCCCGCCGCACGCCGATGACGTTCACGCCCCGCGCGGTCGCCGGCTGGCCCTCCACGATCATGTAGGGTGGCACGTCGGCGTTGAGCTTGGCCATCCCGCCCACGTAGGCGCCGGTGCCGATCCGGGTGAACGGCACCATGCCGACCATCCCGCCGACGGTGACGCGGTCGCCGATCTGACAGTGGCCGGTGAGGCCGGCGTAGTTGATGACGATGACGCCGTCGCCGAGGCGGCAGTCGTGGGCGACGTGGGCCAGGCCCATGATCAGGCAGTCGGGGCCGATCTCGGTCCAGCCCTCCGGCGTCGTGGCGCGGTGCACCGTCACGTACTCGCGGAGCACGGTGCCGGGACCGATGCGCACGCCGGAGCGCGTGCCCTCCTTGAACTTCAGATCCTGGGGGGCGCCGCCCACCACGACGCCGTGACCGACCCGCACGCCGGCCGCCAGCTCGACCTGTCCTTCCAGCACCACGTGGTGGCCGAGCTCGACGTCGTCGCCGAGCACGGCCGCCGGCCCCACGACCGTGTAGGCGCCGACCCGGACCCGCGCCCCGAGCCGGGCCCGCGGATCGATCAGCGCGCTGGGATGGATCGCGTCACTCACGCGGGCTCTCCGTCGGCGGCAGCCCGAGCTTGGCGGCCAGCGCTTCCAGCCGGCGCTCGAGCGCACGCACGCGCTGCAGCAGCTCGGGGAGCCGGCCCTGCGCCGCCACGATCCGCCGGGCCTGCGCCATCGGCCGGGCCGGCGAGCCGAGGAGCTTCGACCCGGCCTCGACGGTGCCCTTGATGCCGGACTGGGCGGCCACCATGACCCCGTCCCCCACGGTGGCGTGATCGGCGACGCCGACCTGACCGGCCAGCACCACACCGCGGCCGAGCCGGGAGGAGCCCGACACCCCGACCTGGGCCACCAGGAGCGAGTGCTCCCCGACCTCGACGTTGTGGCCGATCTGCACGAGGTTGTCGATCTTGGTGCCCCGCCGGACGATGGTGTCGCCGAACGTCGCGCGGTCGATGGTGGTGTTGGCGCCGATCTCCACGTCGTCCTCGATCAGCACGCCCCCCACCTGCGGCACCTTGCGATGGGCGCGGCCGTCGAACGCGAAGCCGAAGCCGTCGGCGCCCAGCACGGCGCCGGCGTGGATCACCACCCGGCGGCCGATGCGCACCCCCTCACGCAAGCTCACGTGCGGGTAGACGACACTGCCCTCGCCGATGTGCACGCCCGTCCCCACGTGCACCAGCGCGTGCAGTCGCACGCCGGCGCTAATCACCGCCAAGCTCTCGACGACGGTCAGCGGACCCACGGTCGCCGTGGGATCAACGCGGGCGTCGGCGGCCACGACGGCGGTGCGATCCACGCCCGGCGGCGCCGGCGCCGGCGGATGGAAGAGCTGCACCAGGTCGATGAGCGCCTGCTGGGGCGCCGCGCACCGCAAGATGGGGCCCGGCAGATCGGCGACGTCGCTGGGGGCCAGAAAGGCCCCGGCTCGCGAGGCGCGGGCGGCCTCGCGATAGCGGAGGTCCGTCAGGAAGGAGATCTGGTCGGGTCCGGCCGTGTCCAGCGGCGCCACGCCGGTCACGACCCGGGCCGGGTCGCCATCGAGCCGAGCCTGCAGCGCCTCCGCGATCTCGCCGAGCGTGAACCCGGCTCTGGCCATCGCCGCTACGGCTTCTTGCCTGGGGGGGCGGCCGGCGCCGCCGCCGGGGCTTTGGGGCCCTGCTGATCGAAGGCGCGAATGATCTCGTCGGTGAGGTCGGCCTCCGGCGCGGCGTAGATGACGCCGGCCCCGCGCTTCTCGACGATCAGGTAGTATCCCTTCTCCTTGCCGATCCGCTCGATGATGCCGGAGACGTCCTGCAGGACCTTCTGTAGCAGCAGCGCCTCCTTCTTCTCGAGCTCCTTCTGGAAGTCGTCCATCGTGCGGGCGGCGTCCCGGCGCTTGCGCTCGAACTGTTCCTGCTTGTCCCGCCGGGTGTCGGCGGTCAGCAGCGCCCCCTTCTTCTCGAGCTCCTCGCGCAGCTTCTCCAGCTCCTGGCGCTTGGTGTCCATCTCCTTCTGCATGGTCGCCTTCTCGCGCTCGAGCTGCTCGCGGGCGGCCACTCCAGCGGCCGAGCGCGCGAGAACGCGCTGCACATCGATGTAGGCGATGCGCTGCAGGGTGCCCGCCGGCGGCGCCGGCGCCTGTGCCTCGACCATGGACCCGGCGACGACCAGCGCAACGATCACGACCACGGCGAAGCTCAGCACACCCTTCATCCACCCCTCCTCAGAACGGTGATCCGACCGAGAACTGGATAGCCCCGAAGTCCTCACCCTTGCGGCGGTCGAGGTTGACGCCGTAATCCACGCGGATCGGCCCGAACGGCGACTGCCAGCGTATGCCGGCCCCCGCCGCCTCGCGCATATCGGTCAGGTCGAATTTCGTCCTGAAGCCATAGACGTTGCCGATGTCGAAGAAGCCCGCCACCCGGAAGTTGAACGGCAGCGGCACGATGTACTCGACGTTGCCCAGCACCTCGGAGGTGCCGCCGATGCGGACGCCCCCTTCGTTGACGGGCGAGATCTTCCGCGCCTTGAAGCTCCGGATGGAGTTCGGGCCGCCGAGGTAGAAACGCTCGAACACCGGCAGTTCGGAGCGCCCGGTCAGGCCGTCGTCGGACCACCCGAACCCGTAGCCCGCCTCGGCCCGAGCGGACAGGATGTGTCCATACCAGACCGGATAGAAGTACGAGGTCGATCCGATCGTCTTCACGAACCGTGAGTCCCCGCCCAGGCCGGCGAAGTCCAGGGTGACGACCGAAAAGCCGCCCTTGCTCGGCAGCAACACTGCGTCCCGGCTGTCCCGGGTGACGCCGAGCGTGATCGCCGAGGTCGTCCGCTTGCCCACCTCGTCCTTCAGCAGCGGGTCACCGACGTCGCGCACGTTGCTGATCTCGTCTCTGGTCAGCCGGTAGGACGTTTGCCAGCGCCAGTATTCCTGGAACGGGTGACTCAGCCGCAGGGTGCCGCCCAGCGAGTCGTAGTCATACTCGGTGTATTGACGCTTGATGTTGAACAGGTCGACCCCGGCCGAGAGCGGCTGGTCGAATAGCCACGGCTCGGTGAAGCTGATGATCCCCTGCTGGCTGTTGGCACCGGCCCGAACGCGCAGCGACAGCTGCCAGCCCCGCCCGAGGAAGTTGTTCTGGGAGATGTCCAGGGTACCGACGAGGCTGTCGACCGACGAAAAGCCGCCGCCGATCGAGAAGATGCCCGTCGGCCGCTCGGTCACCTCCACGTTGACGATGATCCGGGTCTTGTCGGTTCCCGGCTGGGTCGTCACGTTGACCATGTCGAAGTAGCCCAGGTTGATCAGGCGCTGGCGGGCCCGCTGCATCTTCTGGAGGGTGAAGAGATCGCCCTCCACGAAGGGGATCTCCCGGCGCAGGATCCGATCCTCGCTGCGCGTGTTCCCCGTGATATTGATGCGCTCGACGTAGACCTCGGGTCCCTCGGTCACCTCGAGGATGACGTCCATGGTGGTGGTGCTGGCTTGCTGGTCCGTGCGCGGGAGGACGTCGACGGAGGCCCGGCCGATGGTGCTGTACAGGTCGGAGATGTTGCGCACGCCGTCGTGCAGGGCGGACCGGGAGAACACGTCGCCCGTCTTGAACCCGAGCTGGCGGCGCACCTCCTCTTCCGGGACCAGCGTCACACCGGTCAGCTTGATGGGCCCGACCCGGTACTGGGCGCCCTCCACCACGTCGATCGTGATGGTCACCCGGGCCTTCTCGCGATCGACCACCACGTCTTGCCGTTCCACCCGCATCTGCACGTAGCCGTGGTCCTGGTAGAACCCGACGATGCGATCGATGTCCTCTTCCAGCTTCTGCCGCTGTACGGTGCCGCGGAGGACGAAGTACTGTCGCTCCTGCACGGCCATGACGGCCTTGATCTGTTTGTCCTTGAGCCCCGTGTTGCCCCGGATGACGATCTTGTCGATCGCGATCCGGCGTCCTTCGTTGACGGTGAAGACCACCTTCACGTCGCCGTCGCCGAACTTCTCGACCTCGGGGCTGATCTGGACCTCGAAGTAGCCGTCCTCCTCATAGGCGTCCTTCAGCTTCTCGCGGGCCCGCTGGACGTCGACAGGGTTGTACACGCTGCCCAGTTTCAGATCGATCTTCTCCTGCAGGTCGGCGGTGGCCATCCTCGAGTTCCCGGCGAACTCCACGTCGCGCACGAAGGGCCGCTCGGTCACGACGAAGGTGACCTTCACGCCGCCCTCGAAGTCTTCGACCTTGAGCTGGACGTCGTCGAAGAACCCCAGGTTGAAGATGGCGCGCAGATCTTCCGACGCCTGCGATGGGTTGAAGGGTGCGGCGACCGCAGAGCGGATGCGGCCGAGGATGACCGCCTCCTGGACCCGGCGGTTGCCTTCCACGGCCACCTCGCGGATCTGGATCACGCGGCCCGGGGCCCCCGGCTGGGGGGCCTGGGCCTCAGCAAGGGAGACGAACACCGCGAGCGCTGTCAGGGCGACAACGCACGATCGACGCACACACCCCCGTGACGTCACCGGACGGTCAGGCTCGTGCGAGCGGCCGGTCAGTGCTCAGCAAGCTCGAGCGGTACGTCGGCGGCCAGGGGAGGGGCTTCGCGGAACACGAAGTTGCCCCCTTCCACGTCGACCTCGATGCGGGCGCTGTCGACGAGTTGGCCGCGGACGATGGCTTCCGCCAGCGGGTCCTCAATGTGCTTCTGGATCGTCCGGCGTAGTTGCCGGGCACCGTAGGTCGGATCGTAGCCCTTTTCGAGGAGGGCGTTCTCCGCCGCCGGCGTGAGGATGAGCTCGATGCCCTTGTCGGTGAGCTGCTTGTTGATGCGCGTCGTCATGAGCCGGATGATGCTCTTGATGTGCTGCTCGGCCAGCGCGTGGAAGACGATGATGTCGTCGATCCGGTTCAGGAACTCCGGCCGGAACGCCCGTTTCAACTCGTCCAAGACGCGCTCTTTCATCTTCTCGTAGGACTGCTCGTCCGACTCGGCCAGGAAGCCCGGCGACGTCCGCTTGCCGATCAGGCTGGTGCCGAGGTTGGACGTCATGATCAGGATTGTGTTCTTGAAGTCGACCACGTGGCCCAGCGAGTCCGAGAGGCGGCCGTCGTCCAGTACCTGCAGCAGCATGTTGAAGACGTCGGGATGCGCCTTCTCGATCTCGTCGAAGAGGACGACGGAGTACGGGCGCCGCCGGACCTTCTCGGTCAGGAACCCGCCTTCTTCGTAGCCGACGTATCCGGGGGGGGCGCCGAGCAGGCGCGACACCGAGAACTTCTCCATGTATTCCGACATGTCGACCCGGATGAGGGCGTTCTCGTCGCCGAAGAGGTATTCGGCCAGCGCGCGCGCCAACTCCGTCTTGCCGACACCGGTGGGGCCGAGGAAGACGAACGACCCGACCGGCCGCTTGGCATCCTTGAGGCCGGCCCGGGAGCGGCGGATGGCCCGGGCGACGGCCTTGACGGCGTCGTCCTGACCGATGATCCGCCCGTGGAGCGCGTCCTCCATGCGGGCGAGCTTGGCCGACTCCTTCTCCTCGAGCTTGGCCAAGGGGATGCCCGTCCACCGGGAGACGATGAACTCGATGTCGACCTCGCCGACCGACTGCACGCCCTTGCCCTTGGTGCGCTCCCACTCCCGCTTCATCTCCTCCTCGCGATGCTGGAGGACCTTCTCCTTCTCGCGGAGGGACGCGGCCTTCTCGAACTCCTGCGCCTCCAGGTACATGTCCTTCTCGCGCCGCACCCGCTCGAGCTCCTTCTCGATTTCCTTGAGCTCGGCCGGCGGCGTCAGGGCCATCAGCCGGGTGCGCGATGAGGCCTCGTCGATGACGTCGATCGCCTTGTCGGGCAGCTGGCGATCGGTGATGTAGCGGTCGGCGAGCGTGACCGCGGCGTTGATGGCCTGCTCGGTGATCTTGACCCGGTGATGCGCCTCGTACTTGTGGCGCAGCCCCTTGATGATCTCGATGGCTTCGGGAACGCTGGGCGCCTTCACGATGACCGGCTGGAAGCGCCGCTCGAGCGCGCCGTCCTTCTCGATGTACTTGCGGTACTCGTCGAGCGTCGTGGCGCCGATGGTCTGGATCTCGCCCCGCGATAGCGCCGGCTTCAGCATGTTCGAGGCGTCGATGGCGCCCTCGGCGGCGCCGGCGCCGATGAGGGTGTGCAGCTCGTCGAGGAACAGGACGACGTTCTCCGACTGGCGGATCTCTTTCATGACGGCCTTGAGCCGCTCCTCGAACTGGCCGCGGTACTTGGTGCCCGCCACCAGCGCCCCCAGATCGAGTTGCAGGAGCCGCTTGTTCACGAGCACGTCGGGGACGTCGTGGCTGATGATCTTCTGGGCCAGGCCCTCGACGATCGCCGTCTTGCCGACGCCGGGCTCGCCGATGAGCACCGGGTTGTTCTTGGTGCGGCGGGCCAGGATCTGGATGACGCGCTCGATCTCCTGCTCGCGTCCGATCACCGGATCGAGCTTGCTCTCCCGGGCGAGCTGCGTGAGGTCGCGGGCGAACTCGTCGAGGACCGGCGTCTGTGAGCGCTTCTTGGGGCGCGGGTAGTACTGGTCACCCAGCAGCGCCAGCGTCTCCTGGCGGACCTCGTCGAGGCGCGCGCCGAGCGACTCGAGGATCTTGGCGGCGATCGACTGCCCTTCTTTCATGAGCCCCAGCAGCAGATGCTCGGTCCCGATGTAGTTGTGACCGAGCTGGCGTGCCTCTTCGATGGACAGCTCGAGCACGCGCTTGGCCTGCGGCGTGAACGGCACCTCGCCGAAGGTCAGTGTCTTGGGGAACCCGGCGAGCGCCCGCTCGACTTCCGCCTTCACCGTCTCCAGGCGCAGACCGAGGCGCTGCAGGACCGCGGTGGCGATGCCCTCACCGTCGCGGATCAACCCGAGGAGAACGTGCTCCGTTCCGACGAAATCGTGGCGGAAACGGCCCGCTTCCTCGCGTGCCAGGATGATGACCCGTCGCGCCCGCTCGGTGAACCGTTCAAACACTGGAGGCTGTACCCCTTTCGTCGCCGGAGGCGCCCGTTTCTCCTGCGAAGACGGCTAGTTATCGAAGGCGAATCCAGTATATCCCGCGGTTTGGACGACCGCTAGACTTTTTCTTCACGAACAAGTAACTCTGCGAATCGCAAGCCGTACTATACCGGCAACCCGCTCGTGGCGTCCGTCGTTCCGCTCATCTCGCGGGCGCGGCCCTCGATCAGGCGGTAGATGCGATCCGCGCGCCGGGCGAGGTCGGGGTTGTGCGTGGCGATCAGGAAGGCGATGCCACGCTCGGCTTGCAACTGTAAGAAGAGGTCGTAGACGATCTCGCTCGTCTTGGGGTCGAGGTTGCCGGTCGGCTCGTCGGCCAGGACGATCCGGGGCCCGTTCATGAGCGCGCGCGCGATGGCCACGCGCTGCTGCTCGCCGCCCGACATCTCTCCGGGGCGATGGTCCATCCGGTCGGCGAGCCCCACCTCGGCCAGCGCCGCGGCGGCCCGCTCGCGCGCCTCGCGCCACGGGCGACGCTCGAGCAGAGCCGGCAGCATCGCGTTCTCCAGGGCCGACATCTCCCCCAGCAGATTGTAGAACTGAAAGACGAACCCGACCTCTTGCCGCCGGTAGCGGGCCAGCGCCGATTCGCCGTGCCGGAACAGGTCCACGCCCTGGAACAGCACGCGCCCGCTGGTGGGTCGGTCGAGGGCGCCGAGCAGGTGCAGGAGCGTCGACTTGCCCACGCCGGAGGCGCCCACGAGCGCCACGACCTCGCCGGTGTGAACCGCGATCGAGGCCCCGCGCAGTATGCGCACGACCTCGGGACCCGTCCGGAACTCGCGCTCGAGATCCTCGCCGACCAGCAGGGGCGTGGCGTCGCGCATGCCGCCGTCGGTGTCCACGGGTGAGGATCGGCCGGCCACGCCCCCCTCATTCATAGCGCAGGACGTCCACGGGGTGGAGCGCGCCGGCCCGGCGGGCGGGCACGATCACGGCCAGAAACGACAGCACGAGCGTGGCGACCAGCACCAACAGGAAGTCGGAGGGGGTGAGCTTCATCGGCAGGTGGTCGATCTGGTAGACGTCGCCAGCCAGCCGGATGATCCGGTAGGTGTTCTGCAGCCAGATGAGCAGCAGCGCCACCGCGCTGCCCGTCACCGTCCCCACGGTGTAGATCGCCAGCCCCACGGAGAGGAACACCGTCGTGATGCTCGGGCCGGTCGCCCCGATGGCCTTGAGGATACCGATCTCCTTGCGCTTCTCGGCGACCAGGAGGACGAGGTGGCCCAGGATGGCGAAGGCGGCGACCAGCGAGATGATGGCAAGAACGACGAACAGCGCCAGCTTTTCGAGCTGCAGCGCGTTGAAGAGGTTGCCGTTCATGTCCATCCAGTCGCGCACCCAGTAACCGGGCCCCAACCGGCCCGCGATCGTGCGTCCGACCGTCTTGGCGTCGAACGGATCGACCAGCTTGACCTCCACCCCGGTCACACCCGGCAGCCCCGAGAACTCCCGCGCCGAGCCGAGGGGCAGATAGGCGAGCGAGGCGTCGTACTCGTGCATGCCCACCTTGATGGTACCGGCCACGGTGAAGCGGCGCATCTTCGGGACCATGCCGACGGCGGTCAGAGCTCCCTTGGGGGAGATGAGCGTGACGGCGTCACCCGGCACGACGCCCAGCACGCGGGCCAGCTCGGCGCCCAGCAGGATCCCGTCACCGCCGTCGGCGAAATTCTCCAGGCGCCCGGCCCAGAGCTGCGCCCGCAGGTCGCCCAGCACCGAGGTGTCGCTGATGTCGACGCCGCGCACCAGGCCCCCGTGGCCGTCCCCCCCCGGGCTCGTGAACAGCGCCTGCTGCAGCACGAAGGGCGTCGCGGCCCGTACCCCCTCCACCGTGCGCGCCATCGCCGCCACACGGTCGGCGTCGAGCATGCCGATCCCACCGGTCTGCATGACGAGCAGGTGGGGCTGGGCCGCGATGATCCGGTCGCGGATCCCGTCCTGGAAGCCGGTCATGACGGCCAGGACGACGATCAGCGCGGCCACGCCGAGGAACACGCTGCCCACGCCGATCCACACGAACAGCGAAAGGCTCGCGCGGTTGCCGCGCGAACCCAGATAGCGCCACGCCACGAACAGCTCGTACGGTACTCCCCCCCTCACGCGCCCGGTGCCTCCGGCCGCAGGTGGGGGAACAGGATGACCTCGCGGATCGACGGCTGATCGGCGAAGAGCATGACGAGGCGGTCGATGCCGATCCCCTCGCCCGCCGTGGGCGGCATGCCGTACTCCAGCGCGCGGACGTAGTCCTCGTCCAGCCAGTGGGCCTCGTCGTCGCCGCGCGCGGCCAGCGCCGCCTGTTCGCGGAATCTCGCCAGCTGGTCGATCGGGTCATTCAGCTCGCTGTAGGCGTTGACGAGCTCGCGGCAGCCGACGTAGCCCTCGAAGCGGTCGACCAGCCGGGGCGCGTCGCGCTTGCGCTTGGCCAGCGGCGACAGCTCGATCGGGAAGTCGGTGATGAACGTGGGTTGCCCGAGCGTCGGCTCCACCAGCGTGTCGAACACGTCCTTCCAGATCTTGTCGAGGGGGCCGCCGGCGCCGGCCAGGCCACGCCCAGCGGCCGCCCGCGCCAGCGTCCCGGCGTCGGTCTCCGGCGTGACCGTGATGCCCAGGGCCTGGGAGAGCGCCTCGAAGAACGGCAGCCGGCGCCAGGGCGGCGTGAGGTCGACGGTGTGCTCCCCCCAGGTGAGCGTCACCGTGCCCAGCAGCGCACGGGCCAGCTCGGCGAAGAGCGCCTCGGTCAGCTCCATGAGATCCGTGTAGTCGGCGTAGGCCTGGTAGAACTCGAGGATCGTGAACTCGGGGTTGTGGCGCGTCGACACGCCCTCGTTGCGGAAGACGCGGCTGATCTCGTACACGCGCTCGAGCCCCCCGACCACCAGCCGCTTGAGGTACAGCTCGGGGGCGATGCGCAGGTAGAGGTCCATGTCGAGCGCATTGTGGTGTGTCTTGAACGGCCGCGCGATGGCGCCGCCCGGGATCGGCTGCATCATGGGCGTCTCGACCTCGACGAACCCGCGCACGTCGAGGAACGCCCGGATGGCCTGGATGATGCGCGAGCGCAGCAGAAAGATCCGCCGCGAGTCCGGATTGACGATCAGGTCGACATAACGCTGGCGGTAGCGCGTCTCCACGTCCTTGAGCCCGTGCCACTTCTCCGGCAGCGGCCGCAGCGACTTGGCCAGGAAGGTGAACGCCTTGACCGCCAGCGTGAGCTCGCCCGTCCGCGTGCGCATCATCTCGCCGGTGCCGCCGATGAAGTCGCCGAGGTCCAGCTCGGTGAAGAGCGCGTAGTCGTCGCCGAGCTGGTCGGCGCGCGCGTAGAGCTGGATCCGCCCGGTGTGATCCATGAGGTGGGCGAAGCACGTCTTGCCGTGGTGGCGCAGGGTCACGACACGGCCGGCCAGGCTGACCGGACCGACCGCCTTCAGCTCCTCCTCGGAGGCGGCGCCCAGCTGCTCGTGGAGCGGACCGGCCCAGTGGGTGACCGGGTAGCGGCTGCCGAACGGGTCGACGCCACGCCGGCGCAGCCCGTCGAGCTTGGCGTGACGCTGCCGGATCTGCTCGTTGCCGTCGTGCTCGCTCACGCCTCGTGACTCCGCGCCCACAGCAGGTAGGTCTTGATGAACTCGTCGATGTCGCCGTCCATCACCGCCTCGACGTTGCCGATCTCGAGGTTGGTGCGGTGATCCTTGATGCGCTGCTGGGGATGGAAGGTGTAGGAGCGGATCTGGCTGCCGAAGGCGATCTCCTTCTTGGCCCCGCTCAGCTCGGCGATGTCCTCCTTCTGCTTCTTCTCGGCGATCTCGTAGAGCCGGGCCTTGAGGATCCGCATGGCGGTGTCGCGGTTGCGCAGCTGCGAGCGCTCGTTCTGGCACGACACGACGATGTTGGTCGGCAGGTGCGTGATGCGCACGGCCGAGTCGGCGGTGTTCACGCCCTGCCCGCCCGGTCCCGAGGAGCGGAATACGTCCACCCGGAGCTCGTCGTCACGGATCTCGACCTCGACGTCGTCGACCTCCGGCACCGCCGAGACCGAGGCGAAGCTCGTCTGCCGCCGGCTGGAGGCGTCGAAGGGCGAGATCCGGATCAGCCGGTGCACGCCCACCTCGCCCTTGAGGTAGCCGTAGGCGTACTCACCGGTCACCTCGATCGTCGCCGACTTGATCCCGGCTTCTTCACCGGGCAGCAGGTCGACCACCTCGGCCTTGAAGCCCGAGCGCTCACACCAGCGCAGGTACATGCGCATGAGCATCTGGGCCCAGTCCTGCGACTCGGTCCCACCCGCGCCCGGGTGGATCGACAGGATGGCGGCCTTGGCGTCGTGCGGACCGGACAGCATCACCTTCAGCTCGAACTCGTCCAGCTCACGCCGGAGACGGCCGACGCCCTCGCCGATCTCGCCGTCGAGGCTGCCGTCGTCGCCGGCCTCCTGGGCCAGCTCCAGCAGCACGCTGAGGTCGGAGGCCTGGCGGGCCAGCTCGCCGACGCGCCCGAGCACGCGGCCCAGCTCGGAGCGCTCGCGGATCAGGTCCTGGGCGCGGCGGTTGTCCTCCCAGAAGGCCGGCGCGGCCATCTCGGTGTCCAGCTTGGCCAGGCGCTGCTCCTTGCCGGGCAGGTCAAAGATGCCTCCGGAGCTCGTCCACACGACGGGTCAGCTCCCCGACGTCACGCTTCAGCTCGCCGAGCATGGGTTCCTCCGCGCGGCCACACCGACCGAGGCGGCGGCCAGCACCAGCGCCGCCCACGCCACCCAGTCGCCGAGCCGCGTGAACAGCGTGCGCCCCCGCCGCAGCGGCACCCACTCCGTGATGGTCCCGCGCTGGTAGAGGCCCAGGTGGTGGAAGATCTGGCCGGTCGGCGCGATGAACGCCGAGATACCGGTGTTGGCGGCGCGCACGATGGCGATGCGATGCTCCACCGCCCGGAACGGGTACATCCCCAGGTGCTGCGGGGGTCCGCTGGTGCGGCCGAACCATCCGTCGTTGGTCATGTTCACCATGAGTCGAGCGCCGTTGTTCACGAACGTGCGAAAGAGATCGGGGAAGATGCCCTCGTAACAGATCACGACGCCGAACGGGGCGGGCGGACCCGGAAACACAACGGCACGAGAGCCGGGCTCCAGATCGGCGATGAACTCCGCCCAGCCCCTGACGAACCCGATCACGCTCGACAGCGGCACGTATTCTCCGAACGGAACGAGGTGAATCTTATCATACCGACCGACGATGCCCCGGTCGGTGACGAGGAACGCGGTGTTGGTGAAGCGGCGCGGCGTGCCCTCGAGCACGTCGATGGAGCCCACCAGCAGGGGCACCCGCATCTCCGCCGACATGGTCGCCAGCGTCTGCTGCAGCACGACGTCGCGCCGCAGCGCCGTCGGCGACGCGGTCTCCGGCCAGACGATGAGACCCGGGCGATCGGCGGCGGCCTGCCGGGTCAGCTCCTGATAGATCCGGAGCACGACGGTCGCGTGATCGGGGTCCCACTTGAGCGGCTGCTCGATCGAGGGCTGCATGATGGCCACCGAGACCCGCTCGGGCGGTGGTGGCTCGCGCAGCCGCCAGACGCCGAACCCGAGCGTGGCGCCCACCAACGCCCCGGCCAGGCCGAGGCCGGTGACCGCTCCGCGCCAGCCCAGCAGGAAGACGCCGGCCAGCGCGGCGTTAACCGCCACCAGCACGAAGGAGACCGCGTGCACGCCCCCCAGCTCGGCGATCTGGATGACCGGCAGCCGCAGGTACTGCGAGTAGCCGAGCGTGCCCCACGGAAATCCGCCGAGCAGGTGGCCGCGCAGCCACTCGGCGCCGACCCACAGGCACGGCGCGGTCGCCAGGGCCCACGCCGTGGAGCGCCGCCGGTGCAGCCAGGCCACCAGCGCGCCCACCACGGCGACATGGAGTCCGCACCAGGCCGAGAGCAGCAGCGTCGGCCCCCACACGAGCGGCCACGGGATCGTGCTGTAGGTCTGGAAGGTGAAGTTCAGCCAGCGCAGGAGCATGAGGAAGAACACCGTGCCGTACAGCCAGGCCCAGGCGAACGCGATGCGAGGCCGGGCGCCCAGCACGATGATGAACAGCGGGACCAGCGCGATCCAGGCCGCGCCGTCCCAGTCGGTGCGTGGGAAGGCCAGCCCGAGGACGCCGGCGCTGGCGACCAGGAGCGCGGTGGGCGCGAGGTGGGCGCGCACCGCGCTCAGACGCCCTCCGCCAGCCGCTCGGCCAGGAACCGGGGCAGGCCGGCCTCGACGATCTTCCGGCGGGCCACCGTCACCTCGTAGCCGACGCGCCGGATGTCCACCTGCCCGGCCTCGACATCCCACACGGCATAGGCGGCGCGAGGATCGCGGTCGCGTGGCTGCCCCACGCTGCCGACGTTGACGATGTAGCGCCGGCCGCGCTCACTGCGCAGGCTCGTGGCGCCCGGATGATGCTCGGGCCCCGACGAGCCGAGCGACCAGGCGCCGGGCACGTGGCTGTGTCCGACGAAGCACCAGCGGGTGGCGAAGTGCGCGAAGGCGGCGAACCCGTCATCGGCGGTGACCAGGTACTCCCATTCGTCCGGCTGGGCGGGCGAGGCGTGCACGAGCGTCGCGTCACCGACCTCGCGCACCAGCGGCAGCTCGGCCAGGTACGCGCGATGATCCTCGTCCAGCCGCTCCTGCGTCCACTCGGCGGCGGCCCGCGCGTAGCGATTGAACCAGGCCAGGCTCAGTCGCCCGGCCACAGCGTACTCGTGATTGCCGCCCACGACGGCCTCGGCTCGCTCGGCCACCAGCTCCACGCACGGCACCGGATCGGCGCCGTACCCGACCGTGTCGCCCAGGCAGAGCACGCCGTCCGTCCGCTCGGCGCAGTCGTCGAGCACGGCCCGCAGGGCCTCCAGGTTGCCGTGGATGTCCGACACGATCGCGTACCGCACGTCGCCGCCTCGCTCAGGTGGAGGCGGGACGATGCTCGCGCAGGATGCGGTCCAGCACGCCGTTGATGAATCGGCTCGACTCCGTCGTTCCGAACTTCTTGGCGATCTCGATGGCCTCGTTGATGGCGGCCTTGGGTGGGACCTCGGGCTGCCACAGCAGCTCGTAGACGGCCATCCTCAGGATGTTGCGGTCGACCACGGCCATGCGATCCAGATCCCAGTGCTCGGCGTACTGCGTGAGGAGCTGATCAATCTTGCCCTGCTGCTGCTTGCTGCCGCGCACCAGGCTTTCCGCGAAGGCGTGGGTGTCGGGATCGACCGGATGCCGCTCCCAGAACTCGTGCTCGTGCGGCGCCGGATCCTCGGCCCCGTGCTGGTCGAGCTGATAGAGGAACTGCAGGGCGACCTCCCGGGCCTTCCGGCGCCTGCCCATCCTACCTTACCGCGTACCGCGCCGGGGGCCGCGTACGGCGCGCACGAGCGCGGCCATCTCGAGCGCGGCTTCGGCAGCTTCCTGGCCGCGGTTGCCGACCTCGCCGCCGGAGCGCGCCCAGGCCTGCTCCTCGGTCAGTGCGGTGATCACACCGAAGGACGCGGGCACGCCGGTCTCGAGCGCCACCTGCTGGATGCCGGCGGCCGCCTGCCCGGCCACGAAGTCGAAGTGCGGGGTCTCGCCCTTGATGACGCAGCCGACGCACACGACCGCCGCGTACCGCCGCGTACGGGCCAGCAGGGCCGCCGCTTGAGGGAGCTCGAACGACCCGGGCACCCAGTGCACCTCGACGGCCTCGTCGGGGATGCCGGCGGACGACATCGCGCGCAGGGCTCCGGCCAGCAGGCGCTTGCTGATGCGCTCATTGAACCGCGCCGCGACGACCGCGAATCGCGCGCCGGCCAGCGCGGGCCGATCAGGCCGCTGCGGACGCGGGGCGCGACCGGCCATCGTCAATCCGGAAGCGAGGTCAACAGGTGACCGAGCTTGTCGCGCTTGGTACTCAAATACTTACGATTCTCCGGATTCGCCGGCACTTCAAGCGGAACCCTCTCCACGACCTGCAGCCCGTAGCCTTCCAGGCCGGCCCGCTTGGTCGGGTTGTTGGTCAGCAACCGGAGGTTCTTCAGCCCGAGATCGACCAGGATCTGCGCGCCGATGCCGTAGTCGCGCAGGTCGGCCTTGAAGCCGAGCGCCAGGTTGGCCTCGACCGTGTCCATCCCCTGCTCCTGCAGCTCGTAGGCGCGGATCTTGTTGTGCAGCCCGATCCCCCGCCCCTCCTGGCGCAGGTAGACGATGACGCCCCGGCCGGCCTCCTTGATGACGGCCATGGCCTTGATCAGCTGCGAGCCGCAGTCGCAGCGCATCGACTGGAACACGTCCCCGGTGAGGCACTCGGAGTGCATGCGCACGAGCACCGGCTCGTCGCCGGCCACGTCGCCCATCACCAGCGCCAGATGGGTGCGCTCGTACACCGTGGCCTCGTAGGCCACCGCCGTGAACTCGCCGAAGTCCGTGGGCAACCGGGTGGCGGCGATGCGCCGCACGAGCCGCTCCTTGCGCGTGCGGTACTCGATGAGGTCCTTGATCGTGATCATCTTGAGGCCGAAGCGCGTTGCCAGCTCGCGCAGCTGGGGCAGCCGGGCCATGGCGCCGTGGTCGTCGAGCACCTCGCAGATCACCCCGGCGGGATAGCAGCCCGCCAGCCGGGCCAGGTCAACGGCGGCCTCGGTGTGGCCGGCCCGACGCAGCACGCCCCCCTCCTTGGCGCGGAGCGGGAAGATGTGGCCCGGTACCGTGAGGTCTTCCGCCTGGGTCTGGGCGTCGACGAGCGTGCGGATGGTGACCGCGCGGTCGTAGGCCGAGGTGCCAGTCGTCACGCCGCGGCGCGCGTCCACCGTCACCGTGAAGGCGGTGCCCATCGGGGCGGTGTTCTCGGCGACCATCATCCCGAGCTTGAGCTCGTCGAGCCGCTCGCCGGTCATCGGCATGCAGATGAGGCCGCGCCCGTGCGTGGCCATGAAGTTCACGGTCTCCGGCGTGGTCTTCTCGGCGGCCAGGACCAGGTCGCCCTCGTTCTCCCGGTCCTCGTCGTCGACAACCACCAGGAGATGTCCCTGGCGGAGCTCCTCCAGGGCCTCCTCGATCGTGACGAATAGGCTCATGTCGTCCCTCTCAGCTCGAGCGACCGCTGCAGATACTTGCCGATCACGTCCGTCTCGAGGTTCACGGCCTGGCCCCGCGCCAGTCGGCCGAACGTCGTCACCGCCAGGGTGTGCGGAATCACCATCACCTCGAAGGCCTGCGCCCACAGCGCGGCGATCGTGAGGCTGACCCCGTCCACCGCCACCGAGCCCTGTGGCACCAGCAGCGGCGCCAGCGCCGGTCCCGGCAGCGCGATCCGCACCCGCGCCGTCGATTCTACACGGGTCACGCCCTCCACGGTTCCCATCCCGTCGACGTGGCCGAGGACGAGGTGACCGCCCACCGCGGCGCCGAATCGCAGCGGCCGTTCGAGGTTCACGGCGTCGCCCACGGCGAGCCGCCCCAGCGTGGTGCGTTCGAGCGTCTCCGGCCCGACCTCGAACGCCAGGCCCCCGGGCGTCGGCGTCACCACCGTCAGGCAGACACCGTTGACGGCCACGCTGGCGCCGACCTCGCTGCCCTCGCGGGCGGCGACCGCCGTCACCTCGAGACGGACGACGCCGCCCTGCCGCGCGGCCGCCCGCACCGTGCCCATCTCCTCCACGATCCCGGTGAACATCAGCCGCGGACGACGTCGGCCTCGAGCAGCAGGTCGTCGCCGAGCGTCGTCACGCTGAACGCGCCCAGGCGCAGCGCGCTCTTGAGCTCGCGCCCGGGCCCGCCAACGACACCGGTCGCGTCGCGGCCCCCGAGCAGCAGCGGCGCGACGAACAGCGCCACGTGGTCCACCAGCCCCGCGTCGGCAAACGCCGCGTGCGTCTCGCCGCCGCCCTCGACGAGCACCGCGCGGACCTCGCGCGCGAAGAGCTCCTCCAGCAGCGCCGCCGGGTCGACGCGGTCCTCGCGCGTGCGGCAGCGCAGCACCGTGGCGCCGGCCGCCGCCAGCGCCTGCACGCGATCGGCCGGCGCCTGCGCGCCGACGGCCACGAGCGCCCGGGCCGGCGTGCCCGCGTGGATCAGCCGCGCCTGGGGATCGAGCCGGGCCATGGTGTCGAGGACCACCCGAAAGGGCTCGCGCGGCCACGGCCGGGCCAGCCGCACCGTCAGCGCGGGATCGTCACGCCGCGCGGTGGTGACGCCGACCACGATGGCGTCGGACTCCGCGCGCAAACGGTGCGCGCGCTGGCGGGCCGCCTCGCCGGTGATCCACTTCGAGGTGCCGTGGACGTCGGCCAGCTTGCCGTCCAGCGTCGCAGCCGCCTTCAGCGTGACGTGTGGTCGCCGCTCCCGCATCGCCGTCAGCCACGGACGGTTCAGGCGCTCGGCCTCGGCCGCCAGCACGCCGACGTCCACCGCGACGCCGGCCGCACGCAACTGGTCGGCGCCGCCACCGACCACGAGCGGATTGGGATCGTGCATCGCCGCGACCACGCGCACCACCCCGGCGGCCGCCACGGCGGGAGCACAGGGCGGCGTCCGCCCGTGGTGGGCGCACGGCTCCAGCGTCACGTAGAGGGTGGCGCCGCGCGCGGCCGTCCCGGCGGCGCCCAGGGCCTCGACCTCGGCGTGAGGACCGCCGGCCCGCAGGTGCGCGCCCTCGCCCACGATCCGCCCGTCGCGGACGATCACCGCGCCGACGAGCGGATTCGGCGAGGTGAGCCCACGCCCGCGCTCGGCGACCTCGATCGCCCGGCGCATGAAGGTCGCGTCGCTCATTGCGCGGGGACCAGCGCGTCGACGAAGCGGACCGGATCGAACGGCTGCAGGTCGTCGATGCGCTCGCCGACGCCCACGAGCGTCACCGGCAACTTCAGCTCGCGGACGATCCGCACGACGATGCCGCCCTTGGCCGTGCCGTCCAGCTTGGTGAGGGCCACGCCGGTGAGCCCGACCGCCTCGTGGAAGAGCTTGGCCTGCGCGAAGCCGTTCTGCCCGGTCGGCGCGTCGAGCACCATCAGCGACTCGTGCGGGGCGCCCGGGATCTGGCGCTGCACCACGCGCTTGAGCTTGCCGAGCTCCTCCATGAGGTTGCTCTTGGTGTGCAGGCGGCCGGCGGTGTCGATGACGAGGACGTCGGCGCTGCGCGCCATCGCCGCCTTGACCGCGTCGAACACGACCGCCGCGGGATCGGACCCCGCCGCCTGCCGGACGACGTCGACGTCGATCCGCTGCCCCCACGTCTCCAGCTGCTCGATGGCGGCGGCGCGGAAGGTATCGGCGGCGGCCAGCAGCACGTGCCGGCCATCGGCCTTGAGCGACGCGGCCAGCTTGGCGCAGGTCGTGGTCTTGCCGGAGCCGTTGACGCCAAGGACGAGCACCACGCTGGGGCGCGCGTCGAGCGCCAGCGTGCGCGCCGGTCCCAGCGTGTCCAGCAGAAAGCGGCGCAGGACGGGGCGGAGTTGCTCGGCGCGCGTGACGGTGCCGAACATGACCTCTTCGCGCCCGCGGTTGACGAAGTCGGCGGCCATCGCGGCACCCAGATCGGCCGCCACCAGCAGCTCGTCCAGCTCCTCCCAGAGGGCCTCGTCGATGGGCCGATCCGGCTCGAGCACCGATTGCAGACCGCCGGACAGATACTCCTGCGAGCGTCGCAGCCCTTCGCGCAGCCGCTCACCGAAGCCGGAGAGGAACTTCATCCCGGTAGTGTACCTCTCCGGGCGGGGGGTCAGCGGGGCTCGGGCGGAAGAACCAGGCGCGGGAGGACGGCACCGCGAGGACCGAGCGGAGGCAGCGCCCGGCCGTTGAGCTCGAGGCTCACGCCGCCCGCGTTGCCGACCGCCACGACGAACGGCCGATCGGACACCCACTCCCGGATCTCGCCCGCCGGCACGGTCTCCTCGCTGCTGCGACCGTCCTCGGTCCGCACGCGGATCCACGTGACGTCGCTGGTGCGGGCAATGAGGCGGTAGGGCGCGCTCACCGAGCCCGCCAGCGCCTCGAGGCTCGGCCCCTGCACCGTCGGCGCCGCGGCCGGTGTCCGCACGGCCGCCGACGTCGAGATCTCGGACGCCGATGAGGCCCCGGGCGAAGGGGACTGCGCCACCGGCGGGACCGATCGAGTGGGGGCCGGCGCCGCCGGAGCCGACGGCGCGGGCTCGCTCGGAGCCGGGGCCGGCGTCACCTCTGGACGCACCTCGATGGTGGACCGCTCGGCCCGATCGCCGGGACGGATCACAAGCGCCACGGTGAAGAGCGCCATGCCCAATACCACGAGCAGGACGAAGCTGACCACGACCGCGCCCCGTGCGCGCGTGTCCCCTCCTGATGCGCGGGCCGGCGGCACCGGCTGCGTGGGCGGCTGGGGAACGCCACCCTCGCGCCCGTCGTAGTAGGCGAGGGCCTCATCGGGGGGCTCGCCCAGCGCCTGGCAGTAGGCCCGGATGAATCCGCGGATGAACACGGGTGCCGGCAGCTCGTCGAACGCGTCGCTCTCGAGCGCCTGCAGATAGCGGGAGGCGACGCGCGTGGTCCGGGAGAGCTCGTCGAGGGCCATGCCTCGTCGCGTCCGGAGCTCGCGCAGATGGCCACCGACGGACACCGTCACCGTCGTCACCGTCACGCCGAGCGGCGGGGGACCCTCACGAGGGCACCGTCGCGGCGACCGCCGCCGCCAGGTTTACCGAGACCAGCTTCGACAGCCCCGGCTCCTCCATGGTGACCCCGTACAGGATGTCGGCGGCCTCCATCGTCTTGCGATTGTGCGTGATGACGAGGAACTGCGTCTGGCTGGTGAGCTCGCGCAGCACGCGCAGGAACCGGTGGATGTTGGCGTCGTCGAGCGGCGCGTCCACCTCGTCCAGGACACAGAACGGGCTCGGCCGGAAGTAGAAGATCGCGAACAGCAGGGCCAGGCCGGTCAGGGCGCGCTCACCCCCGGACATCAGCGACACCGCCTGCAACCGCTTGCCGCGGGGCTGGGCCATCAGCTCCACGCCGGTGTCGAGCGCGTCGCCCCCCTCCTCGGCCTCGACGAGCCGCAGCTCGGCACGGCCACCCTCGAACAGCCGCGCGAAGATGCGGCCGAAGTGGCCGTTGACCTCCTCGAACGCCTGGGCGAACCGGTCCTGGGCCGTGCGCGTCATCCCCCGCAGCGCCTTGTCCAGGTCCTTGATCGACGCGGTGAGATCGTCGTGCTGCGTCCGCAAGAACGTCAGCCGCTCGTCCAGCTCGCGGTACTCCTCGTCGGCGACGAGGTTGACGGGCCCGATCGCCTCCAGCCGCTCGTCGAGCTCGGTCAGCCGCTCGCGCACGCTCACCAAGTCGCGGGTGGGATCGTGCAGATCGCCGAGCGCTGCCGCCTCCACGCCGTACGTCCGATAGGCCTCCTGCGCCAGCTCCTCGCGGCGCACGCGCCCCTCGGTCGCCTTCAGCTCGATCTCGTGGATGGCGCCGACCAGCCGGTTCGCCTCGCCGTGCACGCCACGCGCCTCATCCTCGACTGCCCGCAGATCGTCGACGAGGGTCTGGTGGCTCTCGCCCGCCTGCCGGGCCTCGTCCTCGCGCCGGTCACGCTCGGCGGCCACCTCACGCGCCGCCGCGTCGGTGCGCTCGCGCTCCCCCGCCAGCCAGGTGCGGCGCTCGCCGAGCTGGCCGAGGCGCTGTCGTCCCTGCTCGATGCGCGCGGAGAAGTCGGCCTCCATCTCGTCGAGCCGACCAAGCTCCCGCCGGAGCGCCTCCGTGCGCTCCGCGATGCTCGCCAGCTCGACCCGGCCGGCCGTGAGACGGGACCCCAGCGCGCTGTCGGTCTCCTGCGCGGCCGCGATCGCCGCCCGCACGGTGGCCATGACGGCCTCGTGGCGGCTCTCGGCGGCGGCGGCCGTCTCGACGTGCTGGCCGAGCTGGGCCAGCAGCGCATCGGTCTCGGCGGCCTCGCCGGCCACCTGCCGCGACTCGGCACCGATCGTCTCGACGTGGCGGTGCGCACGCTCGTGCTCCCGCACCGATTGCTCGAGATCCTTCTCGCTGGCCAGGCGCTCGGCCCGTCGAGCCTGGACCGATTGATCGAGACCGCCCAGTCGCGCGCGCAGTGTGGCCACCTCGGCGGACAGCGCGGCGACCGTCCCCTGCTCGACCTCCACCGTGTCGGTGAGGCGCCGGACCTCGTCCTCAAGCTCGCGCAGCTGGCGCTTGCGGGTCAGCAGCGACTGGGGCAGCGCCGCCCCCTCCGAGCCGCCGCGCAGTCGGCCCGTCGGCGAGAGTACCTCGCCGGCGGGCGTCACGTAGGTCGCCACCACGCCGTTGCGCCGCCACAGCGCCTCGGCCTGGTCCAGGTGCTCAACGACGGCAACCTGGTCGAGCAGGTCGTGCAGCAGCCCGGGGGTCCGCGCCGTGACGTGGTTCACGACCCAGCGGAGATCGCCGCCGGAAGCGAGCGGCCCGCCGCGGTTCGTGTGACCGGTCTGCAGTTTCTCGAGGGGCAGGAAGGTCGCCGAGCCGCTGCCGCACTCCCGCAGCCACGCCACGGCCGCCCGGGCGTGCTCGAACTGCTCGACGACCACCCACTGCAACCGCTCACCCAGGACCGCCTCGACCGCACGCTCCAGGCCCGGCTCGACCTCCAGCAGATCCGCGACGGTCCCCACAATGCCGGCCAGGGACGGCGTTCCGCCCTCTGCGAACACCGCCCGCACGCCGGCCCCGTAGCCCTCGCGCGCCAGCTCGAGCTCTCGGACGGCATCACGGCTCGAGCTGCGGGAGGCCAGATCGAGGCGCGCCTGGGCGAGCCGCGCCTCGGCCTCGGCCAGGCGGCCCCCGCGATCGGCCAGCGCTTCGGAGAGGCGCTCGCGCTCGGCCACCAGCGACGTCAGATCGCTCACCGCCTGATCGCGCGTCGACTCGAGCGAGGCGCGCTCCTCGGTGAGGCGCACCGCCTCGGCCTGCGCCTCGCCCAGCTCCAGCGCCAGGCGCTCCCCGCGCCGCCCGAGCTGGGCCTGGCGCTCACGCAACTCGCCGGCCTGGCGCATCAGGTCGACACGCTCGGCAGCCACACGCACCTGCTCCAGCCGTAACGCCTCCAGACGATCGCGCTCGGCGACGAGCCCGGCCCGATGGCGCTCGACCTCGGCTTCCAGCGTCTGAACGGCCGCGCGTCGCTCGGCCCCCAGGCGTTCGGCCTCGGCGAGGGCCGCCAGCCCGGTTTCGCGCTCGCCCACGATGGCCCCGAGACGCTCCGAGGCGACGCGCACTTCGTCCTCGAGCCGCGCCGCTTCTTCGCCGAGCTCGTGCAGCTGCACGCCCATCTGCTCGCGGCGCTCCAGCAGGCGCTCGAGCTCGCCCTGGATCTTCTGCACGGACTGGCGGAGGTCACCCAGGCGATGCTCGCTTGCCTGCAGCAGCTCGCGCTGGCGCGCCTCGCGCGCGGCCAAGGCGGTCTGCCGCGCGCGCACGCCCTGCTCGGCGTCGCGCAGCCGCGTCAACTCCTGGGCCAGCGCCTCGGCCTGGGCGGTCAGGCCGGCGAAATCCGCGGCGACCAGGGCCAGGGCCAGCTCCCGCCGCTCGCCCTGGAGCGCCTTGTACTGCTGCGCCTTCTTGGCCTGACGCTCGAGCGAGCCGAGCTGGCGGCGCACCTCGTCCATGACGTCACGCACCCGCGTGAGATTCTGGCGGGCCCCGTCCAGCTTGCCCTGCGTCTCGTTGCGCTGCTGCTTGTACCGCGCGATGCCGGCCGCTTCCTCGATGAACACGCGCCGCTCGTGCGGCTTGGCCGTCAGGACGTGGTTGAGCTTGTCCTGGTCCATGACCGAGTACGCGCGGGGGTTGGCGCCGGTGCCGGCGAAGAGGTCGAGGATGTCGCGCAGCCGCGTGGGCTGCCTGTTCAGGAGATATTCGCTCTCACCGGTGCGGTACAGACGACGGGCGACGCCGATCTCGCTCCACGGCACCGACAGGGTCCCGTCGTTGGAGAAGGTGAGCTCGACCTCGGCCAAGCCGATCGCCTTGCGGGCGCCGGTGCCGTGGAAGATCAGGTCCTCCATGCGCTGGCCGCGCAGGGATTTGGCGCTCTGCTCGCCCAGGGCCCAGCGCACCGACTCGCTGATGTTGCTCTTGCCGCACCCGTTGGGGCCGACGATACCGGTGATGCCGGGCAGGACTTTGACGACCGTTTTCTCGGCGAACGACTTGAAACCGTGGAGCGTGATCGCCTCTAAGCGCATGCGCGATCTTGGCACGGACTTGCGCCAGGGGCCAAAGAAAAACACCAGCCATGGGGGGAGACCCCCGGTCCGGCCCCAGATGTCGAGGCGCCCAGGCCCTTACCGGACCCGGCCGAAGGACCCGCAGTCGCGGGGCTCCGGGCAGGCCCTCGCGCGGCATGCCGATCTTGTCGAGCACGCGGGCCGAGTCGTGATTGTCGACGTCGGTCACGGCCCCGACCCGGAAGATCGACGGCTGTGCGAGAGCCCACTCGACCACCGCCCGAGCGGCCTCGGTCATGAGACCGCGGCCCCACCAGGCCTGGGCCATGACGTAGCCGAGCTCCGCGCGATGCCCGCCTGAGCTCGATCGTGCCGATGGGCCGATCGTCGTTCTGTTCCGTGATGACCCAGGGCACCACCGAGCGGTCCTCGATCACGGCCAGGCATCGGCGCACGAAGGTGCGCGTCCGCTTGACGGTGTCGTGAGAAGAGAGACGGCGCATCGTCCAGGGTGGGTGCTCGGAGCCGCAGGCGCGTCGTGTCGAGGCGTGGAACCACAGGCGGGCCGGCGCCGGCTTCGGGGCCGGGCGTGGCCCCCGCACTCACTTCTTGAAGAGGTTGCCGAACGACCGCCGGGCGTCGTCGGGGCGCACCGCCCCGGCCGAGGTGTCGCGCTCGACCGTCACCATCAGGGAGAACGACGCGCAGTCGTTCAGGGCCCGCTTGTCGGCGACGCGCTCGGCGATCTCCTGCGTGCACTCGAACCGTCGCGCGGTGTCGAAGTGCGCGCACTGCCGGCAGGCGTGGAGCTCGGCTCGGCAGTGCGGGCACTGCGTGAGCGAGTCGGCGGTGATCGGCAGGACGGCGCCGCAGGCGGCACAGCGCGAGGTCGCGCGGCTCTTGAGAATCCCGAACGTGCCCGACGGTGGCCGGGGCGGCTCGCGCGGCTCCTGCTTGCCGCCGCCGGCGCTCCGATAGCCCTGCTGCCGATACTTGCGGTCGCTCATCCTTGGTGCAGGTAGTGGCACCGCTTGTACTTCTTGCCCGAGCCGCAGTAGCACGGATCGTTGCGGCCGATCTTCTCACCGGTCGGCGTGCGCGGCGTCGGCACCGGCCGCGCCAGGGCGACGGGCGCCGGCGCCGCCCCGCCGAGACGCTCGCCGGGCATCTCGCCGCGCGTCTCCTGGGTCCGGGACCACGCCGTCATCGCCGGCAGCTCCATCGGCGCCTCGCGCACGACCTGCACCTTGAAGAGGCGCTCAACCACCGCCGCCTTCACCCGCTCGACCATGTCCTGGAACAGGTCGAACGCCTCCTTCTTGTACTCGGTGAGCGGATCGCGCTGGCCGTAGCCGCGCAGGCCGATGCCTTCCTTGAGGTGGTCGATGGACAGCAGGTGGTCCTTCCACTGCCCGTCGATGACGATCAGCATCTCGTGCCGCTCGAGCGCCCGCATCAGCTCGGTGCCGAGCTCGTGCTCGCGCTCCGCGTAGCGCGCCTTCACGGCCTCGCTCGCCAGCTCGGAGAGCCCCGGCCGGCCGCCCACCTCGTCGTACCGCGGGGAGGGGATCCGCACGTCGAACTGGCGAAACAGCGCCTCGCCGAGGCCGGCCAGATCCCAGTCCTCGGGATGGGCGTCCTCGGCGGCGAAGCCGTCGACGGTGGCGGCGGCCAGGTCGTCGATCCACTCGGCCACCGTGTCGGCCTGGCTGGCGCCGTCGAGGATCTGCCGGCGCATGCCGTAGATGATCTCGCGCTGCCTGTTCATCACGTCGTCGTACTCGAGCAGGTGCTTGCGGATCTCGAAGTTGTGCGTCTCCACGCGCTTCTGGGCGGTGCCGATGGCGCGCGTCACCAGCTTGTGCTCGATCGGCTCGCCCTCCTCCATGCCGAGGCGATCCATGATCCCCTGGATCCGCTGGGAGCCGAAGATGCGGAGCAGGTCGTCCTCCAGCGACAGATAGAAGCGCGAGGAGCCGGGATCGCCCTGCCGGCCCGAGCGGCCGCGCAGCTGGTTGTCGACGCGCCGCGACTCGTGGCGCTCGGTGCCGACGATGTGCAGCCCGCCCCGCTCGATCACCCGCGCGTGCTCGGGCTCGGTGATCCGCCGGGCCTCCTCCACCGCGGTCACTCGCGCCTCCGCCGAGGCGGTGGCCGGATCGAGCCCCTTCTTGCGGAGGATCTCCTTGGAGAGGAACTCGGGGTTGCCGCCGAGCAGGATGTCGGTGCCGCGACCGGCCATGTTGGTGGCGATCGTCACCGCGCTCTCGCGCCCGGCCTGGGCCACGATCTCGGCCTCCCGCTCGTGGTACTTGGCGTTGAGCACCTCGTGGCGGACGCCGCGCTTCTTCAGCAGGGCCGACAGCCGCTCGGACTTCTCGATCGACACGGTGCCGACCAGGATCGGCTGGCCCTTGGCGTTGCGCTCGCGGATGTCGTCCACGACGGCGTTGAACTTCTCGCGCTCGGTCTTGTAGACGACGTCGGGATTGTTGATCCGGATGAGCGAGCGGTTGGTCGGGATGACGGTGACGTCGAGCTTGTAGATCTTGGCGAACTCTTCGGCCTCGGTCTCGGCGGTGCCGGTCATGCCGGCCAGCTTGGCGTACATCCGGAAGTAGTTCTGGAACGTGATGGTCGCCAGCGTCTGGTTCTCGCGCTCGATCCGCACGCCCTCCTTCGCCTCGACCGCCTGGTGGAGGCCGTCCGACCAGCGCCGGCCCGGCATGAGCCGCCCGGTGAACTCGTCGACGATGATGACCTCGCCGTCCTTGACCATGTAGTCCACGTCGCGGCGGAACAGCGAGTGGGCCCGCAGTCCCTGCTGGATGTGGTGGAGGGAGTCGATGTGCTGGGGGTCGTAGAGATTGTCGATGCCCAGCAGCCGCTCGCAGGAGGCGATGCCGGCCTCCGTCAGCGAGACGGTCTTGGCCTTTTCGTCGACGATGAAGTCGCCGGCCTTTTGCTCCTCGATCTCCGAGAGCTTCCCCTCGACGATCGTCGCCGCCCGCTTCAGCTTGGGAATGATCCGGTCGATCTTGAAGTAGAGCTCGGTCGACTCCTCGGCGGGCCCCGAGATGATCAGCGGGGTGCGCGCCTCGTCGATGAGGATGGAGTCGACCTCGTCGACGATCGCGTAGTTCAGGTCGCGCTGGACCAGCTCATCGAGCGAGAAGCGCATGTTGTCGCGCAGGTAGTCGAAGCCGAACTCGTTGTTGGTGCCGTAGGTGATGTCGGCCTGGTAGGCCTCGCGCCGCCCGATCGGCCGCAGCGCCGTCATGCGGATGTCCGGGGTGACGAAGGCGGGATCGTACTGGAACGACGCCTCGTGCTGGATCACCCCGACCGTGAGGCCGAGCGACTCGTAGATCGGACCCATCCACTGAGCGTCGCGCTTGGCCAGATAGTCGTTGACGGTCACGATGTGGACGCCCTTGCCGGACATCGCGTTGAGGTAGGCCGGCAGCGTGGCCACCAGCGTCTTGCCCTCGCCGGTCGCCATCTCGGCGATGGTCCCCTGGTGCAGCACCATGCCGCCGATGAGCTGGACGTCGAAGTGGCGCATGCCCAGCCGGCGCCGCGCCGCCTCCCGGCACACCGCGAAGGCCTCGGGCAGGAGCGCGTCGAGCGTCTCGCCGTCCGCCACTCGCTTGCGGAACTCGTCCGTCTTGGCGGTGAGGCCGCCGTCGTCGAGCCGTTGTATCTCAGGCTCGAGCGCGTTGATCTGGGCGACGATCGGCTGCATCCGCTTCACGTCACGCTCGTGCTTGGTGCCGAACACCGTGCGAAGAATCGTGGAGATCATGATCTCGCGTCCATTATACAGGCCGCTTCCGGCCCGTCCCCCGTTCAGCCGGCGCGCGGACGCCCCCGGCGGGCGTCCAGCAGATCGCGCGCGTGCTCGCGGGCCGCCGCCGTGGTCGCGGGGCCGCCGAGCATGCGCGCGATCTCTTCCACCCGGTCGTCGCCGCCCAGCGCGGTCACCGCCATCCGCGTGCGCCCGCCGCGCACGCTCTTGCTGACCCGGAGGTGATGGCCGGCCCACGCGGCGATCGGGGCCAGATGGGTCACGCAGAGCACCTGCCGCCCCTCGGCGGCGCCGGCCAGGGTCTGGGCGACGACCGAGGCCACCCGGCCGCCGATGCCGGCGTCGACCTCGTCGAAGACCAGCGTCGGCATGCGGTCGGCCCGGGCCAGGACCGACGTGAGCGCGAGCATCGTGCGCGACAGCTCCCCGCCCGAGGCCACCCGGGCGAGCGCCTTGACCTCCTCGCCCGGGTTCGTCGACAGGCGCAGCTCCACGCGGTCGACGCCGCGAGGGCCCGTCTCGGGCGCGGCCTCGAGCCCCACCTCGAACACGGCCCGCTCCATGCCAAGCCCGCGTAGCGCCTTCTCGACCTGCGCGGCCAGTCGCGTGGCCGCGGTGCGGCGACGGGTGGAGAGCACCATCGCCGCCGCGGTGAGCTCGGCCTCGAGCTGGCCGAGGAGCCGCTCCTGCTCGGCCACGACCTCCTCGTGCCGCTCCAGGCGCTCCAGCTCGCGCGCCGCCTCGTCGCGGCAGTGCAGCATCGCCGCCTCGCCGTCACCGTACTTGCGCTTGAGCCGCGTCAGCGCGTCGAGCCGTTCGTGGATGGCATCCAGCCGGCCGGGCTCGGCCACGATCCCGTCGCGCAGGCGCCGGATGGCCGTCAGCGCCTCGTCGACCTGGAGCCGCGCGGCCTCGATCGGCTCCCCCGGTGCGCCCAGGGCGGGATCGAGCCGGCCGATGTCCTGAAGGATTCGGGCCGCCCGGGCCAGGCGCTCGGCCGCCGACTGCGGGGCGTCGGCCAGCAGCGCGGCGGCGTCGGCGAGGCCGCTCGTGAAACGCTCGGCGTGCTGCACCCGTCGCAGCTCGGCGCGCAGCTCCTCTTCCTCGCCGATCCGCAGCCGAGCCGCGTCCAGCTCGCTCACCTGGAAGCGCAGCAGATCCTCGCGCTGGGCGCGGTCACGCGCCGCCCCTCGCGTACGGTCGGCCTCGTCGCGGGCCGCTCGCTGCTTGGCGTGGAGCGCGCCGACGCGCGCGCACGCCTCCTCGGTCTCGGCGAAGCGGTCGAGCAGCTCGAGCTGGTTGGCGGGCTCCAGCAGCCGCTGGTGCTCGTGCTGACCGTGCACCTCCACCAGGACGTCGCCGAGGCGCTCGAGCAGCCCCACCGTCACCGCCGAGTCGTTGACGAAGGCGCGATGCCGCCCCGATCGGCCCAGCTCGCGCCGCACCACGATCTCGCCGTTGTCGTCGGGGGCGAGTCCCGCCTCCTCCAGCACCGTCCGAGCGCCTCCGGCACCGTCCAGCGCGAACACCGCCTCGATCGTCGCCGTCTCGGCCTCCGCCCGGATGACGTCGGCCTGGGCGCGAGCGCCGCGGACGAGCACGATGGCGTCGACGAGGATGGACTTGCCGGCGCCGGTCTCGCCGGTGAGCACGTTGAGACCGGGGGCGAAGGCGACGGTGACCGACTCGACGACGGCGAAGTTCCGCAGGCGTAGCTCACGCAGCATCGCCCCGATGCTAGGGCACGGACGGGGCGGGCTCAAGCGTCTCCGGATGGAGACGCTCTAGCGCTCGCCCCACTTGAGCTTGGTCCGGAGCACCGAGAAGAAATCCTTCTGGTCGAACCGCAGGAGCCGGATGCGCGCCGCCGCCTTCTGCACTTCCACGGTGTCGCGCTCGCGCAGGGGCACGCCGACCTGGCCGTCCATCGTCAGCATCACCTCCTGGTCGGCCCGCAGCGTGACGTCGATACGCTGGGCGCCCGGCAGCACGATCGGCCGGTTGCCGAGCGTGTGGGGCGCGATCGGCGTCAGCACCACCGCGTCCATGGTCGGGAACAGGATCGGTCCCCCGGCCGACAGGTTGTAGGCCGTCGAGCCGGTGGGCGTGGAGATGATGAGGCCGTCGGCCCGGTACCCCGTGGCGTGGCGGCCGTCCACCGACACCGCCAGGTTGATGATGCGGCTCATCGCCGACTTGGTGATGACGACGTCGTTGAGCGCCCCGTACTCGCCGACGACCTGGCCGCCGCGGATCAGGCGGGCCCGCAGCATCATGCGCTCCTCGACCGCCAGGGCGCCCGCCACCAGCGCTTCCAGCGCCGGCAGCACCTCGTCGAGCGTGGTCGCGGTGAGGAACCCGAGCTGGCCCAGGTTGACGCCGAGGATCGGGACGCCGAGATCGCCGACCGCCCGGGCCATCGACAGCAGGGTGCCGTCGCCACCGAGCACGATCAGCGCGTCCACCTGGCCGGGCAGGTCCTGCTTGCCGGCCGAGGCCACGGACACGTCGGGAGCCAGCGCGGCCGTCTCCTTCTCGAGGACGACGGTGAGGCCGTGCGCCTGCAGCCAGTCGATCAGCCGCCGGACTACCCGCTGCGCCTCCGTCGCGTCGGGCTTGGCGACCAGCCCGACGCGTGTCACGCAAGCGCCTCGACGACCGCGCGCTCGATGAGGGACTCGAGGTTCGCGGTGGTGCGACCCTGGGCGGAGAGGTGCAGGAAGAACTCCCGGTTGCCCTTGGGGCCGCGCAGCGGCGAGGCGGTGACGCTCAGCACGTGCCAGCCGCGCAGGACGGCGTAGCGGGCCAGCCGCTGCACGACGGCCCGGTGCTGCGCGGGATCGCGGACGACGCCGCCCTTACCCACGTGCTGGCGACCGACCTCGAACTGCGGCTTCACCAGCGCGACGATCTCGCTGCGGGGCGCCAGCACGCCGAAGACGGCCGGCAGGACCTTCTCGAGCGAGATGAACGCCACGTCGATGACGGCCAGGGTGGGCTGCTCGTCGAACACGCGCGGGTCGAGGGCGCGGGCGTTCGTCTGCTCCATCACCACGACCCGCGGGTCCTTGCGCAGCTTGACGTCGAGCTGGGCCGTCCCGACGTCGACCGCGAACACCCGCGAGGCCCCCCGCTGCAGCAGGCAGTCGGTGAAGCCACCGGTCGAGGCGCCGACGTCGATGCACACGCGCCCTTTGGTGGCGACCGTGAAGTGCTGCAGGGCGTGGACCAGCTTCTCGCCGCCCCGGCTGACGAAGGGCGAGCGGCCCCGCAGGTCGAGGTCGGCGTCGGTCTGGATGAGGGCGCCGGCCTTGTCCACGCGCTGACCGTCGACCATCACCTCGCCGGCCAGGATGAGCCGCGCTGCCTTCTCACGGCTTTCCACGAGTCCCTTGTCCACCAGCAGCCGATCGAGCCGTACCCGGGGCGCCATGCCGCCGATTATAGGCGACGGCTTTGCCGGGGCCGGAGGAGAAACAGCAGCAGCATGCCTGCCAGGAATCCGCCGATGTGAGCGAACCACGCGACGCCTCCGCTTTCTCCGCGCCCCAGGCTATGGGCGCTGACGGCCAGGTAGCCATTGAGGAGCTGCAACACGATCCAGAAGCCGAGCACGATGAGGGCCGGCACCTTGACGAAGAACCCGAACGTCACCACCGTGTAGATGCTGGCGTGGGGAAACAGCAGCAGGTAGGCGCCGAGGACGCCGGACACGGCGCCACTGGCGCCGATCATCGGCACGCTGGAGGCCGGGCTCGCCAGCGTCTGGCTCAGCGCGGCGACCACGCCGGACACGAGGTAGAAGAGCAGGAACCGGGCATGGCCGAGCGTGTCCTCGACGTTGTCGCCGAAGATCCACAGGTAGAGCATGTTGCCGCCCACGTGCAGCACTCCGCCGTGCAGGAACATCGACGTGAAGATCGTGGCGATCGGGCTCGGAAAGTCGTCGGCGAGCCGCCCCAGCGCCACGGTGCACGACTGGGTCAGCCGGCAGGGAATGAGGCCGAACTCGGCCACCAGCGCCTCGGCCGCGCCCGCCCCGGGGCCCCGCGCATCGAAGCCGAGCGAGAGCTTGTAGAGGAACACGAGCACGTTCAGCACGATGAGCCCCACCGTCACCAGCGGCAGCGATCGACTGGGGATGTCGTCCTTGAGCGGGATCACCGGGATCCGGCCTTGGGCGGCTGCAACACCACCACCGTCGGGCGCGTGAGGTACCGTCCGGCGACACGGGCGATGTCGGCGGCGGTCACCGCTTCCACCGCCCGGGCGTACCGCTCGGGAAAATCCCAGCCGGCTCCGATGACGTCGAAGAACGCCAGGTACCAGGCGTGCCGGGCGTTGGTCCGCCGATCCATCGCCAGGTTGCCCAGCAGGTACGCCTTGGCTCGGGCCAGCTCCCGCTCGGTCACCGGCTCGGCCCGGATGCGATCGATCTCCGCCAGCACGCCGGTCTCGGCCGCCTCCGCGTTCGGCGGCGCGGTGCCCATGTAGGTGACCAGGAAGGAGGGACCCGTCCGGAAGGTGCCGAGCATACCGACCGAGTAGGCCAGGCCGCGGCGGTCGCGCAGCTCGGTGAACAGGCGGCCCGACATGCCGCCCCCCAGCACGGTGGCGAGCACGCGGACCGCCGCGTAGTCCGGGTCGGCGAGTGAGGGACCGAGGTAGCCGACCAGCACCTGCGCCTGCTGTACCGGGCGCTCCACGATACGGCGCTCGGCGCGGGGCGTCGGCACCCCGGGAGCCGGCGGCAACGGCGCCGCGCTCGGAGCGGCCGACCGGAACAGGCGCTCGGCGACGCGCACGACGCGATCGCCCGGGACGCGCCCGCTCACGGCGAGCACCATCCGATCCGGCCGGTAGATCGACGCGTAGTGCGCCTGCAGCGCGGTGCGGTCGATCCGCGCGATGCTCTCGCGACGCCCCAGGCCCGGCCACGCGTAGGGATGGTCGCCGTACAGATCTTCCAGGATCGCGTCGAACGCCCGCTGGAACGGTGTGTCGCCCCGGGTCTGCAGCGCACTCTGGATCAGCCGGCGCTCACGCTCGATCTCCTCCTCGGGCAGGGTCGGCCGCAGCGCGACCTCGGCCACCAGCGCCAGCAACGGCTCCCAGTTGCGCGCCAGCGCGGTGCCGCGCACCTCCGTGTACTCGACGTCGCCGGAGGCGTCGAGCGAGCCGCCCAGATCCTCGATCGCCTCGGTGAGCTCGAGCGTGGTGTACCGCTTCGTCCCGCGCAGCATCACGCGGTGCAGGAAGTTCGCGATCCCGGCCGTGTCGCTGGTCTCGTACAGCGAGCCCGCCCGCACCTGCAGCGAGGCTGCCATCACGCCCACCGAAGGGTCCGGACGCACGATCACCGTGAGGCCGTTGGGCAGAACACGGCGGATGACCGGCGGCGCCGGCGCCTGCGCGTGGGCGACGCCCGCGGCGGCCAGCAGCGCCAGCGCGACGAGCATACGCGTCACGACTTGGGCGGGACCAGCGCCACCCGGGCGTAGCGCTCGAGGTCGAGGTAACGGCGCGCCACCGCCTGGACCTGGGCGGCGGTGACCGCACGGATGCGGTCGACGTAGAGCAGCTCTTCCTCCAGCCGCCAGATCGTCTCGGCCTGGCCATAGGCGCGCGCGCGGCCCTCGGCCGTCTCGATGGAGAACTCGTGCTCGACCTCGGCGGCGGTGATCGCGCGCTTGAGCTCGGCCGGCGTGACGCCGGCCTCCCGCACCCGCCGGATCTCCTCGAGGATCGCGGCCTCGGCCCGCGGAACCTGCTCGGGCTCGAGCTGGGCGGTGACCATGACGAGGCCGGCGCCCTCCATCGCACTCAGGCTGCTGCCGATCGAGCTGACGACGCCCTGGCGCTCGCGCAGCGACGCCACCAGCCGCGAGGCCTTCGTCCGTCCCAGGATGGACATGAGCAGATCCAGCGCGGGGGTGTCGGCGTGGTCCAGACGCGGCGCCTGCCAGGCAAGACCGAGGTGCGCCTGCCCGCCGGGGCGCACCGCGTCCAGACGAACGGCCTGGGGTGCGGGCGGGGGCGGCGTCGGCAGCCGCTTGAGTCCGCTACGGGGCAGCGAGCCCAGGGCCGCCCGCGCGGCGCGCAGCACCTCGTCGGAATCGACCGCGCCCACCACGACCAGCGTGAACATCTCCGGCACGTAGTGGCGGCGATAGAACGCCACCAGTGTGTCGCGGCTCAGCGCGGTGATCAGCTCGGCGCGGCCGATGACCGGTCGGCCGTACGGATGGCCCTCGTAGACGGCGGAGAAGAGCTGGCGGACGAGAAATCGGCGCGGGCTGTCCTCGTTCAGGCGCATCTCCTCGAGCACCACCTGCTTCTCGGCCTCGAGAAGCCCGGCTTCGAGGCTTGCATTCACGCCGATGTCGGCCAGCATCTGGATTCCGGCCACCGCCTGTCGTGCCGGCAGCACCGCGTGATAGAAGGTGTAGTCCCACGAGGTCCCGGCATTGATTCGGCCCCCGACAGCCTCGACTTCCTGCTCGACGAAACCTGGCGGCCGGCTGGCAGTTCCCTTGAAGAGCATGTGCTCCAGGTAGTGCGCCAGCCCCAGCTCGGCGGCCGTCTCGTCGCGGCCGCCCGCGCGGACCCAGAGCTGCAGCGCTACGACGTCGCTGGCTCGATGCTCCTGGATGATGACCGGGATTCCGTTGGGCAGCACGTACCGTGAGGGGCCGGCAGCCATGACGGGTCCCGCCGGTACCAGCCGAGAAGCGCTGCACCCACAGGAGATCAGGATGACGAGCAGCGCCAGGCAAGTCCGCACCGCCGAGGACATAGGACTCCAAAGGCTAACACATGGCCCGCCGCCGGGACCTGTTCTGCCGTCGCGCAAATGCTGGACAAAAACGCGTAACGGTCGCCAGGGCAGAATGCCGTACCCCCTGCTTGGGCCCCTCGGGCACATCGGCTCCGAGGTAGCGGAGTCATCGCGGTAACGCTGTATTTTTGTGTCGCTTTACAGTGAGAAGGAGCCTGGCATCGTGGTTGCCTTAGGACAGGGCACGAGTTCCGGGCACCGCTCGGGGCACCTCGGGAATCACAAGGGGGTCACGGAGCGGGGCGCGACGAGAGTGGCGGCCAGTGGGGCCGTCAGCACGGTAGCAAACACGCAACGCCAAGGATGGGAGACGCGATGAAAAGACTGTTTGCAATCCTCATGAGCGTGGCGATGGTGGCCGCCTTCACGCCGGTCAGTGAAGCGCAGACCTCCTGCCCCGCGGAAGTCAGCAAGGCCAAGGAGTTGCTCGCGATGAAGGGCTCCGTCGCCAAGAGCCAGGACGTCCAGCCTCCTCGCTCGCTGGCGGGTGCTCGCGGTCAGGACGCCCAGGCTCCGCGTGGTCAGGATACCCAGGCTCCGCGTGGTCAGGACACCCAGGCCCCGCGCGGTCAGGACACTCAGGCCCCGCGTGGTCAGGACACTCAGGCTCCGCGTGGTCAGGACACCCAGGCGCCGCGTGGTCAGGACACTCAGGCGCCGCGTGGCCAGGACAAGCAGGCTCCGCGTGGTCAGGACACCCAGGCTCCGCGTGGTCAGGACACTCAGGCTCCGCGTGGCCAGGACAAGC
>JBGQLG010000014.1:0-58637 GCA_041499965.1 Methylomirabilia bacterium
CTGGAGACCCGGCGCGTCCTGCACCGGCTTGCGATCGACCTCGAGGATGACGTCGCCGCGCCGGAGGCCGGCCCGGTCGGCCGGGCCGCCGGCGGCCACGTCGACGACGAGCAGCCCCTGGCTGAACGACAGCCCCAGCCGCTCGGCGGTGTCAGTCGCCAGCGGCTCGACCTGCAGCCCGAAGCCCTCGGGGCCGACGTCCACCTCGGCCTCGGCCGCGGCCGGGTCGTCGGCGGGCATCTCGCCCACCCGCACGCTGAGACGCTGGGACGCCCGGTCGCGGACGACACCGACGGCCACCGTCTGGCCCGGCGCCACGTTGGCCACGCGCCGCTGCAGGTCGGGCACCTCGCGGATCTTGGTGCCGCCCAGCTCCACGATGACGTCGCCGGGCCGGAGCCCGGCCGCCTCGCCGGGCCCGCCCTTCATCACGTCGGCGACGAGCACGCCCTCCCGCTCGCGCACGCCGAAGCTCCCCGCCAGCTCGTCGGTGACGTCCTGGATGGCGATGCCCAGCCAGCCGCGCACCACCTTGCCGCGGGCGATGAGCTGGCCCATCACGACCTTGGCCTCGTTGATCGGGATCGAGAAGCCGATGCCCTGCCCGGCCGCCACGATGGCCGTGTTGATGCCGATGACGCGGCCGTCGAGGTTGGCCAGGGGGCCGCCGGAGTTGCCGGGGTTGATCGAGGCGTCGGTCTGGATGAAGTTCTCGTAGGTCGTCACGCCCACCCGCGTGCGCGCCGTGGCCGACACGATGCCGACGGTGACCGTGCGGTCGAGGCCGAACGGATTGCCGATGGCCACGACCCACTGGCCCACACGCAGGCGCTCGGAGTCGCCCAGCTCGGCCACCGGCAGCGGCGCCGGGGCGTCGACCTTGAGCACGGCGAGATCGGTCTTGGGATCGCGACCGACCAGCGTGGCGGTGAACTTCCGGGAGTCGGAGAGGCGCACGGTGATCTCCTGAGCGTTCTCGATGACGTGGTTGTTCGTCAAGATGTATCCGGCTGGATCCACGATCACGCCCGAGCCGCTCGAGCGCGGCTCCTCGCGCGGGCGGCGCTTGAAGTAGCGCTCGTAAAACTCGTCGCCGAAGAACTCGCGGAAGCGCTGCGGATCGTCGGCCGAGCCGCCGGCCGGGCGCCGGGAGATGGTGCTGACGTTGACGACGGCCGGCGTGACCCGATCGGCGACGGCACTGAACCCCTCCTCCATCGCCTGCAGCACCGCGCGCGCGTCGATCCGCGGAGCCGGGGGCTTGGCGGGCGCGCGCTTGTCGGCGGGAGCCGGCGGGCGCGGGGGCGCCGACTGGGCCCAGCCCGGTGCCGCGAGGACGATGATCAGGAGGAAGGCCAGCGCCAGCTTCATGAGCGTCAGGGGGCGCATTCTACCGGCCGCTCTCGGGCTCCGCCAGCGTGATCAGCGTGAGCTCGACGATCTCGCGGGTGGCGGCAGTGACCGGCGCGCCGGCGCCGCGGCGATGGCCGGCGACCCACAGGATGCACCCCTCCGCCTCGACGAGCGGCAGCCGCGCGCGCTCCCAGCGTGGCACCTTGGCGTCGATCAGAAACGACTTGAGCCGGCGCTCGCCGCCGCCGAAGGCGTGGAAGCGATCGCCGCGCCGGCGCGGGCGCACCGTCAGCGCTCGCGGCACGCCGGCCGCGTCGAACGCGACGCGGTCGGGCGTGCGTGGCACCACATAGCCCGCCGCCGGCAGCAGGCGGGCCTGCAGCGTGCGGCCGATCTCCGGCAGGTCGACGCGGCCGGGCACCGGCAGCGCACGGGGCAGCAGCGCGGGAGCGGGCCGCGTGCCCACGCGGACGCGGTCGCCGCTCACCTCCACCACGACGCCGCCGAGACGGAACGGCCGGCGCGGTGGCGTCGCCGCGAGCACGCGGCGCAGGCCGCGATGCGCCCACGCGCGCAGCGGCGCCCGACTGCCGAGCCGCGCGGCGGCCTGGCGCAGCGTCTCGGCGGCGATCGGTCCCGGCAGCGCCGCCAGCGCGGCCCGCGGCAGCGTGAGCGCGTCGGGCTCCACGATCGCGAGCCGCGCCAGCTCGAGCGCGGCGGCGTGATCGAGCGCCTGCACGCTCTCGCGCGCCAGGCGGGCCACCTCGGCCAGCGCCGGCACGACGTCGGGGTGGTAGGACGCGGCCAGCAGCGGCAGCAGCTCGTGGCGGATGCGGTTGCGGAGGAACTTCAGATCGCGGTTGCTCGGATCCTCCAGCCACTCGACGCCATCGGTGAGGAGCGCGTCGCGCAGGGCCTGGCGCCGCAGCTCGATCAGCGGCCGGATGATGCGGCCACGCACCGGCGGGATGGCGGCGAGGCCTCGCACGCCGGCGCCGCCCAGCACGCGCATGAGGACCGTCTCGGCCTGGTCGTCGGCGGTGTGGCCGATCGCGATCCGGGCGGCGCCGACGCGGTCCGCCCACGCCTCCAGCGCCGCGTAGCGCGCGACGCGAGCCGCCGCCTCGACCGAGCCCGGCCCCACCTGCACGCGCTCGACGTCGACCGGCACGCCCAGGCGCGCGCCGAGGGCGCGCACGAGCTCGGCGTCGAGCGCCGAATCGGAGCGCAGGCCGTGGTCGACGTGGAGGACGTGCAGGGTGAGGTGCCAGGCCGGCGCCAGCGCGCTCAGGATCGAGAGAAGGGCGACGGAGTCGGCGCCCCCGGAGACGGCCACCAGGACGGTTTCGCCGCCGGTGAGCATCGCGTGGCGGCGAAGCGCTTGCTCGACGGCGTGGGTGAGGCCCACCTCAGCCGCCCTGCAGGCCCACCCAGACCTCGCCGTCCTCGAAGTACTCCTTCTTCCAGACGGGCACGATGCGCTTGAGGGTGTCGATGGCGTAGCGGCAGGCCTCGAAGGCGTCGCCCCGATGGGCGGCGGACACGGCGATGAGCACCGAGGACTCGCCGATTTCCAGCCGGCCGATGCGATGCAGCAGGGCCACGCGCTTGACCCCGGGCCAGCGGCCGCGCAGGGCGGCACCGATCTCGCGCAGCTTGGCCTCGGCCATCGCCGCGTGGGCCTCGTACTCGAGGAACTTCACCGGGCGCCCGCCCGTCTCGTTGCGGACGACGCCGGAGAAGATGACGATGCCGCCCGCGCCGGGCTCGTCGACGCGGGCGGCAATGTCGTCGGGCGAGAGCGGGTGCTCGACGACCGCATACACGTCGGCTGCGTCGCCGCTGCCACCGCTCACCGGCGGGAACAGGCTCAGCTCGTCGCCGGCCTTCAGGTGGTGGTCGGGCTCGACGTAGTCGTGCCCGACGGCGAACAGCGTGTAGGGGCGGTACTGAGCGAGAGCCGGATGGCGATCGACGACAGCCGACCAAGCCGTCTCGACGGTGCCGCCCTCTGGAAGGTCGAGGTCCACCTGCCCCCGCCCGGCGGCTTCACGATACCGGGCGAACAGGTGGACCCGGACACGCACCGTGACGACGTCTAGAAGCGGTGGGACTGGCCGCAGCCGCAGCTGGACTTGACGTTCGGGTTCTTGATCGCGAAGCCGGCGCCCATCATCTCGTTCTGGACGAAGTCGATCTCGATGCCGGCCAGGTAGGGCGCGCTGTGCTTGTCGATGTAGACCTTGATGCCTTGCGCCTCGATGACATCGTCGTCGTCGGCCACCTGGTCTTCCCAGCCGAGCTCGTACGACATGCCCGAGCAGCCCCCACCGACCACCCGGATGCGCAGCCCCCACTCGGGCTTGCCCTCTTCCAGGCGGAGCTCCCCGACTTTCTTGGCGGCCGTTTCCGTCATCGTGACCATGAAATTCCTCCCGTCGATTGGCGGCGTTTGCCGACCAGCAAATGGTATCACAGGATACCCCCGGCGGGCAGGAGGGTCAGCTCCTCCAGCGAGGCGTGGGGGGGCAGCGCGGCCATGAGCAGCGCCGCGCGCGCAACGTCTTGGGGCCGCAGCATTTTTTCGCGCGGCGGCGAGCCGCCCAGGGTGTCCCAGAGCGGCGTGTCCACGGCGCCCGCGACCAGCACGCCGACCCGCACGCCGTGGGGGCGCAGCTCCTCGGCCAGGACCCGGCTGAAGGCGTCGACGGCCGTCTTGGTCGCCGTGTAGACCGCGCTGCCCGGCAGGGCCCGCTTGGACGCGATCGAGCCCACGTTGATGATCGTGCCCGACCGCTGGCGCAGCATCGCCGGCAGCACCGCCCGGCAGCACACCATCACCGCCCGGAGGTTCAGCGTGAGCATGGCGTCCCAGTCACCCGGCTTGGAGTCGGCGACCGTCCCGAACGACGCCGTCCCCGCCGAGGTCACCAGCACGTCGAGCCGGCCCAGGTCGCTCAGCGCCTGCTCGACCAGCGCCTCCACCGCGCCGTCCTGGGTGACGTCGGTCGGCACCGCCAGCGCGCGCCCGCCCCGCTCGCGGATCTCGGCGGCGACGCCGGCCAGGTCGGCCCGCGAGCGGGCGGCCAGCGCCACCGCCGCGCCCTCGGCCGCGAAGGCCAGTGCGATCGCCCGGCCGATGCCGCGCCCGGCGCCTGTCACCAGCGCCACCTTGCCGCTCAGCGCATCGTTCATATCACCAGCCCCCGCCCGGCCTTGATGAGCTCCATGAACTCCGCCCGCGTCTCCGGCCGGTCGCGGAAAGCGCCGAGCATGGCGGACGTCACCGCCTTGGAGTTCTGCTTCTCCACGCCCCGCATCAGCATGCAGAGGTGCACCGCCTCCATGACCACGGCCACGCCGCGAGGCTGCAGCACCTCGTTCAGCGTGGTGGCGATCTGGGTGGTGAGCCGCTCCTGCACCTGCAGCCGCCGCGCGTACATGTCGACCAGGCGCGGGATCTTCGACAGCCCCACGATCTTCTTGTGCGGCATGTACGCCACGTGGACCTTGCCAATAAATGGCAGGAGGTGATGTTCACATAAACTCGTCACATCGATGTCCTTGACGATGACCATCTCGTCGTATTCTTCGACGAACAGCGCGTCGTTGAGGATCTCCTGGGCGTTCTTCTGGTAGCCGGAGGTGAAGTAGCGCATCGCCGCGGCCACCCGCTCGGGCGTGCGCTCCAGCCCCTCGCGGTGCGGATCCTCGCCCAGCTCCTTCAGCAGCTGCTCGATCAGCCGCGGGATCGCTTCGCCGTCCGCCATCAGGCCTCCTCGCCGCGGTACTCGAAGCGGTTCTTGGCCGTCTCCTGCACCACGATCCTCTGCAGCTCGCCGGCCGGCAGCGCCGGGCTGAGCGCCCGCCAGAACGCGCGGGCCAGCCCCTCGCCGGTGGTGATGACGCCGGCCAGGACCGGCGCGTCCTCCAGCGTGTGATGATCGACCTGATCCAGCACCGAGCGCGTCACCGTCCGATCGAGCGCCACCAGATCCACCGCGAAGCCGGTGAGCGTGTCGGGCACACCGGCCACGGTGACCTCGAGATAGTAGTTGTGGCCGTGAGGACGCGCGCACCGGCCGTACAGGGCCGCGTTGTCGGCGGCGTCCAGCGCCGGGTTGGCCAGGCAGTGGGCCGCGCTGAAGTGGTACACGCGGGTCAGCTCGACCCGACGGAGCGCCTCAGCTCCCATCATAGTCCACGAACAGCGTGGGGTCTTCCCACACTCGCACGCGCGCGAGGCGATCGGGCCCCAGCTTGGGCGCCAGCAGCTCCCACACCGCGATGGCGATGTTCTCGGTCGTGGGGATCCGCTCGCGGAAGAGCGGATCGGCGTTGAGGTCGGCGTGATCGAAGCGCTCGATCACCGCCGCGTTGACGATCGCCTTGAGCTCGCCGAGGTCGATCACCATGCCGGTGCTTGGCTCGATGGGCCCGCGCACCGTGACGTCGAGCGTGTAGTTGTGGCCGTGCGGCACGGTCAGGCGGCCGAACGTCCGCTCGTTCTGCTCGGCCGACCACTGGGCCACGTGATAGCGGTGGCCGGCCGAGAACGCGAAGCGCCGGGTCGTGGAGGCCTGCGCGCTCACGCCGCCGCCACCTCGACGAAGCGTCGGGCCACCGGCTCCAGGTCGAACGCCGCCACGCGGGCGGCGCCGGCCGCGCCCAGGCCGGTCCGCAGGCCGTCGTTCATCAGCAGGGTCTCCAGCGCCATCGCCAGCTCCTCGGGGCTCTCACGGTTCACCAGCAAGCCGGTCCGCCGGTCCTCGACGATCTCCGGCACTGCCGCCGCCCGGCACGCCACCACCGGCAGCCCGGCGGCCATGGCCTCGGCGAACACGATTCCGAAGCCCTCCTGGACGGTCGGCAGGCAGAAGCAGTGGGCCCGCACGTATTCTACGGCCAGCGCCTGCCGAGAAATGTCGCCCAGGAAGGTGACGGTCTCACCGAGCCCCAGCGTGGCGTGCAGCGCGTGCAGCCGGTCGGACTCCGGCCCTCCGCCCACGATGCGGAAGCGCACGGGGGGGATTCGGTCCCGGAGGATCGCCGCCGCCCGCAGCAGGTCGTCCAGGCGCTTGCGCGGGTACATGCGGGCCACCGACAGCACCGTGGGCGGCCCGGCAGCGGCCGGGGCCACCGCCGCGAAGCGCCGGCGCCACTCGGCCAGGTCGATCGGCTCGGGGACGACGGCCAGCCGCTCGGCCGGCACGCCGTACACCTCGTGGGCGATCGACGCCGAATAGCGGCTGGGCACCACCACCCGCTCGGCCCGCTCGGTGTTCAGCCGCTCCCAGCGCGCCTGCACCGAGAGCAGCGTGCGCACCAGCCCCCGCTCGTTCTTCAACTCGTCGGCGATGATGCCCTTGAGCGCCACGACGAAGCGCGCCGTGCGTGGGTGGCCGGCCCACATGAAGCCGTCGAGATCGACCCCCACGACGACGTCGGCCGCGGGCGGGGCGACCGCAACCCGCGCGTTGTACAGCCAGCGGTCGAGCGTGTGGAAATGCGTGCGCAGGCCGAGGGGCCGCTGGCGGACGGTGTGGCCGAGCCGCTCGAGGCCGCGGACGAGGCCGTCGATCGCGACCCAGGTTCCGCTGCCTTCGGTGGGACTGGCCGGGGTGGAGCTGAGGAACTCGAAGCGCACGCAGCTTCGGGCTCAGCGTCCCCGGAACGTCGGCCGTCGCTTCTCGAGGAAGGCGCGGGTGCCCTCGCGATAGTCCTCGCTGGCGGCCGCCTCCCGCGCCAGCGCCCGCACCCGCGCGCGGCGCTCGTCGCTGAAGCCGGCCAGGTAGGCCTGGATCGTCACCTTGGAGCCGTGGACCGACAGCGGCGCGTTGTCGGCGATCAGCGCGAGGTAGTCGTAGGTCGTCCGCTCCAGCTCCCCCGCCGGCACCAGCCGCTGGATGAGCCCGATGGCCAGCGCCTCGCGATCGCTCACCGTGCGCGCCGAGAACAGGATGTCCTTGGCGTAGGCCGGTCCGACGAGGTCCACGAGCTGCGCGATCGCCTCGGCCGGATAGACGATGCTCAGCCGCGCCGCCGGAATCCCGAACTTCGAGCCCTCGGCGGCAAAGCGCAGGTCGCAGGCCATCGCCAGCCCCACCGCGCCGCCCATGCAGAAGCCGTGGATCAGCGCGATCGTCGGCTTGGCGCACTCGCGCACCGCCGCGTAGGCCGCCGCCGTGGTGGCGTTGTAGCGCTGCGCTGTCTCGACGTCCTTGCGGCTCTCGGGAAACTCCGTGATGTCGGCGCCGGAGGCGAACGCCTCGGTACCGGCGCCCCGGTAGACGACCGCCCGCACCGAGTCGTCCTTGCCGAACCCCTCGGTGAGCCGCGCGATCTCGGCCCACATGGCCAGGTTGATCGCGTTGCGCATGCGCGGGCGGTTCAGGGTGACGGTCGCGATGGCGCCGTCCTGCTGCACGAGGATGTCGTCGCTCACGAAGGCTGAGTGTATCAGAGGCGCGAGTGCGGCGGCGGTGGGAGGAACACGCTGATGGAACGATGCCGCCTCGTTCACCGCTGGCTCGACACGTGGGCCGGGGTCGGGCTCATCTCCGGCGGCGTGGAGCGGCAGGGCTACCGGCTGTCGCTCAGCCGCATCACCGAGGGCGAGTGGCAGCAACGTTCATGGGCGCGGCGATGCTCGTGCCGGCGGGCTTCGGCGTGGCTGAGACGCCATGGCGGGCCGTGCAGCAGGCGGCGTGGGCCGCGATGAAGCGCGAGCCGGCCGCCTGACTACAGCTTGCGGCGTCCGAGCCTCCGCTTGGGCGCGCCTGATCTCGTCCGATCGTAGGGCGAGACTGTGGAACGGGCCAGCCTCGTCTGTTCCCAACAGCGGGTATGATACGCTTCGCCGTCGAGCATCAGCCCCGAGGACATCTCCAGCGGGTGGCCGCACTCCACACAGTTCTTCGCGATCTCAGCCAATGGCGGCAGTCCCTACCTCCTCCTAATACACGGCACCGCGCCTGAAAGCTGAGCAATACAGACCGCTGCGCCCGGGCGAGATCCTGCGGTGAGGATGTCAGTCACGACCTCTCACGTCGGGCGCGCCATGGACGACCCAGCGCCCGGACGTGAACGGCGTCAGTCGTGGAGCACGACGTTGATGAGCGAGCTGTGGACCTGCAGCCGGCCGTTGTACTCGACGAACCCCAGCTTCCGGAACTTGTTCATGAAATGGCTGATCCGCGAGCGCGTGGTGCCCACCATCTCGGCCAGTGTCTCCTGGCTGATCTTGGGCACGACGAGCTCCGGCCGGCCCTCCTTGCCGAAGTTCGCCAGCAACAAGAGAAGCCGGGCCAGCCGCTTCTCGCTGGAGTTGAAGAGCTGATCCACCAGGTCTTCTTCCATGCGGATGTTCCGCAACAGCAGGTAGGCGGTGAACGCCTCCGCGAACACGGCATCCTGGTGGAGCGTCCGGATCATCGTCGACTTGGCCAGCCGCTCGATCGAGGATTCCGTCATGGCGGTCGCCGTCGCCATGCGCAACGGCTGGCCGGCCAGACACCCCTCGCCGAAGAAGTCCCCCGGCCCGAGCAGGGCGGTCACCGCTTGCTTGCCCTGCTGCGAGAGCACGGTCAGCTTGACCTTCCCCCGGTGGACGAAGAACACGGCGTCGGACGGCTCGCCTTGCGCGAAGACCGCCTGGTTGCTCCGGTAGTCCCGGGTCGTTCGGCCCTCGCCGACCGCGGCCAACAACGCCTTCGGGTCGATTGCCGACTTCACACTCCGCTTCATCGTGACGATTTTACGACAGCTCCCGCGCGTGTACCAGCTATCAGGTCGGGCACCACGGGTCAGACAACGGGACCACGCATGACCTCCTGAATCTGATGACGCCCAAGATTGCGGTGATCTCTATGGGGCCGTCCGACCGCATGACGAGGTGGACCGCCGCGACCCTGCCGATGATCGGGCCGGCGCGACCCGCGGTCCGGCTTCGAGCCGGAACAGTTCGAGGCGGTCAGGAAACGCCTACCGGACGACCTACAGGCCGCTGTGACCGTCGCGACACACCTACGGCTGCGCCACCTACGGCTGCCGGAGCTGAAAGTGCGCCTACGCGCCCAGGTGGCCCGCGTGGCAGCCCTGGAGAAGACAACCAAGCAGAGGTCCCGTGGCTGTTCCCGTACCTTGCGAAGACCCCGCATGTCTCCCCGCGACTGGTGGGCACGCAGCGGCGCGACTTCCGCAAGGCGTGGCTGACCGCGTGCGCCAGGGCCGTTCGATCGCTACAACATCGTCAATTCTGCTGACCTTCAGGAAGCAACCCGCCGGATCAGCGCGACCAGCGCGTACGAAGAAGTCGGACCGGGCACGTTTCCGGGCACGTTCGTCAGAAATGGTGCGAGGTAAGTGTGGTGGCGGTGGGAGGAATTGGACTTGACCCCGAGTCCAAGCCCCCGACCTACGAGGAGGCGTTACCCCTGCCACCCTCACGAGGTGCGCGGTGACGCTGAATCGGCGCCTCGGGCGCACACCTGCGCCGCCTCCTGCAGGTCCTGGGGCGTCCGTGGAGCAACGCGCCGCGTTGGGGCAGCGTGACTGTGCCCGGTCGGCCTGCGGACGACCCTTCCAGCGGCGCCGCTCTGGTGGCATCCCGCACCGGTTCCGCACCACGCGCTGTCGTCGGCTGGCCGATGCCGAGTTCCCTCGCTCCCCTCTTCGTGAGCCAGACGGCCGACCACGCGCCATCGGCAGAGGCGCCAAGTTGACCGTGATCCGGTCGGACGGGAGGGCGAAGCCGGCGCCGCGGACGGCCGTGCGCACGCGCTCGCGGCTCTCGCGCACGGCGGAGTCCGGCAAGCCGACCGTCGTGAACGCCGAGCGGCGCGGGGTGGACGGTATCGTGACTGGCAACCCGAGTTGGCGGCCCGCCTCGTCAATACTCTCCGCGACTACGGCCCCGTGGACCTCCCAGATACCGCATCCGTACCGATCGGCTCCTCAGGAGCAGCCCTCCTAGGCAGGCGATCGCCCCGCCAATGCCAAACGGTTGCCAGATCGAGAGCGGCTCGGACGCGCGCACGAGGAACTCCAGGTCCTGCGGCGGCGCCAGTGTCAAGAGGTCACCGAGGATCACATAGACTTCACCGCTCAAGCCGATCGCCAGCCCCAGCGTCACCAAGCCCCACGCGACCGTGCGCATGTCCCCGGACAGTGCAAGAAGCGCGCGAAGCGCCACGCCATCAAGAACACCGACGGTGCTCCCGCGAAACCCGCGACAACATTGGATTCCTTCACGCGCTCCCGAGATGGAAATGATCGCCGACGCCCGAAAGCTTTACTCGAAATGGGCAGGCGCCGCCAGCCCTCACGCGGTCGGTCGGGATGCTACATGGCCTTTGACCACCGCCCACGCCGCCCGCTGCACTGCGCCCCACGGCGTCGGCGCCTGCGCCGTCCCGGCCGCTGTGACCGGCTCGTGACCGCCGTGGCCGCTGTAGAAGATGGCAATCCACTGGTCGGCGCCGTGGTCGCCGAGGCTGACCTGGAAGCCCGGGCGCTACATGCCGGCGACCACCAGGCCGAGCCCGGCCCAGGTGTCCAGCCAGCGGTGCAGTAGCCGCAGCTCCGGCTCGCGCGGCGGGAGCTGGAGGAAGCCGAGCGCGGCGCGGAGGGCGGGGAGGCGCCGGTCGGTCATGGGATGAGGATGCGGCGCGGAGCTCTAGGTAGTTCCACGTATGGCCGCTTATGCGGCGCTCGGCTACAGTGCCCCGTGATGCCCTGGTGGCTCCGATCGTGGGGGGTGATCGCGCTTGTCGGCCTCGGCCTAGTCGTCGTGGCGGTCATCGTGAGCCGCTGCACCTGAGCGAATCCCGTGCCGATACTCACACTGACGCGCGCAACACTCGAAGCCCTCGGGGTCTCGCCTGAGCGCATGACGGACCAGTTGACGACCGCAGACACGCGCCTGCTGGACCCGCTGCTCGCCTCGCGCGGCTTCGACGTCGCCAGGCCGATCCGCGTTGTCGTCTTAACCAACGGGGAAGGCGTCGTGCTGACGCAGTAGGCGTCCGCGCCGAGTCGCCTGGCGGCCTCGGGGGTGCAGTTCCCGATTGGCGCTATGGCGCAGTCGGCGGCCGCGACGGTCTAGTTCCACCAGCCGTCTCGGGCGACCTGCTGCGCCCTTTCGCTTCACTCGATCACCTCGTCGGCTCGCAACAGCAGCGACGGTGGGATTGTGAGTCCGAGCGCCTTCGCAGTCCTGTTGTTGATGACCAACTCGAACCGCGTTGCCTGTCGCAGCGGCAACTCACTCGGCCGAGCGCCATTCAGGATTTTTGCAACCTGCTCAGCCGCCATCGTATAAATCTCGGATTGGGTCGCGCCGTAGGACATGAGACCGCCAGCGTCTACGAAAAGACGGAACGCATGCATCGTGGGCAAGTGGGCCTTGATGGCGAAGTCGGCGAGCTGCCGAGGCCGAGGATGAGAGCTGAGAACGACGTCGGGATACACGAACAACGCGTCAGGACGCTCATTCGCGATCATCGTGAGCTCGGGTAGCAGTTCTTCGGCGGCTCCCACCTGAGCCACCTGCATTCTGATACCCAGACGCGGTGCGGCCTCCTGGGTCAGCTTCAACGCGGCGGGAGCAGCTTCAGGGTCATGAAGAAACATCACCCGCGAGGCCTTGGGAACCGCCTCCTTGAGGAGTTCGAGGCGCTTCGGGCTGAGCTCCGTCGTCATGCATGTAACGCCTGTCAGATTTCCACCGGGCCGAGCGAGGCGTGTGACGTGCTCGAACGGGTCGCACGAGTAGACGACGAGCGGTGTAGTCTTCACTGTTCCGGCGACGATTCGCGCCGCCCTCGTGCCCATGGTGAACAGAACGTCGACCGGAACCTGCACGAGGTCAGCGGCTAACCCCGGCATCCGGTCGTATCGGCAATCTGCGAATCGCTGCTCGAAGATGAGGTTCTTCCCCTCGACGTAGCCTTGTTCCGCTAGGCGAGCCCGGAAAATATCGAAATGGGGGCGCCGAGGACCGGGGCCACAGACCTCCAGCCAGCCGACGCGCGATATCCCGGCAGCCCTTTGCGCCTCGAGCAAGGTCGGTATGGCGAGCAGGCTTACGCCGAGAGCAAGAACCGTCACCCCGATCCGCATACCCGTCCCATTCATCTTCATGGCATGGCCTCCGGGCCCGCTGCAGGCTGCGTCCCGTTGGTGAGCGCCGCGCTCATGCCCTACGCGATCACCTGATCCGCCCGCAGCAGCAGCGACGGCGGGATCGTGAGGCCGAGGGCCTTGGCGGTCTTGAGATTGATGACCAGCTCGAACTTCGTCGATTGCTCGACAGGAAGCTCGGCAGGCTTGCTGCCTTTCAGGATCCTGTCCACGTAGAACGCCGCTCGCCGCCACAAGGCGAAAAGATTCGCACCGTAGGACATCAGGCCCCCGGCCTCGACGAACTCACGAACACCGTAGATTGTAGGGAGCCGGTTCACCGTAGCCAGCCTCACAATCTGTCGTCGTAGAGTGATTGTTGTTGGATCGGTTTCGACGATGAGCGCCCCGACCCGCTCTTTGGTCAGCGCGGCGAAGACAACGTCCATGTCTTCCGGGGTCCGCACACGGTGTGACGAGAGCCGAGGCCCGAGACCCGGTGCCAGGGTCTCCATCTCTCTCACGTGAGCCAAGTTGGCCCGGTTGTCCGGATTCAAGATGATGCCTACACGCGTCACCTTGGGCGTCGCGTCCCTCACGAGGGCAAGCCATTTCCCGCTGAAGTTTTCGCCGTGAGCGAAGGACAGCCCGGTGATATTCCCTCCCGGCCGCGCCAGGCTCTGGACCAACCCAGAACCTACGGGATCCAACGCCACGAAAACAACGGGAGTCGTTGTGGGCGCCTGTTTTGCGGCAGCGGTGGCAGCCGTGCCTTGGGTGACGAGTACGTCAATCTTGTGGTCGGTCAGCTCGGCGATTAGACGGGGCAAGCGGTCGGCGTTGCCGTCTGCGTAGCGGTACTCGATCACGATATTGGGGTTCTCGATGGAGCCACGCTCGCGCAATCCCTGGCGCAGGCCCTCGATCGCGGCAGGGTCCGAGCCCGACGTGCCAAGGAAGACGTGGCCGAGCCGCGGGATCTTCGCTGCTGGCTGTGCGGCGCCAGCCAGCGGCGCGGCGACGGCACCAGCCGGCGAGGTCACCAGGAAGCGGCGGCGGTCCATGCCGGGACGGTAGGGCGGATGAGGGGGAAGGTCAACCAGCCGACTGAGCGGCTCTGGCCTCGGCTCAACGGCGCGGAGATCGAGGCGCCCTACAGGCTACGGGCCAGCGGTGACACAGGCTCCTGCTCCAGTGGCCAGGGCGTCACTGTCGGAGGGGCGAGCCGAGCGGCCCCCTGACGCGATACAGTGGCGGGCCAGAACGCCTGGGTGATGCTGCTCGCCGACCTCTCCGACTTCGTGCAGGATCACCGCCCGCATGGTGACCCACGGTCAACGGCTACCGGCTCACGGTGGCCTGTGCGTGTGGCGTGACGTTCGAGCGCTGGGTGACGCCGGAGGATGCCGCCGTGGAGATGGCAGTTCTGGCCCGATGGAACTGATGGCCGCCCGGGCAGGCGGTGAAATGCTGACGGGGACCGTCGATGTCCGGGCGACGATCACAGGCCACGGCCTAACCTTTCCGGTTGCGAGTTCACGCCCAACGAGGCGGGCATCGACAAGGTCGCCATTGATCGCTGGCGGCGGATGAGGACGGGTCGCAGACGACGGCGATTGAACCGGGTTACTCGCGTGCGGCGGCGGGACTTCCTGGCCCTCCTCCACGTCTGCACGCAGCCCCGCGTGCGCGAGGCCGACGTAGTCCTGTGCTACGACGTCAGTCGGTTCTCGCGCCTCGAGCCTGATGAGGCCGCCTTCCACGAGCACTCGCTCCGGCGCGCCGGCGTCCGCGTCATCTTCACTCACGAGCCCGGCGCCAACGAGGACGGCGTCGCCGGCCACCTGGTGAAGAGCCTCAAGCGCGTGCTGGCCCACGAGTACAGCCAGAAGCTCAGCCAGCTCGTCCGCCGCGGCCTGCGCGCACACGCCGAGCTCGGCCACTGGACCGGCGGGCCCCCACCCGACGGCTACCGGCGGGCCGTCCGTGGCCCGGACGGCAGCCTCGTCCTCCTCGAGAAAAGGGCGCCGGAAGGCTCGCGGCGAACGCGTGGTCCTCGTCCCAGATCCGGCGGAGGCCGAGACGGTGCGCGGCATCTTCGAGGCCTACACCCGCAGTCGTGGCTTGCTCGCCATCGCCCGGGAGTTGAACGCGCGGGGGGTGCTGCCACCTGACTCCGGCGCCGCCCGCTCGCGCGCCTGGCTCAAGAGCGCGCTCTCGGTGCTGCTGCACAACCCGATCTCCCAGGGGGACGTCGTGTGGTCCCGCGCGCGCTACCGCGAGCTCGGCAAGAAGCGCGGCAAGCGCGCGGTACCGGAGGCCGAACGGGTCGTCAGTCGTGACGCCGTGCCGGCGATCGTCTCGCGCGAGATGTGGGAGGCCGTGCAGCACCGGGGCGGTCGTCGGTTCGGGATGGGCCGGCCGTGGCACCGATCGTACGTGCTCAGCGGGCTCATCGAGTGCGCCCACTGCGGCAAGCGCTTCCAGGCCCAGCGTCAGTACCGGGGCCGGTGCCGGCGTACTACATCTGCGGCGGCTACGTGGCGAGCGGCCGAGACTTCTGCGCGACGCCGCGTATCCCGATCACGTATCTCGACGACGCCGTGCCCGATGGGATCCAGAAGCGCCTGGAGCGCGTCGTGGACCCGCAGGAGCTCCGCCGGCGCCTCGACACGTTGCTTCCCCGGCCGACCAGGACACCGAGCGCGCCGAGGCGACGTTCACGGCCAGGCTGGGCTACGGGAGACCGAGAGGAAGACCGCCCGCGCGGGGCTCGTGGGCGAGATGATCGCCAGTCTCGCCAACGTCCGCGAGGTGCTCGAGGCCGGCGAGCCCGAGGCGCGCAAGGCCGTCGTGCGGAGCTTCCTCGCTGGGATCCGAGTGGACCGTGCCGCCGGCCGCGCGGTGTTGGGCTGATACCGGCTGCCTCAGGTTGCTTGGATTAAAGTTGGTGGCGGTGGGAGGAATTGAACCTCCGACACGGGGCTTATGAGACCCCTGCTCTGCCGCTGAGCTACACCGCCGTGGCCGGGACTCGCAGGCGCGGAGGTGGATTCTAGCATGGCGACGACGGCCCCGCCGTCGGGCGCGATGCGGTTCTACCTTTCCGTGAAGAGTATCCGGGCACGGTCGCCGAGCCCACCCGCACCCTCGCGCAGCCCCGAGACCTTTGCTATATAATCCGCACGGGCAATCGGCGATAGGCCTGATTTCGCGGCTCATACGTGTGGCCGGGTACGGCTCGGAGGGACCTTCACATGCAGTTCCGCACAGATCCTTGGCTGGACGATACTGTGCTTCGCAGTAACGATCTCGAGGACGACGACGGCTTCGAGGACGACGAGGACGACGACGACGACGACCTCGAGGACGAGCTCGACGACGAGGACGAGAAGGACGACAAAGTCGAGAAGGACGACGAGCCCGAGAAGGACGACGAGCCCGAGAAGGACGACGAGGCCGAGGAAGTAGACGCCGAGGAGGACGACCTCGAGGACGACGATCTCGACGACGACGACCCCGACGAGGACGACCCGGATGAGGACGACGACGATGAGGATGACGACCTCGACGACGATGACGACGAGGCCGAGGACGACGACGAGTAGCTCCCCTATCGCCTAGGAGACGCGGACCATGGCTGACGGCTGGCTATTCCTGCTACGATGGTTTCACTTCCTCGCCGGGATCACGTGGATCGGCATGCTGTACTACTTCAACTTCGTCCAGACCCCCTTCTTCGGCAGCAAGTTCGTGGCCGACAACGCGGCGGTGCGCAGCGGCATCGTGCGAGGCGGCCTGCTCGACAACGCGCTGTGGTGGTTCCGGTGGGGCGCGATGCTCACGTTCATCACCGGCTGGCTCTACCTCCTGCACGTCGCGTTCGCCCAGTACGGCGGCCCCCGCGGGTTCGCGGCGACCGCCTACGGCTGGAAGATCTTCTTCGGCGGCACGCTCGGCACCGTCATGTGGGCCAACGTCTGGTTCGTCATCTGGCCGGGCCAGCAGGTCGTGATGGCCTCGGCCCAGGCGGTCGCGACCGGCGGGCAGGCCATCCCCGAGGCCGCTGCCCGCGGCGCGCGGGCCGGCGTGACGTCGCGGACCAACACCATGCTGTCCATCCCCATGCTGTTCTTCATGGGAGCGGCCTCCCACTTCACATCGATGGTGGGCAATCCCGCCACCGGCGGGGCGAAGTGGGGCGCGCTCATCCTGCTGGCCATCGTGATCCTCGTCGTCGAGATCAACGCGCTGGTCGGCCCTGCGGCGCCCCCCAGCGGCGGCAAGAAGATCCTGGCCACGCTCAAGGGCACGTTCTGGGCGGGCTTCATCCTCACCGCGATCCTCTACGTGGTCCTGCGCATCCTCTTCGGCTAGAACCCAGCGAAGCGAGCGAAGGGCCCGGCGCGACGGCGCCGGGCCCTTCGTGTCTCGGCCGGGCTAGTTCAGATAGGCCGCCAGCGCCTCGATGTCGGCCGGCGTCAGCTGCGCCTGGGGCGGCATCACGGCGGTGGGCCGCTTGGGCTTGTACCCGGACGGGTAGCTCCCCTTCAGCACCTTGGCCTGCAGCAGCGCACGCGACGAGCCCTTGACCTCGGGCCCGACCGCGCCCGGCTGCGCAGGATCGAACGCGTGGCAGGCGGTGCATTGCGAGGCGAAGATCAGGCGGCCGCGCTCGGCCTCGGGGCTCAGCGTCGCGCGCTCGCACGCGCCCAGCGCCAGCGCCGTCGCGGCGGCGGCCACCACGCGGCGCGCGCGTCTCACGCCAGGTCTTCGGCCAGGCGCCGCCGGGCGGCCGGGCTGAGCACGGTGCGCCCGCGATCACCGGGATGGTCGACGGCGAGCGCGACCTCGGCGTCGGCGAAGGCGCGGCGGGCGGCGGCCGGCAGCGCGAACCGCACGAAGTGCACGGCCGACAGCTTGCCGCGCTCCTCGTCGGAGTGCCCGGCCTCGAACACGCCGGGGATCGCGTGGGGCCCCACCTGCAGCCGCACGTGCTCGCCCAGGTCGATGCCCAGCAGCGAGTCGAGCACCGGCTTGATCCGCGACTCCTCGGCGATCTCGATGAACATCGTCGCCGCCAGCGCGCCGGGCTGCGGCAGCAGCGCGTTGTAGACCGCCAGCTCCTCGTAGATCTTCGCCTCGTCCACGATGCGCTCCGCGCGGATCATCTCCTGGATCTGAAACCACACCGTGTCGCGGTTCTCGAAGACGAACGACAGGTAGCGGCCCACGCCCACCCGCCGGTCGGCCTTCAGCGCGATGACGGCCTGCCGGCGCGCCGGCCGCACCTTCTCGTACTCGACCAGGTTCAGGATCTCCCCGAACGCGACGGGCTTCATGCGTCGTCCAGCCCGTAGGCGTGGGCCAGGATCTGGATCGGATGGCGCGGCGTGATGCCGGTGCCCTGGGCGATCTGCAGCGCCGCCAGCGGGCAATCGGTCGCGACGGTGGGCGTCCCGCCTGTCCGCACCGCGTCGAAGAGCGGCTGCGCCACCTTCATCGACAGGTCGAAGTACTGCGTCTTGAACCCCCAGGTGCCGTCCACGGCCGAGCACCGCTCGACGACGTTGACGGTGGTGCCGGGGATCGCCCGCAGCACGTCGGCCGACTTCGTGCCGATGTTCTGGGCGCGCAGGTGGCAGGGCACGTGGTACGTCACGGGCCCGACCGAACGGCTGAAGCCGGTGTCGAGGGCGCCCTCGGCCTGCAGGCGGCCCAGGTACTCGAAGAGATCGCGCGTGTTGGCCGCGACCAGGCGGGCGTCGGCGGAGCCGTCGAGCCACGGGTACTCCTGCTTGAGCATGTAGCTGCAGGTCGGGCCCGGCGAGACGATCTCGCGTCCCTCGCGCACGGCGGCGGCCAGCGTGCGCACGTTGTCGCGCACGAGCGCGCGGCACTCGTCGACGGCGCCGCCGTCGAGGTAGGGCATGCCGCAGCAGCGCTGGGCCGGCACGCTCACGTCCACGCCGTTGCGCTCGAGCACGCGCACGGCCGCCCGCCCGATCGCCGGCGCGTTGTACTCGACGGAGCACGTCGAGAACAGCGCGACCTTGCGCGAGGTGGTCCGGCCGCCCTCAGCTGCCGCCGGCGTGGCCGTCGACGTGAACCACGACGAGAACGTCGGCCGGTGGAACCTGGGCAGCTGCCGCTTGCGGTGGATGCCGGTGACGGCCTGCATGAACGCCCGGTGCACGGCCAGCTCGTTCATCCAGTTGGACAGCGGCGCCAGCAGGCTGCCGAGCTTGCCGACCAGGTCGGCGTTGCCGAGCATCCGATCTTGCAGGCTCACCCCGTGCTGCCGAGCCTCCGCGGCCCGCGCCCGCAGCATGAGCCGCGGGAAGTCGATGGCCCACCGGTGCGGCGGCGTGTACGGACAGTGGTTGAAGCAGAGCTTGCACTGGTAGCAGAGATCGACGACTTCCTTGACGTCGGCCTTCGGCAGCTTCTCGACGTCCCCATCCACCGCCTCGACGTCCAGCCGATCGAACAACACCTTGAACGACGGACACAACGGCAAGCACCGCCGACACCCCGCGCAGATGTCGTACACCCGCCGCAGCTCCCCCTCGACCTTGCCCAGCTCCCAGAACTCCGCCTTCCGCAAATCGAGCGCCGGATCGTCAGACATGGGATGGGCTGTGTGTCGGCATGGATGTGATGGATGTGGACGACGTGATCAGCTCCCACCGAGGGCGAGCGGGGTGGGCGGGGCATGGGGTCCGCCGACCCGTTTCACTCCCAACGGATACTCCGCGCAACCCGGCGTATGGATCACGCAGCCGGTATCCTGTCAGTCCGGCCTCGTGGTCGCCGGACCCCATGCCCCGCCCGCCCCGTTCGCCCGGGTGAGATCAGATCGCGTCCGCCGGCTCCTTGCCGGCCACCTGCGTCAGTCCCTTGTTGAACCGCCCGGCATGCGACTTCTCCGCCTTGGCCAGCGTCTCGAACCACTCGGCCAACTCGGCGAATCCCTCGTCGCGCGCGGTCTTGGCCATCCCCGGGTACATCTGCGTGTACTCGTACGTCTCGCCGGCGACGGCGGCCTTCAGGTTCTTCTCGGTCTTGCCGATGGGTTCCCCGGTGGCCGGGTCGCCGACTTCCTTCAGGAAGTCGAGATGGCCGAAGGCGTGGCCGGTCTCGGCGTCGGCGGTGTCCTTGAAGAGACCCGCGATGTCGGGAAAGCCCTCGATGTCGGCCACCCGCGCGAAGTACAGGTACCGGCGGTTGGCCTGCGACTCACCGGCGAACGCGTCCTTCAGGTTGTCGAAGCTCTTCGTACCCTTGAGGCCTCGTCCTGCCATGGCTCCTCCTTGCTGGTGGACCGGTGGGACCGCCGGCGCGTCGACACGCGCCGCAGCGGCCGTAGAACTCGATGCGCTGCGTGAGCACCTCGAATCCCGTGCGGGAGGCGACGCGGGCGCGGACCCCGCGGGCCCCGAGGGCCGGGACGTCGTAGATGCGCCCGCACGCCACGCAGGTGAAGTGGTCGTGGGGCGCGGTGTTGCCGTCGAACCGCATGCCGGCCAGATCGGCGCGCTCGATCAGGAGCCCCTCGGCAGCCAGCATCCGGAGGTTGCGGTAGACCGTGGCCAGGGACACGCGCGGCAGCCGGCGCCGCACCTGGCGGTAGACGGCGGCCGCCGAGGGATGGGCCTCACTGGCCCGCACGGCGTCGAGGATGAGCCGGCGCGGCCGCGTGAGCCGCTTGCCCCGCGCGCGGAGCGCGGCGAGCGGCGGCTCGGCCTCGGCTCGACTCTTCTTAGGAATCATTCTCAACTGCATGACGCCGCGGATTGTACCGGCGGGGCGACGGCCTGTCAACGGCGGAGGCTCTCCCGGGAGCCGGGAGTCTCTCCCGTCACGCCGGCGCGAGCTTGAAGTCGCGGATCTTCTTGCCGAGCGTCTTGATATCCACCTCGAGGATGCGGGCGGCGCGGGCCTTGTTCCAGCCGGTGGCGGCCAGCACGCGCTCGACGTGGCGGCGCTCGGCGTCGGCCAGCGTCCCCAGCCCGTCGGCACCGCCCGGCGCCGCCGGTCCCGCGGTCGCGACGGCGCCGTTGAACTCGCTCGGCAGATCGGCCGCCCGCACCTCGCGGCCCTCGTGGAGGATCTGCATGCGCTCGACGACGTTGCGGAGCTCGCGGATGTTGCCGGGCCAGCCGTAGTCGACCAGCCGGGCCATCGCGTCGGGGGCGAAGCGCAGGCCCGGCTCGCCGCGGCCGCGCGTGGCGAGGAAGTGCTCGACCAGCTGCGGCACGTCGCGGCGGCGTCGGCACAGCGGCGGCACCGGGAGCACGATGGTGCTCACCCGGTAGAACAGGTCCCAGCGGAAGCGACCGTCGGCGGCCTCCCGCGACAGATCCTTGGCCGTCGCCGCCACCACGCGCACGTCCACGTGGAAGACGCGCTCCTCGCCCACCCGGCGCACCTCGCCGGAGTCGAGCGTGCGCAGCAGCCGCACCTGCATGGCCGGCGACATCTCGCCGATCTCGTCCAGGAACAGCGTGCCCCCGTTGGCCGCCTCGAACAGGCCGATGCGCGAGGCGATGGCGCCGCTGAACGCGCCCTTCTTGTGGCCGAACAGCTCGCTCTCCAGCAGCGAGTCGGGCAGCGCGCCGCAGTTGATCGACACGAACGGGCGCTGGGCCCGCCGCGACTGCAGGTGGATGCTGCGCGCCACCAGCTCCTTGCCGGTGCCGCTCTCGCCCTGCACCAGCACCGGGCTGTCGCTCACGGCCACCCGTGTGATGATGGCCAGCACCTCGCGGATCTCCGGGCTCTGCCCCACGACGACCGGCAGCCCGTCGCGCCGGTTCACGACCTCCTTGAGCGCCGAGTTCTCGCGCCGCAGCGCCTTCTTCTCGGCCGCCTTGGCCACCACCTCGCGCAGCTCGGCGTTCTTGCACGGCTTGGCGATGAAGTCGTAGGCGCCCAGCCGCATCGCCTGCACGGCCGTCTCCACGTCGGCGTGGCCGGTGAGGACGATCAGCTCGGTGTCGATCTCGGTGGCGCGGGCCCAGCGGAGGATCTCGAGGCCGGAGTGGTCGGGCAGCTGCACGTCGACGACGGCGACGTCGAACTCCTCGCGGGCGAGCCGCGCCATGCCCTCGGCGCCCGAGCGCGCTTCGGTGACGCGGGCTCCCGTCTCGCCCTCGAGCACGGCCGCCAGCAGGGCCCGGACGTCCGCGTCGTCGTCGACGATGAGCACGTGCATCCCGCCCGCCATCTGGCGCGATGATAGCACTTCCAGTACACTCACCATCTCAGGAGGACTGGCTGCATGCCCCGACCCTCGGGGCTCCGGATCGAGGGAGCCCGCCAGAACAACCTCAAGAACCTCTCCCTCGAGATTCCCCACGATCGGCTCACCGTCGTCACCGGCGTCTCCGGCTCCGGCAAATCGTCGCTGGCCTTCGACACGCTGTTCGCCGAGGGGCAGTGGCGCTACATCGAATCGCTCTCGACCTATGCCCGCATGTTTCTCGACCGCGTCGATCGCCCCGACGTCGATCGCATCGAGAACATCCGGCCGGCCGTCGCCCTCGAGCAGAAGAATCCCGTGCGCACGGCGCGCTCGACCGTCGGCACCGCCACCGAGGTGTACGACTACCTGCGGCTGCTGTACGCCAAGATCGGCCGCGTGCACTGCCCGCAGTGCGGCGCCGGGGCGGCGTCGCACTCGCCGGAGTCCATCGCCGACACGCTGCTGGCCGAGCACGCTGGCGCCCGCGCCCTGATCACGTTTCCGCTCCCGGTCTCCTCGGGGCAGCCGCCCGCCGACCTGTGGGCGGCGCTCACGCGGCGCGGCTTCGCCCGCGTCCTGATGAACGGCGCGGCCTGCGACCTGGCGGCGGCACCGCCGGCGGCCATCGACGGCGCGCTGGCGGTCGTCCTCGATCGGCTCGTGCTGGCTCCGGACCAGCGCGGCCGGCTGGTGGAGTCGATCGAGAGCGCGCTGCGGGAGGGCGGCGGTCAGGTCGCCGTGGAGCTGGTCGACGGCGGCCGCCGCGTGTTCGCCGAGGCGTTCCGCTGCGCCGCCTGCGGGACCGCGTTGGAGCGCCCCCAGCCGCTGCTGTTCTCGTTCAACAACCCGCTGGGGGCCTGCGCCGAGTGCAAGGGCTTCGGCAACGTCCTCAAGTACGACGAGGCGCTCGTCGTGCCCGACCGCACGTTGAGCCTCGGCGGCGGCGCCGTGGAGCCGTGGACGCACCCGTCGGGACGCTGGTACCAGCGCGAGCTGATGAAGGCGGCCAAGCGCGCGGGTCTCGACGCCACCCGCCCCTGGGAGGAGCTGGGCGAGCAGGCGCGGGCCTTCGTGTACGAGGGCGACGGCCCTTTTCCCGGCATCAACGGCTTCTTCGAGGAGATCGAGTCGTACCGCTACAAGCTGCACGTGCGCGTGTTCCTGTCGCGCTATCGCAGCCAGTCCCGGTGCCCGGTCTGTCACGGCGCCCGGCTGAAGCCGCCCGCGCTGGCGGTGCGCGTCGCCGGCCTCACCATCGCCGAGTTCACCGCGCTCACCATCGAAGAGGCTGCCACCGTGCTGCGGGACCTCAAGCTCACGGCCTGGGAGGCCGCCGTCGGCCGCGAGATCCTCCGCCAGCTCGGCGCCAAGCTCACCTTCCTGCTGCGCGTGGGCCTCGGCTACCTCACGCTCGCCCGCCAGACGCGCTCGCTGTCGGGCGGCGAAGCCCAGCGGATCAACCTCGCCAACCAGCTCGGCTCCCAGCTCGTCGGTACGCTCTACGTGCTGGACGAGCCGTCGATCGGCCTGCACGCGCGCGACACGATGCGGCTGGCCGATCTCTGCCGCGAGCTGGCCCAGGCCGGCAACACCGTCGTGGTCGTCGAGCACGATCGCGGATTCATCGAGGCCGCCGAGTACGTGGTCGAGCTGGGACCGGGCTCGGGCGAGCGCGGCGGCGAGATCGTCTTCGCCGGGCCCCAGGAGGAGTTCCGCAAGTCCACGCGCTCGCTGACCGCGCGCTACCTGTCGGGCCGGGAGACGATCCCGGTGCCGCTCGTGCGCCGCCCCGGCCGCCGCCAGCTCGTCCTCACCGGCGCCCGCGAGCACAACCTCAAGGACGTGACGCTGCGGGTGCCGCTCGGCACGCTCACCGTCGTCACCGGCGTCTCCGGCTCCGGCAAATCTACGCTCGTGCACGACACGCTCTACCGCGCCGCGGCCCGGGCGTTCAAGACGGAGTTCCTCGCGCCCGGCGCCTACACGGCGCTCCTCGGGCTCGAGTACCTCAAGGGCGTGCGGCTCATCGACCAGGAGCCGATCGGGCGCACGCCGCGCTCCAACCCGGTCACCTACGTGAAGGCGTTCGACGAGATCCGCAAGCTCTACGCCGCGCTGCCCCGGGCCAAGGCACTCGGCCTCCGCGCCGGCGCGTTCTCGTTCAACGTGCCGGGCGGCCGCTGTGAGTCGTGCCAGGGCGACGGCTTCCAGAAGCTCGAGATGTACTTCTTTGAGGACGTCTACGTCTCCTGTCAGGAGTGCGAGGGGCGCCGCTACCGGCCCGAGGTGCTCGGCGTGAAGATCCGCGGCCGCTCGATCGGCGACGTGCTCCGCCTCACCGTCGACGAGGCCGTCGAGTTCTTCGCGGGCCAGCACACGCTGGCCCGGCGGCTGCGGGTGATGCAGGAGGTCGGGCTCGGCTATCTGCGCCTGGGCCAGCCGGCCACGACCCTGTCGGGCGGCGAGGCCCAGCGGCTCAAGATCGCCGCCGAGCTGGGGGGCCGCGCCACCGGCGACATCCTCTACGTGCTCGACGAGCCGACGACCGGCCTGCACCTGGACGACGTCAAGAAGCTGCTCGGCGTGCTCGACCGCCTCGTCGAGGCCGGCAACACGGTGCTGGTGGTCGAGCACCACCTCGACGTTATCAAGTGCGCCGACCACGTGATCGACCTCGGCCCCGAGGGCGGCGAGGCGGGCGGCGAGATCATCGCCGAGGGTCCGCCCGAGCAGATCGGGCAGACGCCGGGCTCGTACACCGGAAAATTCCTGGCGGAGGTGCTGCCGAAGCACGGCAAGCGATAGTGCCGGCCGCGTTCTACGGCTGGCGGATCGTGGCCGCCGCGTTCGCGATCCTCTTCACGGCCTACGGCGCCCAGTATTGCTTCGGCGTCTTCTTCGCCGCCCTGCTGGCCGAGTTCCACTGGAGCCGGGCGAGCCTCTCGGGTGTGTTCTCGCTCTACGCGTTCTCGTACTGCGTTTCCGGCTTCCCGGCCGGGCGGCTCAGCGACGCCTTCGGTCCCCGCCGGGTCATCGCCGCCGGCGGCGCGATCCTCGGCGCCGCCCTGGCCTCGATGGCCCTCGTGCACGCGCTCTGGCAACCCTACGTCATCTACGGCCTCGTCGCCGGCGCCGGCATGGGCACGGCCTTCGTGCCCTGCAACAGCACCGTCGTGAAGTGGTTCGTGCGGCGCCGGGGACTGGCCGCCGGGCTGGCCAACACCGGGGCCAGCGCCGGCACGCTCGTGCTGCCGCCGCTGGCCCAGCTCGCGGTCGGTGCGCTCGGCTGGCGCGGCGCCTACGTCCTGTTCGGCGTCGCGGTGGCCCTCGTGGTCAACGCGGTGGCGCCGCTGATGCGGCGCGATCCCGCCTCGCTCGGGCTCTACCCCGACGGCGCGGCGGCGCCGCCGGTGATCGAGCGCGGCGCCGTGCCGGTGCTGGCCCTGTCGGCCGCGCTGCATACCAGCTCGTTCTGGCTGCTGGGCGCCGCCTACACCGCGACGTGGATCCCGGTGTTCATTCCGCTGGTGCACCTGGTGCCGCTGGCCCGCGACCTCGGCCACTCGCCGCTGGCCGCGGCCTCGGCGGTGAGCGCCACCGGCGCCGGCGCCGTCTTCGGCCGGCTCGTGATGGGCTGGGTCTCCGACCGGATCGGCCGCCGGCCCACGATCGTCCTGGCGATGCTGCTCCAGGCCCTCGCCTTCGCCGCCTTCACGGCCGCGCGGGAGTTGCCGGCCCTCTACGCGACCGCGTTCGTCTTCGGCTACTCCTACGGGACGATCACCACGCTGTTCCCGGCGATCGTCGGCGACTTCTTCGGCCACGCCCACGCGGGCTCGCTGGTCGGCTTCCTCTTCATGCTGTCCGGCTCCATGGCGGCCTGGGGGCCGCTGGCGGCGGGGGCCGTCTACGACGCGACCGGCACCTATCGCAGCGCCTTCGTGGTGTCGGCCGCCTTCAACCTGCTGGCCGCGGGGCTGCTCGGGGCCTGCCGGCCGCCGCGCTTGCGCTATACTCCGCAGCCGGAACAGTGAGGGGAGCGACGATGAGCCATCTGCGGGACAAGTACTGCATCGTGGGCGTGGGCGAGACGGAGTACTCGCGCGGGTCGGGGCGCTCGACGCGCGCCCTGGCGGTCGAGGCGGTCCGCAAGGCCATCCTCGACGCCGGTCTCAAGGCCGGCGACGTCGACGGCATGCTCGACTACCAGGGGGGCGACTCGACGCTGGCCCCGCACGTGGCCCCGGACCTGGGCATCCGCCTCAACTTCTACATGGACGTGATGGGCGGCGGCTCGTCGAGCGAGGCGCTGGTGGGGCTGGCCATGGGCGCGATCGAGGCCGGCATGTGCAAGACGGTCGCGATCTACCGCTCGATGAACGGCTACTCCGAGTTCCGCATCGGCGGCACCGGCGCCCGGGCCGCCCAGCCGGTGCGCGGCCTGGACCTGGCCCAGGTGCCCTACGGCATGCGCAGCGCCGGCCAGAACTTCGCGCCCACGTTCATGCGCCACATGTACGACTACGGCACCACCTCCGAGCAGGTGGCCCACGTCAAGGTCGCCCACAGCAAGCACGCCTCGCAGAATCCCAAGGCGCTGCTCAAGGACCGGGTGACCGTGCAGGACGTCGTCGGCTCGCGCTGGATCGTAAAGCCGCTGCACCTGCTCGACTGCTGCCTGGAGACGGACAACGCGACGTGCATCATCGTGACCTCGGCCGAGCGGGCCCGCGACATGCGCCAGCGCCCGATCCACATCCTGGGCGTGGCCGGGCGCGTCGCCAAGCCGCGGCTGGACTTCCACTGGGCCCACGGACCGATCAGCCGCGTGGCCGGTTACTACGCCAAGGACATCGTCTTCCCTCAGGCCGGCATCACGCCCGAGGACGTGAGCGTCACCGGCTCCTACGACGCGTTCACGTTCACGACGATGCTGCAGCTCGAGGAGTACGGCTTCTGCAAGAAGGGCGAGGGCGGCCAGTACGTGTCGAGCGGCATCATCGAGCTGGGCGGCCGGCGCCCCAACAACACCTCGGGCGGCCACCTGTGCGAGGGGTACACCCACGGCATGTCGATGGTGATCGAGAACGTCCGCCAGCTCCGCGGTACCGTCGACGACTACTGCCCCCAGGGCACCGAGGGCGTGCACACCCACGACTACGCGCCGGGCCGGTGCCGGCAGGTCAAGGACGCGCAGATCACGATGAACCTCGGCTGGGCGATGCCCCCGCTGGGCTCGGCCTTGATCATGCGGCGATGATCACCCGCGCAGCGGCTCATGAACATGGGGGGATGCGAGGCGCATCCCCCCAATCCCCCCTGTCCGACACACGCCTGGATCGGAGCCCTCGATGCCCCAGCCGGTGACCTATCGCGGCATGTCGCTCGTCGTACCCGACAACGACAGCGAGTGGAACGAGTACTTCGCTCACGCGCGGCGCCACCAGCTCATGGTGCGCGCCTGCAAGGCCTGCGGCCTCATGCGCTATCCGCCCACGCACGCCTGTCCGTGGTGCATGGACCTTGGCTGGACCTGGAAAGAGGTCAGCGGGCGCGGGACGATTCACTCCTACGAGATCGTCATGCACGCCATCCAGCCGGGCTTCAAGGACGCCACCCCCTACGCGGTCGTGCTGATCGAGCTCGACGAGCAGCGCGGCCAGCCCTCGCCCGACGAGGCGCTGCGCATCATCACCAACCTGGTCAAGCCGGACTTCACGATGGAGGACGAGGCCAGGGTGGCCATCGGCGCCCGTGTGCGGGTGGTCTTCCAGGACCTCGCCGACCACTTCGCGCTGCCCCAGTTCACGCTGACCGAGGAGCAGCCGGGCGGGCGCGTCTGGCGGCTGGGCGGCTAGCTCAGGCGTTGGCCGGCGGCGGACCGGCTTCCAGCTCGGATGCCTGGCGCCGCCGGGCGGCGCTCAGGGCGTCGGCGCTCGGCTCGGCCAGCAAGCCATACAGGTGGGCGGCCGCCAGCATGGGCGTGATCAGCACGTAGTTCGCGCCCTCGGCGTAGAGCCGCTCGGCCGCCTTCAACCCGTCCGCCGTCACGATCGTCCGCGCGTGCGGCACCAGCCGGCGCACCTGGCGGAGCAATCGCAAGTTGTCCGTCCCTTGCAAGAACCAGTCGGAGATGCTCGAGACGACGACCTGCGCGTGCTCGATCCCCGCGTGCCGCAGCGTCTCCGGGTTGCTCACGTCGCCGTAGTGGCACTCCACCCCGTCGGCCTGCAGCTGCTCGAGCGTCTCGGGGTTGAAGTCGAGCGCGACGATCCGTTGCTTCATCGCCGGGTGCTCGCGCTCCAGGTGGCGCAGGAACGCCAGCCCCTCGCGGGAGACGCCCAGGAAGAAGATGTCGTGCGGATCGCCGCCCGCCGTCTCCGCCGCCGGCGTCGCCACGCGGCGGCCCAGCCAGCGCGGCATGCCGGTGGCCGCGAGCCCGTGGGCCAGCGCGGTGGCGATGCGGTGGTTCCAGCGGATCGCGTAGGTCGAGACGATCGCGGTGACGAGCAGCGTGTAGAGCACCAGCGAGGCCAGCGTCTGGCTCACGTGCCCGAGGGCCAGGCCGAGCGAGACGATGACCAGCGAGAACTCGCTGACCTGCGAGAGATTGACCGCCACCACGCCGGCCGTGCGCGTGTCCAGCCGCAGCGCCGCGAAGATCGGCAGCATGGCCACCAGCCGGCTGGCCATCACGAACAGCGCGGCCAGCCCGGCCAGCAGTAGCAGGTGGCGGGACGGGAGCGGCACCTTCAGGCCGAGCGCCACGAAGAACAGCGTCACGAAGAAGTCCCGGATGCCCGACAGCCGCGTGATGACCTCGGTCCCGTACGGGAAGGCGGCGATCACCATCCCCGCGATGAGCGCGCCCATCTCGCGCGAGAGCCCGAGCGCGCCGGCGGTGCCGCTCACGAAGAAGCACCACGCCACCGCGGTGACGAGCAGCAGCTCGTAGGAGCGGGCGACGGTGCGGAAGAGCCCCGGCAGCACGAAGCGCGAGAGCAGGGCCGCCATGGCCACCAGGGCGCCGCCGGCCGCCAGTGACGCCAGCAGCGAGCCGGGCCGCAGCGCGTCGAGGCTGGGCTGCAGGGCCAGGAACACGATGGCCCACAGGTCCTGGAAGACCAGCACGCCGAGCGTGATGCGGCCGGCCAGCGTGCTCATCTCGAACTTGTCGAAGAGCAGCTTCACCACGATGAGCGTCGAGGACAGGCTCACCGCCACCGCCAGGTACAGGCGATCGAAGCGGCCGCCGGCGCCGGCCACGAGACCGCCGAGCATCCACCAGGCCAGCGCCACGCACACGGGGAACTGCAGCAGCCCGCTGACCACGATGCTGCGGCCGGCCTGGGCCAGCGCCGGCACGTTGATCTCGAGCCCGATGATGAAGAGCAGGAAGATCAGCCCCATCTCGGAGATCAGCTCGATGCTCGACTCGTCGGCGATCAGCCCGACGCCGACGTTCGGCCCCAGCGCGGCGCCGGCCAGGATGTAGCCGAGGATCAGCGGCTGGCGCATGCTCCGGGCGACCAGCGCGAAGGCGGCGGCGGCCACGATGCTGACGCCGATGGCCGTGAGAACGTCCGGAGACGGTGGGATCACGACGCTCACGATACCCTCAGGAGGCGCCGAGCGCGCGCAGCGCGTCGCGGGCCGGCGTGTAGTCGGGCCGCTCGGTCAGCACCCGCCGGTACTCTGCGATGGCGTCCTGCCGACGGCCCAGCCCTTCCAGGGCCCTGGCCAGGTTGAAGCGCGCGTCGGCCAGCGCCGGCACCTGGGCGAGGGCGAGTCGCGCGGCCGGCTCGGCGTCGGCAGGCCTGCCGAGCTGCAGGTACGCGGCCGCCAGGTTGGAGGCGGCGAGCGCCTGGGCCTCGGTGGCCCCGTGCCACTCGGCGGCCAGCGCCTGGCGCAGCGGCTCGACGGCGTCGGCGGGACGCCGCTCCAGGAGCGCGACGTAGGCGAGCTGGGCGCGCACGACGCCGAAGCGTGGATAGCGGGCCGCGCCGCGCGCCGCGTAGTCACGCGCGTGCTCGGCGTCGCCCAGGCTGGTGGCGGCACCGGCGGCGTCGACGTAGAAGTAGGCGTTGTTCGGGTCCATGGCGAGGGCCCGGTCGAAGCCGGCGAACGCCTCGGCCGGCGTGGCCAGCCCCTCGGCCGCGAGGTCGGCCGTCACCCGCGCGAGGTTCGCGTAGTCGTAGGAGTTGGCCGGCGCCAGCCGGCGCGCGCGCTCGTAGGCCGCGCGCGCCTCGCCGAGGGCGCGCCGGCGCGCGGCGGGGTCGGGCTCGCGGCGCGCCAGGGCGTGGGCGGCGGCGCCCAGCTTCACCCAGTACAGCTCGACAACCGGATCGAGCCAGACCGCGCGCCGCAGCCGCTCGACGGCCGCCGCCGGCGCCGGCGACGTCAGCTGCACGCCCTCCTGAGCGGCCCACGCCGCGGCCAGCGGCCGCAGCACGAGCGCGACGAGCAGCACCGCACCCACCCCCCAGGACGCCACCGTCGCCGGACGGGGCGGAGCGATCGGCGTCAGCGCCTGGCCCCTCACCCCGGGCGCGGCGTGCGCAGGCGCTGGTGTCGGCCACCCGAGCGCGAGCGCGACAGCGCCGCCGGCGAGCAGCGCGATCAGGATCAAGAACCCGCCGACGGCGCGTCCCGGCTCGTCGAGCAGCGGCTCCGCCGACAGGTTGGCGACGAAGAGCCCGACCGCGAGCAGGACCACGATGGCCAGCGTCACGGCGAGGCTGATGCCGCCGTCGCGCGCGGACGCCGGGCCGGACGGCGTGGCCAGGCGCGAGAGCACCGCGGCCTGGGTGACCGCCAGCGTTCCACAGCCCGCGACCGTGAAGCTGAAGAGATCCTGCACGGCGAACGCGACGATACCGGCGGCGAGCGCCAGAACGAACAGCCGGTCATGCGCGCCGCGCAGCGCCCGCCGCGTCGCCAGCGCGAGCCCGACGGCCAGCAGCGCCACCGCGAGGGCGCCGAGCGCGCCCTGGGTGGCCAGCAGGTTCAGCACCTCGTTGTGGGCGCGGGTCGGACTGCCGTTCCACTCGACCGCCCAGTAGGCGGCGGTGCGCTTGCCGGCGAACGCGACCTGGAACGTGTCGAGCCCGCTGCCGACCAGCGGATGATCGCGGAAGATCTCCCAGGCTGCCCGCCAGATGTGCTGGCGGCTGCCGGCGTCGCCGAGCTGGCGCACACGCTGGAGCAGCCCCGCCAGCACGACGCCGCCCGCGCCGCCGGGCAGGACGAGCGCGAGGCCGGCGAGGGCCAGCAGGCCGGCGCCGGCCAGCGCGCCGATGGAAGCGAGGGCGCGACGCTCGCCCGCGGCCAGCGCGCCGACGATCACCACGAGCGCGGCCGCCGCCAGCGCGAGCCAGGCGCCGCGCGACACCGCGATCGCGACCGCCACACCCGACGCGACGGCCACGGCGCCGAGGACCGCCGCCGCCGCCCGCTGGCCGCGGCCGAGGGCCCGGACCAGCGCGTAGACGACGAGCGGCAGGGCCATCACCAGGAACGCGGAGAGGAAGTTCGGGTGGCCCATCGTGGCGAACGGGCGCACGAAGCCGCCGAGACCCGATACCCGCGCGTAGACGATCGGATCGAGGCCGGCGATCTGCACCACGGCGTAGGCGCCGGCCGGCGCCGCCGCCACGACCGGAGCCAGCAGCAGCCACCGCGCGTCGTCGGCGTGCTCGCACAGCGCGCGGGTGGCCAGGAAGAGCACGGCGTAGGCGAGGATGGTCGTGAGCCCGAAGTAGCTCTCGGGCGCGCCGAGCAGCGACGTCCACACGCCGATCGAGGCCAGCGTGGAGACGACGGCGGAGGCCACGAAGAGCACGCCGCCGAGCGCCAGCGGATCGCGGGCCAGCCGGCGGGGGCCGACGGCCAGCGCCCGCGGCGCCAGCGCGCCGACGACGATCGCCGCCGCCAGCAGGAGGGCGGCCTTGGTGGACTCGAACGCCTCGATCGTCGCGCTCGAGAAGGCGAGCGGCGACAGCGCCAGGTGGACGAACAGCACGGCGCGGCCCACCGCGCCGGGACGTCCCCGGGCGGGCGCTATTGCGTCAGCCTCGCCATGATCTCGTCGAACGCCTTGTCGGCCAGCGCTCGCACCTCCTCACGGGTGAGCGGCTGGACGGGATGCGCGACCACGACGGTCTTGTAGGCCGTCGCCCCCAGCGCGTTGGCCTGGGCGGCCGCCGCCCGCACGAACTCGGTGGAGATGACCGTCGCCGTGGGAATGCCGTGATCCTCGAAGAACACGCCGTCGTGCACACTGCACGTGGTGCAGGACCCTCAATCGGCGAGCGCCTCGATGAGCACGTCGGTGGCGCCGACGATCTCCTGGCGCAGCGGGTCGGGCGCCGGCCGCGCGAACGTCGGCTTCTTCTTGCGCACGACCGCCTTCACCCCGGTGCGCTCGCGCAGCAGCTCCTCGAGGCGGTCGAGCAGGTGATCGCCCTTGGCCTTGGAGATGTCGAGCAGCGTCACCACCTTGCCGTCGAGGCTCGACGGCCGCGGTGCGGTCTGGCGGGGGACGGCGACGGAGTCGGTCGGGTCGAGGTATTCGGTCATGCGATTCTCCTCATCACGAGGTTGGAGCCCTTGGAGAAGGACCAGCCGGCCACGACGGCCGAGAAGCGGCCGGCGGTGCCGCCGGCCACGAGGATCTTGATGTGCTCGGGCGCGCGGAACTTCGGGATCAGCGTCTCGTCGTGCTCGGGATCGGCGAACTTGCGCAGCACGTGCTCGGGGAGGCCGTCGCCGCCGTTGTGGCCCGGCACCAGCTCGCGCACCGGGCGCTGCAGACGCTCGAAGAGGAAACGGCGGACGTCGGCCTTCGTCCAGCCGTCGCCGGCGATGATCGCCGCGTGCTCGGGCGAGAGGACCAGCAGCGTGTCGCCCCAGTGGGTCATCTTGTGGTGCTCGAGCACCGCCATGCTGGCGGCGATGGTGGCGCAGAGGTCGGGCGCGGTGCGGCTGCGCTGGTCGTAGATGGTCAGCGGCGCGTCGGCCGCGAGCAGCGCCACCGTGTCGTCGGTCGGGGCCCAGCCATGCTCGACGGCCAGCGACTCCCACGGGCTCGCCTCCTCGCGCTCGCCGATGCAGTAGGTGTAGCGACCGGGATGGGCCAGCGTGGACATGCTGACCACGCCGGGCACGGCGCCGCCCAGGTTCACGCACACGAATCGCAGCGCGCGGCCGATGGTGGCGTTGGCGCGCCAGCCCGGCCCGAACAGGCCGGCCCCGCAGTTGATGTCGAGGCGATGGCGGACGGGCCCGTTGACGATCACCAGCGGCGCCGGCGCGTTGGTCGTCGCCGACACGCCGTGCAGGTCGAATCGCTCGTCGCACACCGCGTCGACCGCCGCGATCACGACCGCCAGGTACTCCGGGCGGCAGCCGGCCATCACGGCGTTGACGGCGATCTTCTCGACCGTGGCGCGCCCGAAGTTCGGGGGCACCAGCGCGATCAGCTCGTCGGCGGCGCGGCCCGAGGCCTCGACCGCGGCCTCCACGCGCTCGCGCGTGGGCGGAACGACCGGCAGGCCGTCGGTGACGCCGCGCGCGTAGAAGTCCTCGAGCGGGTCGGTTGGAGCGGGTGGCGGGTGCCCGGGTCGCTTCGTGGGTGGCCTGGTCGAGGAGCGGCGTGGCTCCGACACGTCCGGTCGAGCGGATTTCGTTCCAGCGTCCGGTCGACCGGCTTTCGTCACCGCATCTGATCGAACGGCTTTCGTTCCGGCGCGCAATCCGGCGCCCGAGCGAGCCGTGCGCGATCGCGCGGTTCGGCGGCGGCCGGGCGCGGTCTTGCGCGGCATGGGCTGAGGCTAACACAGGCGTATGCTGACGGCATGGTGGGCCGGAGCCGTCTGGCGCTCGTGGTGATCGGCCTGCTCGTGGGCTGCGCGGTGAAGCCGGCGGCGATCGACCTCGGCCCCTGGCGGGCGCCGCTGGGACGTGAGCACCCCCTGACCGGACGCATCTGGGACGTGAAGGGCGGCCGCTTCGTCAGCGCGGACGCCGTCGCCGCGGCGCTGGTGCGCGCGCGCTACGTGCTGCTCGGCGAGCGCCACGACCACCCCGACCATCACCGGATCCAGGCGACGCTGGTGCGGGCCCTGCTCGACGCCGGTCGCCGGCCCGCCGTCGCGTTCGAGATGTTCACGGCCGACGACACGCCCGTCATCGCGCGCCAGCTCGCCGCGGCGCCGCACGATGCCGCCGGGCTGGCGCGCGCCGTCGACTGGAAGCGCTCGGGCTGGCCGGACTGGGCGTACTACGAGCCGATCGCCCAGGCGGCGCTCGACGCCAACCTGCCGATCGTCGCCGCCAACCTGGCGCCGGCGACGGTGCGGGCGCTGGCGCGCGGGCAGCGCGGCGCGCTCGCCGAGGAGTTCGTGACGCGCCACGCGCTGGACCGCCCGCTGCCGGGCGGCGGCCAGGCCGCGCTGGCCACCGAGATCCGCGAGGCGCACTGTGGCCATCTGCCGGCCGATCGCATCGATGGGATGGTGCGGGCGCAGCGCGCGCGCGACGCCGCGCTGGCCGACAGCATGCTAGGAACCGCGGCCGCGCGCGACGGCGCCGTGCTGATCGCCGGCAACGGTCACGTGCGGACGGATCGCGGCGTGCCGAGCTACCTGCGCGCCCGCGAGCCCGCCGCCACGATGGCCGCGGTGGCGCCGCTCGAGGTCCGCGAGGACTGGACGCGGCCCCAGGACTACGCGGCCAGGTTCGAGGGCCGCCTGCCGTACGACTGGGTGTGGTTCACGCCGCGCCTGGACGACGTCGATCCCTGCGAGAGCTTTCGCCGTCCGCCTCCGCTCCGCAGCTGACGGCGCGGGAAGCGACGGTCAGGAGCGGCAGGCGCGGAAGCTGGCGTAGTCGCCGGCGGCCGTCGACCGGGTGTCGTCGGCGTCGGTGAGGACGGCGATGCCCGCCCCCTTCGGCGTCTCGGTCGACTTGAAGGCGACCCGCCAGTCGCGCAGCGCGTTCACGCGCTCCTCGACCCACCCGTCCTTCGACGCCGGCGGCCCGCTCTGGATGACGCGCACCTGCGTGAGGCCCCCGTTGGAGGACAGCCGCGTGCCCACCGGGACCGTCTCGCTCCAGATGTACTTCACCGCCTTGGGGCCCCGGACCCGCGAGTACGGCACCGCCACGTAGACCGCCAGCGCGCTGTCGTTGGTAGCCGACCGGCGCTCGTCGGCGCCATGCGGGAACTCCCGCGGGCGCCACGACCAGACCAGGATCGGATGCGTCGCCAGGCTCCAGGCCGCGACCTGGCGGCCGGCCTGGATACCCAGCCCGTGCGAGAGCGCGGCGAGGAAGCGACGGCCGCCCTCCTCGCGCACGCGGTAGACGCTCTGGCCCTCGTCCTTGCGCGCTTCCCACTGGGCGGGAAATTCGCCGACCCGGGCGTGGGAAAAATCCTCGAGGACGACGCAGTCGGGTTGATCGGCCGGCTGCGCGGCCTGGGCGAACGCCAGACCGGCGGCGGCGATCAGGGCGAGGAGAACGAGCACACGCACACCGAATCGTGGCAGCAAGGGTCGGGCCAGCGTCCTGACGCCGTCGGGCCTATCGTCCTCGGCGCCACCACTGGTACACGAGGTGGTCCACCACCTCGCCGAGCTGGCCGATGGTGCGGCACTCGCGCACGATGTCGCAGGCCGGCGCGTAGAGCGGCATCACGCTGTCCCCGATGCCCCAGCCCCATTGCCCCTCCGGGTTGAGCCAGATGATGCCCTTCACGCGCTCCCGGATCTGCCGCAGCGCCCACGCCTGGGGGTCGTTGTAGTTGTTCCGCGCGTCGCCCAGGAGCAGGATCGTGGTCTTGCGGTCGAGCGACTCCAGCTCGGTGGTGGCGAAGCGGCTGAACGCGAAGCCGAAGTCCGAGCGGCAGTGGTAGTCGACCGGCGCGCCCTTGAGCGCCCACTCGATCGCCCGCTCCACCGGGTGGATCGAGAACGCTTGCGTGACCTCGGCGATCTCCGACACGAACACGTAGGAGCGCACGCGGCTGAAGCATTCTTGAAGACTCCACACGAGCTGCAGCATGAAGCGGGAGGCGTTGCGCACCGAGTCGGAGACGTCGCAGATGGTGATGAGCTTGGGCTTCTCGCGGTGCCGCCGCTTGAGGAAGATCTCCATCGGCACGCCGCCGTAGGACAGGCTCTTGCGCGTCGTGCGCCGGGTGTCGATGCGCCCCTTCTGCTCCTGCCGCTGGCGCAGGGCCAGCGCGTCCTTGATCCGCCGGGCCAGCTTGGCCACGACGTTCTTCATCTGCGCGACCTCGTCGGGGGTCAGCGCGAAGAGCGGCTTGTCGGCGAGGACCTCGCGGGTCAGCTTCTCGCCGGCCCGGTAGGCCCGGCGCTCCAGCTCGCGCTGCACGTGCTGGCGGATCATGCGGCGGAACGCCTCCAGCCGCAGCTCCAGATAGTTGCGGATGCGGGCCAGCTGCCCGGGGTCGAGGCCGCGGGCCTCCAGGGCCTGCAGGATCTTCTCGATGTCGCGCTCGATCGCCGACCAGTCGAACTGGTCGGAGATGCGCCGGCTGAAGAAGCCGACCTGCAGGAAGTACATCAGTCGCTCGAGGCCGGCGTTCTGGCTGCCCGAGCGGATGGCCATCTCCATCTCGCTCCCCTGCCCGCGCATCAGCAGCTCGGTCAGCTCGTCGAGGTCGAGGTTCTCCTCGTCGGCCAGGCGGTCGAGCTGGTCCTGCACCTTGGGGTCCTCGGGGCCCAGCGCCTTCTTGAGCCCCTCGCCGAGCGCCTCCAGGTCGAGGAAGTACAGGTTGAAGATCCGGTTGAACGTGTCCTCGTCGCGGGCCTCCTTGACCAGCGTCGAGGCCAGCGTCGCCTTGAAGGTCTCGCGATCCGTCAGGCCGACCTCGGCGCTCGCGGCCAGGGCGTCGAGCGCCTCGGCCGTGGAGATGCGCAGCTCGGCGCGGCGGAGGTCGCCGATGAACTCGAGGATTCTCTCTTCCATCCTCAGGCGGGGGTGTCGGCCAGCACCTTGTCCAGCGCGCCCTTGACGCGCTCGATGTCCTTCTCGTACTTGACCAGCATGGTCAGCGTCGATTCGACCAGCGCGGGGTCGAGCTCCTTGGCGTTGAGGATCACCAGCGAGCGCGCCCAGTCGATCGACTCCGACACCGACGGCGGCTTGCGCAGCTCCAGCGTCCGGATCTTCTGCACCGCCGCGACGACGGCGCGGGCCAGCCGCTCGGGCGCCTCCGGCACCTTGAGCCGGATGATCTCCAGCTCGTCGGCCGGCACCGGGAAGTCGATGAACAGGTGCAGGCAGCGCCGCTTGAGGCCGTCGCTGAGCTCGCGCGCGTTGTTCGAGGTGAGGACGACGAGGGGGATGTGGCGCGACTTCACGGTGCCCAGCTCGGGGATCGAGACCTGGAAGTCGGACAGGACCTCGAGCAGGAACGCCTCGAACTCCGGCTCGGCCTTGTCGATCTCGTCGATCAGCAGCACGACCGGCTCCTCGGACCGGATGGCCTGCAGCAGCGGGCGCGGCGACAGGAAGCGATAGGAGAAGAACGCGTCGTCCTGGCCGGCGATGCGCGACACCGCCTCCGGCAGCGAGGGCGCGTCGGCGATCAGCTCGCCGATGCGCTCGCGCAGGAGCTGCGTGTAGAGCAGCTGCTTGGCGTACTGCCACTCGTAGAGCGCCTTGCCCTCGTCGAGCCCCTCGTAGCACTGCAGGCGGATGAGCGCCCGCCCGGTGATGTCCGAGAGCGCTTTGGCCAGCTCGGTCTTGCCGACGCCCGCCGGGCCCTCGATGAGGACCGGCCGTCCCATGCGCGCGCCGAGAAAGATGACGGTGGAGATACGCCGGTTGGCGATGTAGCTCGCGTCACGGAACCGCTGCTGGACCTCCTCGACGGACTCGAACATGCGGGCTCCTCGTCGCTCCAGAGTGAATGTCGGTTCATTGTACCCGAACGCGTCGCGGCCGGGGTCACCGGGTGCGGGCCCCGCCGCCACGAATCATCCGCTCGCGGATCTCGTCCGGCGCGCGATCGACCGGCGGCTCGTCGCGCGCGCGCTCGCCGGACGTGTCCGCGGGGGCGCCGCGCAGCACGTCGAGCACGCGACTGCCGAGGCCCCGAGGCGGCTCGGGCGTCGCGGGCGGGGCGGGCGCCGCGGGCGCGGTCTCGCCGCCCGGCCTGGCCCGAGCGGCCTCGGGCCACAGCGCGGCGACGTCCTGCACGAGCGTCTCGACCTCGACGCGCGCCTCCTCGGCGATCGTGCCCCAGGGCGCGCCGCTGCGCCGCGCGGCGAAGACCTGCTCGATCGGATGCGCGCCGCGGGTGGCGATCCGGTGCGAGACGAACAGGTCGCCCCAGCCCAGGTGCGTGCCCGCGCGCTCGGCGCGCAGGACGTCGGGCGCCGTCCCCAGGAACGCGGCCATGCGCACGACGGCCCCCGCCTCGGCCGAGGCGGGGGCCAGCGCGCGATCGACGGCCGCGGCGACGGCATCGAGCCGGTCCTGGGCCGCGGCCGGCACCACGGCCAGCGCGACGACGAGCAGCGACAGTACGAGCGACATCACCACACCCTCCCGCATCGACGCTGGCCGAGTATGCCCTCGGCTCGCGGTAGGTACAATGTGCGCGTATGTCGGATCCGGACACGGCCGCGCGCTATCACCGCCTGCAGCTCGGGCTCACGCTCGCCGGCTTCGCGCTCGGTGCCGCGTATTCGCTGATCGTGCTCGTCTCGGGGACCTCCGTCGCGCTCGGTCGCGCGGCCGCCGCCCTCACGCCGGCGTGGTGGCTGCGGGTCGTGCTGGTGGCGGTCGTCCTCGCGGCCGGTCAGGCACTCCTCGCGCTGCCGCTGGGCTGGACCCGCGGTTTCTGGCTGCCGCGCCGGTACGGCCTGCTGCATCAGCCGTTCACCGGCTGGCTCCTGGATCGCGCCAAGGCCGCCGTGATGGGCGGTATCCTCGGCCTGGCCGGCGTGCTCGTCGTGTACGGGCTGCTGCGCGCCACACCGTGGTGGTGGCTGATCGCCGCCGCGGTCTTCTTCGTGATCGGCATCGGGCTGGCCGCGCTGTTCCCGGTCGTGATCGTGCCGCTCTTCTACCGCGTCACCCGTCTGAGTGATCCCGCCCTCGAGCGCCGCCTGCTGGCACTGGCCGAGCGCGCCGGTGTCGCCGCGATCGGCGTGTGGGTGCTGGACCAGTCGCGCAAGAGCCGCACCGCCAACGCCGCCGTCGTCGGGCTGGGCCGCACGCGGCGCATCATCCTGTTCGACACGCTGGCCACCGGCTTTCGCGAGGACGAGGTCGAGGCCGTCCTGGCCCACGAGCTGGGCCACCACGTCCACGGCGACCTGCGCCGCGGGCTCGTCGTCCAGGCGGCGCTGACGCTCGTCACCTTCGGCGTGGCCGGGGCGCTGCTCGACGCCGGCGTGCGGTGGTGGGGGCTGGCCGGCCGCGCCGACCCGGCCGGGCTGCCGTGGCTCGGGCTGATCATCATGGGGGTCGGCGTGATCCAGATGCCGCTGGCCAACGGCTTCTCGCGCTGGATCGAGCGGCAGGCCGACGACTTCGCGCTGGCGCTCACGCGCGATCCGGCGGCCTTCATCGGCGCCATGGAGCGGCTGGGCGCGCTCAACCTGGCCGAGCGGCGCCCGCATCGCCTGAAGGAGTTCCTGCTCTACTCGCACCCGGCGCTCGATCGCCGCATCGCGCGCGCCAGAGGAGACACCGCATGAGCGTCCGCCGCACGTTGCGCAGCCTCGTCGGCCAGAAGAACGGTCTGGTGGTGCCGGGGGCCTACGACGGCGTGTCGGCCCGCCTGGTCGAGCGCGCCGGCTTCGAGGCGGTCTACATGACGGGCTTCGGCACCTCGGCCTCGCGCCTGGGCCTGCCCGACCTGGGGTACGCGGGCCTGGCCGAGATGTCCGATCAGGCGCGCAATCTCGCCGCCGCCGTGTCGATCCCCCTCATCGCCGACGCCGACACCGGCTACGGCAACGCCCTCGGCGTGCGTCGCACGGTGCAGGCCTACGAGGCGGCCGGCGTGGCGGCGCTGCACATCGAGGATCAGGTCGCGCCCAAGCGGTGCGGGCACCTGAGCGGGCACCAGCTCGTCCCGCTCGGCGAGTTCGCCGGCAAGATTCGCGCGGCGGTCGAGGCGCGCCGCGATCCGGATCTTCTGATCATCGCGCGCACCGACGCCATCTCGGCGGTGGGCCTCGACGAGGCGCTGCGGCGCGGCGAGGCGGCCGCGCGGGCCGGCGCCGACGTGCTCTTCGTGGAGGCGCCGCGCGACGAGGCCCAGGTCGAGCAGGTGGCACGCGCGTTCGACGTCCCCCTGCTCTACAACTACGCCTCCGGCGGCCGCTCGCCGATGCTGCCGTTCCCGCGGCTACGCGCGCTCGGCTACGCGATCATCATCCTGCCGGTCGACACGCTGCTGGTCGCGACCAAGGCGATGGCGGACTACCTCGCGCAGGTGCGGGCGCGGGACGACGTGCAGGCGCTCGCCACCCAGGGTCTGCCGTTCACGGAGTTCAACGCGTTGATCGGCGCCACCGAGCAGATGGCGCTGGCCGATCGCTACCAGACGTGAGGCAAACGCCGGAGGGGGTGTGGCCACCCCCTCCGGCGTTCAGACACCGGCGACGTTCGGGAACTGCCTAGTTGGCGACGGCGCAGACAGCCCCGTGGCGGACGTTGGTGGTGAAGACGGCCGACGTCGGATTGTCCACGATGAACGTCCACTGCCCGGGACCACTCACGTAGCTGGCCACCGGCAGGGGAATGGCCCGCCGCACACCGGATAGCTCCATGAAGAGGAACGCGGAGAAGATGCGGGTGCCCGCCGGACAATTGGTGACGACCATCGCGAGCCCGGAGTTGGGCACGATGATGGGGGAAAGGTCGCTGAGGGTCGTCGTGTAACCGCTCAGCCCCGCCGGCCCCTGCGGACCGGCGGGCCCCGCCGGCCCCTGCGCGCCCGCTGGCCCCGCCGGGCCTGCAGGGCCCTGGGCCCCCGCAGGTCCACCAGGACCCTGGGGACCGGCCGGTCCGGCCGGACCCTGCGGACCGGCTGGCCCGCGCGGCCCCACCGTCCCCGAGCCGCCGCCGCCGTAGAGACCGATCGCCACCGACATCTGATCGTACTGGTTCGCCAGCCGACTGCGCGCGACGATCAGGTCGTAGCTGCCGGGCGTGACGTGGTTCGGGAGCAGGACGACGATCTCGTCGGTCGTGTGTCGCACGATGTCGAGACGATCGTCACCGAGCCACACGGTCAAGGACCGCATGCCGAAGTGGCCGCGCAAGGTCATCTGCCCCTGCACGAGATCAGGATGCGCACTCTCGAGCACGACCGGCCCGTTGTAGCTCGACTGGTGCGCCAAGGTCGGCGTCACCGTCGACAGCACGAGCGCGAGAGCGAAGACGACTCGCAGTATGTTTGACATGTGGCTCTCCGGTGAGAGACGGCCCGTGCCAGACGCCCACGAGGGATGCCGCGCGCTCGTGGGTGCGGGAGCCGCACGACGTCCCAGTGCAACGATCCGACCAAGCGATGCCACACAGCGAAAACGTGGACTTGGCGCATCCCGACCCCCAATGGGTGCGGAAGACGTGCCGCGTTGTCACCTGGGCTGCCGAGTTGCGCGCCGCCGGCCATCCGATGCATCGTCGACCGCGCAAATTTGGTTGAGTGATTTGTGCGTAGCGCGCGCGGAACGATGGCGCGCGAAATCCTTCGGCGATCCGAGCGTCGCTCGGTGCCGGTGATATAGTTCACCCCGCTGGCTGTCCGACGGGCAGCCTCATCACGACGTCCCCAGGAGAGCTGCATGAGCACAGTCAAGGACTTGATCGGTCAGGCGGTGGACCGCCTCGCCGACGATCTCGAAAAGCTCTCGCGCCGGATCCACGACAATCCCGAGCTCGCCTACCAGGAAGTGAAAGCCGCCGGCTGGCTGTCGGACTACCTGGCCGGCCAGGGCTTCAAGGTCGAGCGCGGCGTGGCCGGTGTCGAGACCGCGTTCCGCGCCACGCTGGAAACCGGCGACGGCCCCACCATCGCCATCCTGTGCGAGTACGACGCCCTGCCGTCCATCGGGCACGCCTGCGGCCACAACGTCATCGCCACCTCGGGGGCGGGCGCCGGCGCCGCGCTCGCGGCCGTGCGCGACCAGCTGCCGGCCGGACGCATCCAGGTCATCGGCACGCCGGCCGAGGAGGGCGGCGGCGGCAAGGTCAAGCTGATCCAGGGCGGCGTGTTCAAGGGCGTGGACGCCGCGATGATGATCCACGGCTTCGATCGCTGGATCTTGCACCAGGACCTGCTCGGCATCGCGCGGGTGGGCTTCGAGTTCACCGGCAAGGCGGCCCACGCCTCGGCCGATCCCTGGGAGGGCATCAACGCGCTCGACGCCGTGATCCAGACCTTCAACAACGTGAGCATGCTGCGCCAGCAGGTGCGGCCCCAGGCGCGCATCCACGGCATCGTCACCCAGGGCGGAGCGGCACCCAACATCATCCCCGAGCACGCGGCTTGCACGTTCTACGTGCGCGCGGCCAAGCTCGCCGACATGTGGGAGCTGCACAAACGGGTCGTCGCGTGCGCCGAGGGCGCCGCCAAGGCCACCGGCTGCACGATGACCGTGATCGACTTCGAGGCGCCCTACGAGCCGCTCAAGCGCAACGATACGCTGCTCGACCTCTTCCGCGCCAACATGCGGACGACGGGCGCCGTCGAGTCGCCGCCGATGCCCGACCGCCTGGGCTCCTCCGACATCGGCAACGTGAGCCAGGTCATCCCGGCCATCCAGCCGATGGTGCAGATCGCGCCGGCCGGGACGCCGATCCACTCGCGCGCCTTCGAGGCGGCCGCGGTCTCGCCGCTCGCCCGCACGGGGATGTGCCAGGCGGCCAAGACCATGGCCCTGACCACCTACGACCTGCTCGCCGATCCCGGCCTGGTCACGCGCGCGCGCCGCGAGTTCGAGGCCGTGACGTCGTGAGTCCCGCCGCCGATCCACTCAAGCTGAAGGTGGCCGAGGCGGTCGACCGCCTCGCCGACGAGCTGGAGGGCCTGTCCCACCGCATCCACGACACGCCGGAGCTGGCGTTCCAGGAAGAGCAGGCCCACGGCTGGCTGACCTCGTTCCTCGAGCGGCACGGCGCGCGGGTCGAGCGCGGGGTCGGCGGCCTGCCGACGGCGTTCCGGGCGACGATCGCCGGGCGCGGCGCCGGCCCCACCGTGGCGATCATGGCCGAATACGACGCGCTGCCCGGCATCGGCCACGCGTGCGGCCACAACGTCATCGCGACCGCCGGCGTCGGTGCGGGCGCGGCGCTGGCCATCGCGCTGGGCCAGCTGCCCTTCGCGGGCCAGGTGTGCGTGATCGGGACGCCGGCCGAGGAAGGCGGCGCCGGCAAGGTGCGGCTCATGGACGCCGGCGTCTTCAAGGACGTGGACGCGGCCATGATGATCCACGGCCGCTGCGGCACCCAGGTGTGGCGACCGAGCCTCGGCATCGTCAAGGTGAAGGCCGAGTTCTTCGGCCGGGCGGCCCACGCCTCGTCGTGGCCGTGGCGCGGTGTCAACGCCCTGAACGCGGTGATCAGCCTGTTCAACGCGCTGGACGCCATGCGCCAGCAGCTCCGGCCCGACGCGCGCGTGCACGGCGTCATCACCAGGGGCGGGGAGCAAGCCAACATCATCCCCGAGTACACGAGCGCCGAGTTCTACCTCCGCTCGATCTCCGTCGACTACTGCTGGGAGCTGCTGCGCCGGTTCACGGCCGCCGCCGAGGGCGCGGCCGCGGCGACCGGGTGCCGCGCCGGCGTGACCGCCGATGCCATCGTCCACGAGCCGCTCAAGGCCAACCCGACGATGGCCGGCCTGTTCGCCCGGAACCTCGCGCTCATCGACTTCCCCGAGGATCCCGACGACGGCCAGGCTGGCTACGGCTCGACCGATTGCGGCAACGTGAGCCAGCGGCTGCCCACCATCCACCCCTACATCCGGATCTCACCGGACGGCGTGCCCGGTCACTCGCGCGAGTTCGCCGAGTGGGCGCGCTCGCCGATGGCCCGCACGGGCATGGTGGCCGCGGCCAAGGCGCTGGCGCTGACCGCCGTCGATCTCCTCGCCTCTCCCGACGCGCTCGCCGGGGCCAAACGCGACTTCACCGGAGGTGATGGCGCATGAGAACCATCGGTCTTGTCGGCGTCGTCGCCTCGCTACTCGTCGCCGGCTGCGCCGGCAGCCGCGGCACAGCCGTTGACAACACGGGGCAGGCCGAGCTGCGCAACGCCGCCGGTCAGGTGGTCGCCACGGCAGCGTTCACGCAGGTCGGCGGCGCCCTGCGGGTGCTCGTCGAGGCGCAGGGGCTGCCGCCCGGCATCAAGGGCGTGCACATCCACGCCATCGGCAAGTGCGACCCGCCCGACTTCACCTCCGCCGGCAGTCACTTCAACCCGGCGGGCAAGCAGCACGGCGCGCTCAATCCCCAGGGGCCCCACGCGGGAGATCTGCCGAACCTCGACGTCGGCGCCGACGGGCGGGGGCGGCTGGAGAGCACGACGGAGCTGGTGACGCTGCGGAGCGCGCCGAACTCGGTGTTCGACGCCGACGGGAGCGCGCTGGTGATCCACGCGGCCGCCGACGACTTCAAGACCGATCCGACCGGCAATTCCGGAGCGCGGATCGCCTGTGGCGTGATCGTGAAAAAGTAGCGGACCGAGGCGCGCTCACCTCGGTCGGCGAGCGCGCCTCGACGGCCCGCTCACGCCAGTGGCCGGAGGTCAGCGGCTCCCGGCCGGCAGTGGCCTCGGGGCGGGCCCGGTGTAGTCGGCGCGGGGGCGGATGAGACGGTTGTCGGCGTATTGCTCGAGGGCGTGGGCGCACCAGCCGGCGATGCGGCCGGTGGCGAAGATCGAGGTGCACAGGTCGGCGGGGATGCCCAGGGCGTCGTAGACGACGGCGGAGAAGAAGTCGACGTTCACGGGCAGGCTCGTGCGGGCCCGCATGGCGTCGTAGACGCGCTCGGCGACCGCGAAGAGCTTCTGGCGTCCCGTCGCTTCCGCCATCGACTTGGCCATGCCGCGCAGCACGCGGGCGCGCGCGTCGTCGACGCGATAGACGCGGTGGCCGAAGCCGGGCATGCGGCGCTTGGGATCGGTGCGCTGCTGGCGGCTGAGCTCGCCGCGCTGGCCGAGCCGGCTCTCGACGAACGCCTCGGCGCGGGCGGGATCGCCGATCTCGTGCAGCATCAGCAGGACGTCCTCGTTGGCGCCCCCGTGGCTGGGCCCTTTCAGGGTGGCGATGGCCGCCACGATGGCCGAGTGCAGGTCGGCCCGCGTGGCCACGGCCACGCGGGCCGAGAAGGTCGAGGCGTTGAACTCGTGGTCGGCGTGCAGCGTGAGGACGACGTCCAGCACGCGGGCCACCTCGGCGGTCGGCTCCCCGCCCTCCAGCAGCGTGAGAAACCAGGCGGCGTGTGAGCCGGCGGCGGTTACCGTCATCGGCTCGCGTCCGGTCCGCAAGCGGTGCCGGGCCGCGACCACCGCCGGGATCAGCGTCATCAGCCGGAACGCCTTGCGGAGATTTGCCTCGGGATCGCTGGCGGCCACGTCAGGATCGAGCGCCGCCGCGAACGAGACGGCGGTCCGCAGGGCGTCGAGTGGGTGCGTGTCGGGCGGCAGCGTGCGGAGCAGCGCGACGACCGGCGCCGCCAGCGTCCGCGTCTCGGCCAGTCGGCCCCGGAACGCCCGCGCCTCCTCGGCGGTCGGCAGCTCGCCGAACCACAGCAGGCGGGTGACGTCCTCGAACGGCACCGGGCCCGCCAGCTCGCCGATCTCGTAGCCGCCGTAGTAGAGCCGCCCCGCGTTCCCGTCGATCGTGCACACTCCGGAGCGCGCCGCCACGACGTCCTCGAGCCCTGCCTTCCAGTCGCTGTCCATCGTTCGTCCTCCCTCGGCCGCGTCGATGCGCCGGTGGTACATTGATACTACATGATTTATATTGATTCAACTGCCAGGAGGCCGGAGGTCCGACGGGGTCGGCGGCTTCTGATAGCCTCGGAGCGATGGTGATCCTGGACGGCGAGGAGTTCCTGACGGTCGAGGAGGCCGCCGCCCTGATGGGCGTGAAGCGCGAGACGCTCTACGCCTACGTGAGCCGCGGAGTCCTCAAGAGCTATCGCCAGGGCATGAAGCGCCAGCGCCTGTACCGGCGGGCCGAGGTCGAGGCGCTCATCCGGCTCGATCGTGGTGGCGCCCCGGCCATCCCGCCGGCGGAGGACTGGATTCGCGACTGAGGGCGCGGCGGGGCGCGCTAGGACAGCGCGGCCAGTGCCCGGCTCGCCTGCTTCATGTGGTCGATCGCGTGCAACCGCCACGACGTGAGCGCGTAGGCCTTCCACTCGAGGTCCTCGACCCAGTGCAGCGGCCGGACCGTGCCATCGGGCTGGGGCACGTTGACCACCATGACGATCGGCACCCGCGCGCTCGTCTCGAATGCGGCCGGCACGCGGGCGATCAGCTCGACGACGTCCCGGTGCGCGCGGCGCAGCTCGGTCAGCAGCCACGGCCACGGGCGGAGCAGCGGCGCCTTCGACTGCAGCGCGGCCGGGATCGGCTCGCCGGGCGGTCGCTGACCGACCAGCACGCACCGCAGCTCGTCGACCCCGGGCCGGTAGGTCTCGACGAGATGGTCGACCACCTCCTGTACCGACCACGCGCCGGGCGCCGGGCGGCGCCCGGCGCGATCGGGCGGGACGGTCGCCAGCACGGCGTCGAGCGCGTCAAAGGCCGCGACGATCTGCTCGCGAACCTCCGTCGGGGGCAGCGTCGCCTTGCTCGTGAAGTACGCGCGCGCACGCGTCTGGGCCTGGGCTTCGGCGCTGGTCATGGGCTCTTCCTCGCGAGATAGCGGCCGAGGGCGTCGTCGCAGAACCGCGTGGCCTCGGTCAGGCTGAACGCCTCGGGATCGAACGTGAGCTGCAGCGACAGGCCGTCCACCAGGCCGAGCACCACCGCCGCCGCGCGGGCGGGCTCGACCGCCCGGAAGCGGCCGGCCCGCACGCCCTCGGCGATCAGCCGGCCGATCAGGCGGCGCGTGCGCGCGTAGATCTCGGTGTTGAGGTCGCGGAGCCGGCGATCGTGCAGCATCTCGCCCCAGAACTCCACGAACACCACCCAGTACTCCGGCCGGCGCACGGCCACCTCCAGGCAGGCGCGGACGAGCGCGCGCAGCCACGCCCGGGGATCACGGCCGGTGCGCGACTGGGCGGCGGCCACCCGGCGATCGAGATCGCGGGCGACGACCTCGAGGGTGGCCGCCAGCATCGCCCGCTTGTCGGCGAAGTAGTAGTGCAGGATCCCCTGGCTCACGCCCGCCTCGCGGGCGACCCGCTTCATGGTGAGGCGCGTGTAGCCGTCGCGGGCCAGGCAGCGGATGGTGGCGCGCACGATCTGCGCGCGCCGCACCGGACCCATACCCAGCTTGGGGCTCAGCCTCGCCTCCCGGTCGTTTCTTGATCGGTCGACCAATTATCCAACGGGCGGCGGTCCGGGGCAAGCGGTGGGCGGCACTCAGCCGCGGGGGCGGCGGCGCTCGGCGGCGCGCTCGGCCTCGCGCCGCTCGAGCGCCACCTCCGAGTGGTCGGCGAAGGTCATCGCCGCGGCCAGCGCGGTGTGGCCGGCCTGCTCGGCGATGAGACGGTGCATCGTCTGGCAGACGCGCCGGTAGGCGGGATGGCCCTGGGGGGCCGTGCGGAGCTCGATCACGTGCATGGCCTCGCGGGCGTTCATCTCCATGTAGAACCGCACGCGATAGGCCATGGCGACCGCGTAGCCGGCGACCTCGGGCAGGCCGGCGGCCGCGATCGCGTCGTGCACCTCCGCGGCCGCGTCCATGACCGCCCGCCAGTCGGCGGCGGCCCCGGCCTCGGCAACCGCCTCCGGCATCGCCCAGCCGTGCCGGGGCGACAGGCGCTGCCACTCCAGCGTCAGCAGGCGATGGCGCTGCAGGTCGCGGAAGGCGCCGTAGTCCGCGAGGACGTCGAAGCGATACGACGTCCGCTCCAGCGCCCGCCCCGGCTTGTGGCGCCGGTTGCCACGACGGCCGACGTAGGCGCGCAGCACGTCGGCGCGCTGGGCGGGCGTGAGCGCGCGGGCGATCGCCAGCAGCTCCTGGTCGGGTCGGTCGGTCACCGCGTAGAGCGCGGCGGCCACCACCTTCACCTCACCGTCGGGATCGAAATCGGTCAGCGTCACCTCGGCGTCGTCGTTCGCGGCCGTGGGGGTCGCGGGCGCCGTGCCGGCTTCCCGCGTGGTCAGGACGCGCTCGGCGGCGACGCGCGTGGCGGCCTGGGTGTCGGCCAGGTAGGCGGACCAGGCGCCGCCGCGATCGGGCAGATCCACGCGGCGCAGGAAGGCGGGGATCACCTTGCGCAGCTCGATCAGCATCAGGTCGGCGCAGGCCCGGACCTCGACCAGCGGGTGCGCGCGCATGCGCAGCAGCAGCTGCTCGTAGGCCTGGCCGGTGGCGTAGATACCGACGTTGGAGACGGTGGCGGCCGGCAGCAGCCCGCGCAGCGTGTCGAGCGCCTTGGCGCGGATCGTCATCCGATACACCGACTCGGACTCGCCGGCATCGCGGGGATGGCGCGCCTCGTAGAACGCGCGCAGGCGGGGCAACCACTCGCGATAGGCGTCGAACGCCCGATCGACCACCGCTGCGTAGCGCGCCCGCAGCGGGCCGGTCAGCTCGGCGGGCACGTGATAGCGATACTGACCGGCCGGCCGGTCGTCGTAGGGGATGTACCGCGTCGACTGCTCGAGATAGGCCATGAGTCGCCCCCACTCGAGCACCTTGGTCAGGATGTTCGACGCCCCCTCACAGGCGAGGTGGACACCGCCGAGCTGGGCGACCGAGTCGTCACCGTACTCGAAGAACACGCGCTCGTAGAGCTGTTCGGCGCGTGCGCGCCCGGCGTCCCGATCGGTTGTGAACGATGGGGGGGGCGAGACGCCCCCCCCATCTCCCCCCCGGTTCGCGCCAGGTGCGACTTCGCTGCCCCGATCTACCCCAGGGGCGACACCGCCCGATCCCGTCACGAACTCATCGAGGAACAATCGGCGCAGCGATTTCGGAGACCGCGAGTAGCGCGCGAAGAGCGCGCCCTTGACGACCTCGGGCAGGTTCACCAGCGCGAAGACCGGGCCGTCGAGATTCGTGAAGTAGGGGGCGAGGACCGCGCGCTCGTCGGCGGTGAACGACTCCATCGTCGGGCGATAGTACACCGGCGGGCGGCCGGCCGCAGGCCCTCAGCCCAGCGCGCGCAACAGCGCCACCGTCGCGACCGCGGCCGCGACCGTCACGAGCAGGCTCACCCGCCACGCGGCCAGCGCGACGACCACGACCGCGCCCCACAGCGGTGGGTGCGCGAGCGACGCCACGAGCCGGCCGCGCTCGACGAGGATCAGGGGCAAGGCCAGCGCCGGCAGCACCGCCAGCGGGATCAGGCGCAGCCACAGCCGCAGGCGCGGCGGCAGCGGACGTCGGGCCAGGACCAGCAAGAGCGGGGCCCGCGTGAGATAGGTCACGAGCGCCATGCCGCCGATCACGAGCCAGACGTCGGTTCTCACGCCGGCTCCGGCACCAGCATGAGCGCGGCCACGCCGCTGACGATCACACCCGCGATGACGATGTGCCAGTTGCCCGGCAGCGCCAGCGCGACGCCTATCGAAAGGACGGCGCTGGCCAGGGCGATCAGCCAGTCGATGCGGTTGCGCAGCTGGACGACGACGAGTGCCAGGAACACCGCCGGGAACGCGAAGTCGAGCCCCCAGCGCGCGGGATCGGCGACGAGGCCGCCGAGCTGGGTGCCGACCAGCACGCCGGCCATGAACGCGCCGGACACGGAGACGGCACTGCCGATGTACACCCACGGGTCGGGCGGATTGCGCCGGGCGACCGCCACCGCGAAGGATTCGTCGTTGAGGACATGCGCGACCAGCGCCAGCCAGCCCCGCGGAAAGCGGCGGAACGACGGGGCCAGCGTCGCCGCCATCAGGTAGTGGCGCATATTGACCACGTACGTCGTGACGATGATCGCCAGCGGCGAGGCGCCCGCCGCGAGCATCGGGACCGCCACGAATTGCGCGGCGCCCGCGAAGACGAGCAGCGACATCCCCCACACCTCGACGGACCGCAGGCCCGCCTGCACGGCCAGACCGCCGAACACGGTGCCGTAGACGAAGACGGAGGGAACCAGCGCGAGCGTGGCGACCGCGCCGTCGCCCACACCTCGAGGCACCCAGGGGCCTTCGCCAGCCCACGAGGGATCAACGGGGACACCAGTGTCGCGAGGACGTTCGCCGCCTGCCACGGGTGGCGCCATTTCACGTCCGCCGGAATGATCTGTCAAGGCGCTGATCGGCGGCGGGGCGCCTCGGCGCGCCGTCGGCATTGGACGCGCGATGGTACGCTAGCGGCGCCGAGGAGAGCCATGCCACTCAAGATCGGCTTCATCCCCATCGAGGGCGGTCACTACTATCGCGAGGCGCTGGAGGAGGTCACCCGCGCGGAAGAGCTCGGGTTCGATTCCGTGTGGATGGAGGAGCACCACTCCGTCACCAACCACTACTGGCCCTCGCCGCTCCCGGTGCTGGCCGGCTTCGCCACCCGCACCTCGCGGCTCACGCTGGGCACCGACATCATCGTGGCCGCCTTCCACCATCCCGTGCGGCTGGCCGAGGACGTCGCGATGCTCGACGTGATCTCCAACGGCCGGATCGTCCTCGGCATCGCCATCGGCTACAAGCCCGACGAGTTCGCGCTCTACGGCGTGGACCTTGAGAAGCGCGGCGCCCGCTTCGAGGAGCAGCTGGCCATCATGAAGGGGCTGTGGACGCAGGAGCGCGTCCAGTTCAGGGGAACGTACTACACGCTGGAGGGCCGGCTCGAGCCGAAGCCCGTGCAGAAGCCCCACCCCCCGGTCTGGATCGGCGGCTGGGGGGACATCACACTGCGCCGGGCGGCCACCCTCGCCGACAACTGGATCCCCGGCCCGACCGCCGACCTCAAGCGGCTCCTGGCCGGCAAGCAGCAGTTCCTGGAGCGCCGCCGCGCCGCCGGACTGATCGCGCCGGCCGAGTGGCCCCTGACGCGTGACGTGATCATCGCCGACACCGACGAGCGCGCACGGCAGCTGGCCGAGGAGCACATCATGGTCGCCTACCGCCGGGAGTACGCGGGCGGCTGGCGCCATCCGTTCATCGACGCCTCGATCGCCACCGACCTGGACAAGCTGATGGAGGACCGCTTCATCATCGGCGGCCCCGAGCAGTGCCTGCGCCGCCTGCGCCGGTTCGTCGACGAGTACGGGATGACTCACCTGATCTGCCGGATGTTCTTTCCCGGTATGCCGCACGCCCACATCATGCACGGCCTCGAGCTCCTCGCCCGCGAGGTGATGCCCGCCTTCCGTTGAGCCGATAGGGCTCGAAACGCTTTTGTCACAAAGCGATAGAGAGCACGTCAATGGTCCTACCTGTTGCCTCTTGACGGCATGACCTTTACATCCGCCTTATTTGGTATGTAGTTAGACGTCACGTCGACCTTCGCTGTGTTATACTGAAGCCCTGCCGGTCCCGTTGAGGCAAAGAAGGAGTGAGTCCGATCGCGACCGCCACCTATCGGATCGATCGCTCGTACTCGTGGAACTACGATCATTCGCCGAAGCTGCCGCGGGTGCGTCGCCTGCCCGCCGCGCCGGGTGGTCGACTGTTCGACCATGCGCTCAACTCGCCGCTGGGCATCGCGGCCGGTCCCTTGCTCAACTCCAAGTGGATCGAGGCGTACGCGCGCATCGGCTACGACGTCCTCACCTACGCCACGGTCCGCTCGACCTTCGCGCCGGCGCTGGCGCTGCCGAACATCCGGACGGTGGAGAATCGGGAGCAGGCGGCGGTCGCCACGCGGCGGGCGGGCATGAACGGCGACCTCACCCTGGCCATCTCGCTGGGGACGCCGTCGATGCAGCCGGACGTGTGGCGCAAGGACGTCACCCGTGCGCGGGAACGCATCGGCAAGGGCCAGGTGCTGATCGTCAGCGTCCTGGGGACGGTGCCCGCCGGCGGTGACCGGGAGTCGCTGATCACCGACTACGCCCTCTGCGCGCGCTGGGCCGCCGAGGCCGGCGCCGACGCGGTCGAGGTTCACCTGGCCTGGCCCGATCCGTTCTCGGATCAGCCGCAGGCCATCTACGAGAACCTCTCGCTGTCCGCCCAGATCCTGCACCGGGTGCGCACGAGCGTGCCGGTGCCGGTCATCGCCAAGTTCGGCGCGTTCCGCAGCCCGCGGCTCCTGCACGACACCGCCACCAAGCTGGCGGCGTGGGCCAGCGGATTCTCACTGGTGCACGGCTTCCAGCGGCGTGTCCTCGACGAGGCGGGCAACGCCGCGTTCGAGGGGTCCGGGCGTGACCGGGCGGACATCGTCGGGGGCGACACCTATCCGGCGGCCTCCCGGCAGATCGTGGAGCTGCTGGCCTGGCGACGCGCCGGCTGCTGGGACCGCGCGATCCTGGGCGTGGGGGGCCTCACGACGCCCGAGCGGGCCCACGAGATGCTGCGCGAGGGCGCCAACGCCGTCCTGGTGGCGACCGCCGCGCTGTACGCGCCGCTCTTCGCCGTGCGCTTCCGCGAGCACCGCGCCTCGGCCGTGGCCTAACCCGTCGTCCTCGCGTCGGCACCCCGCGCGTCGCCTGGGGCGTGCCGACTCCCGCCTCGACACCGGCGAATTAGCTTCGTGGCGGGCGGCGGTCCCTCGTATCGTGGTCGGCGGTGACACCCCGGCACCGCGCCCCTCGTCGTTGCTTCGTCCTCGCGCTCGTGATCGGACTTGGCCTGGCGGGAACGGTCGTGTGGGCCGGGGAGCCGACGGACGCGATGCGCGACTTCTTCGGCGCCGTCAACCTGGTGCTCACCGACCCTCGCACCGAGGACCAGCCGATCGAGAAGCTCAAGGCCATCCGCCGGCACGTCGACGACATCTTTGACTTCCGCGAGGCCGCCATGCTCGCGCTGGGCCGCGAGTGGACCGCGCACCCTCGCGCCGAGCAGAACGAGTTCGTCGCGCTCTTCGCCGATCTCCTCGAGCGCTCCTTCGTGTGGCGCGTGGCCGGCAAGGCCAGCCTCGGCGGCGGCGTGAAGGTCCAGTATCTGGGTGAGACCGTCGCCGGCGACACCGCGACCGTGGACACGACGGTGGCCAGCCGCGACGGTAACGACCTCACGCTCGAGTACCGGATGGTGCGGCGGGCCGATCGCTGGGTCGTGCGTGACGTGGTGATGGACGGCGTTAGCACGATGGAGAACTATCACGCGCAGTTCCAGCGGGTGGTCCGCGATGCGTCATGGCGCGACCTGATGGGGCAGCTCCGAGCCAAGGTCGGCACCCCGACCGTGCAGGTCGCGGCGGCCTCCGTCGTCGGCCCCACCGTGCGGCCGGTGCCCGTGACACCGCTGGCGACACCCGAGGTCGATCGGCCAACGGCCGACGACCGCTACGCCGCCGCGCGCGACCTGGCCGCCGTGGTCACGCCGGGCCTCGCCGTTCGCGACGTCAATCCCCTGCCGGTCCCGCGGCTGCGCCCGGTCCCGGTGGCCCCCGACGCGAGCCCGTCGGCCACGCCGGTGCGGGACGTCAGTCCGGTCGCCGGGCCGCGCGAGAGCGTCACGGGAGTCGCGCCGTCGAGAGCGATCGAGCGGGCCGCCGCCTCGATCGAGGCGACGCCCAGACTCGCCGCCGTGCCGCCGCCGGCCGAGCCGGGATTCGCCGCGAAGCCGGTGGTCGCGCGTCCGGCGACGCCGACGGCCTTCTGGATCCAGGTCGGCGCGTTCCGCAATGCAGCGATCGCCGGACGAATCGCCATGCAGGTCAAGGGCGAGATCTTCGTCGCGCCCCCGCCCGCCGCGGCCGGCGCCCACGCCGAGCCGCTGCTGCGGGTTCGCGTCGGTCCCTTCGTGGACCGCGTCCAGGCCCTCGCCCGTCTGCGCCAGCTGCAAGGCCTCGGCTATCAGCCCTTCCTCGCCACGCCGTAGCGCCTAGCGCAGCGTCGTCAGCGCCTCGTGCACCGTGAGCGTCAGCGCGCCGAAGGCTGGCGCCGCTCGGGTCGTCACCGTGCGCGGCCGCGCCAGCGGTACGCCGACGACGCGGGCCACGCGACCGGGCCGCGGCGTCATCACCACCACGCGGTCGGCCAGGAACACCGCCTCCGGAATCGAGTGGGTGACGAACACGATCGTCTTGCGGTCGCCACCCTCTTCGCCCCACACGCGCAGCAGCTCCAGGTTCAGCTCGTCGCGCGTCAGCGCGTCGAGCGCGCCGAACGGCTCGTCCATGAGGAGCAGCGGGGGGTCGAGCAGGAGCGCCCGACACAGCGAGGCCCGCTGCTGCATGCCGCCGGACAGCTCGCGCGGCAGCTTGTCGCCGAATTCACCGAGGCCGACGAGGGCCAGCAGCGCGTCGGCGCGCTCGCGGTAGGCGGCGGGGGACAGGCCCGACAGCTCGGCGGCCAGCAGCACGTTGTCGCGGACGGTCCGCCACTTCAGCAGCACCGGCGACTGGAAGACCATGCCGACGGCGGGAATCGGGCGGGTGACCGGCCGGCCGTCGACGACGACGCGTCCCGCGGTGGGCCGGCGCAGGCCGGCGACGACGCGGAGCAGCGTGGACTTGCCGCAGCCGGAAGGGCCGACCAGCGCGACCAGCTCACCCCGCCCGACCTCGAGCCCGATGTCCCGCAGCGCCTCGACCCGGCCCGACTCCGCCCGGTACGTCACGCCGAGGCCGTCGAGGACGATCAACGCCTGGGCGGCTCGACCTTGGTCAGGAACTCGTTGGTGAAGACCTCGTCGCAGCCCACCTTGCGGGGCATGTCCGGCATGTAGGTGTTGATGAGCTCCACGGTGCCGCACATCTTGCCGCGGTCCATCCAGCCGATGCCGTTCTTGGCGTAGCGCTCCGTCCGCATCAGCTCCAGCCCCAGCATCAGGTTGGGCTCGATCAGGGCCAGGTCGATGTCGGGCACGCGCTTCTTGAAGATCTCGAGCGCGGCCTTGGGGTCGGCCATCACGTCGCGCCAGCCCAGGTAGGACGCGGCCAGAAAGTCGCGCAGCACCGGGGCCCGCTCGTGGATGGTCTTGTCGCTGGCCATGATCGACATCGAGTAGGTGTCGAAGCCGTACAGGTGCCAGGGCATACGGACGAGGTTGTCCTTGCCGACGGCCTTCTCCCAGAACGGCTGGCCGGTCGTGTAGTCGGGCACGGCATCGGCGCGCTTCTCGGCGAGCGCAACAAACTTGGCGGCCGGCTCGATCGTCACCCACTTCACGGTGGATCCGTCGAGGCCGTTGATCTTGGCGAAGGCGGGGAAGAGCTGGCGCTGCGCGTCGCCGGGCGGCGCCGCCAGCGTCTTGCCCTCCAGGTCCTTGGGCTTCGTGATGCCGGTGTCCTTGCGCGTCCAGATGTTGAGCGGCGTGTTGTCGAACACCGCGCCGACGATCTTGAGCTTGGCCCCCTGAGCCACGCGGGGAATCACGACCACGGCGTCGGCCAGGCCCAGGTCGGCGCGGCCGACGTCGACCTTGGCGATCGAGTCGCCGGAGCCCTTGGAGTTCTGCAGCTCCACGTCGAGCCCGCGGGCCTTGTAGTACCCGCGGTCGAGCGCGACCCAGTAGGCGGCGTGGTCGCCCACCGCGAACCAGTTGAGGGCGAAGACGACCTTCTGCGGGGCCTGCGCCTGCCCCGCCCCGGCCAGGGCGATCAGGGCGACCAGCAGCGCGACGGTCAGCGAGCGCTTCATCGCGATTCCTCCTTGCCGCTCACGAGCCGCTCTCGGCCCACGGGGCCCACCAGCGGGCGGCGAGGCCGACGGTGCCGTAGAGCGCGAGCCCGATGACGGAGATCCAGACCAGGGCGGCGAACGCCACCGGCGTGTTGAGATTCGTCTGGGCGTTGACGATCACCATGCCGAGTCCCGCCTGCGAGGCCACGAACTCCCCGACCACGGCGCCGACCACCGCGGCGGTGGCCGTGATCTTCAGCGCGCCGAGCACGTAGGGCAGGGCGTTGGGCAGGCGGATCTTCACGAACACCTTCCAGGTCGGCGCCCCGAACACGCGGCCGAGGTCGAGCAGCTCCTCGTCGATCTGGGTCAGTCCGATCGCGGTGTTGATGACGACGGGGAAGAAGCCGATGAGGGCGGCGATGAGGATGTTGGGGACGACGCCGTAGCCCAGCCACAGCAGGAAGAGCGGCGCCACCGCCACCTTGGGCAGCGTGTTGACGAAGACCAGGAACGGCACCAGCGCGCGCGCCGTGACCGGCGACCACGCGATGGCCACGCCGAGGGCCACGCCGGCGGCGCCGGCGAGTACGAAGCCGCCGACGATCTCGACCGTCGTGACCCACACGTGCAGCGGCCACGGGATCGACGTGCTGAGCGCGGCCCGGGCCACGACGAGCGGGCCGGGCAGCAGGTACTCGCGGATGCCCAGCGCGGGAGGAAGCAGGTGCCAGGCGGCCAGCAGCATCGCGAAGAGCACGACGGAGGGCAGGTAGCGGGCCAGCGCGCGCCGGCTCATCAGGACGCTCATGATACGCTAACGCGCGTGCGCTGGCTGATCGTCCTGCCGTTCGCGCGGCCGGGACTGATGGGCGTGGACTTCGGCGACGAGCTCGCGCAGCTCGGCCACGAGGTCCGGCTCTTCCCCTACCGGCGCGACAACCCGCTCTACAAGAACACGCCGACCAAGGCTGCCTACCAGAGGCTGATCCTGCGGCGCCTGGAGCGCGCCTGCGTGGACTGGCAGCCGGAGGTGGTGCTGGTGATCAAGGGCGGCCCGATCACACCGGAGTTCGTGGCGCGCGTGCGCGCCAAGACCGGTGCCGCCTTCGTGAACTTCTTCCCCGACAATCCGCTGTGGATGATCCCCTTCGAGTGCCTGGAGGCCTACGACGTCTTCTTCACCAAGGAGCGCTACGCGCTGCGCACGCTGCAGTCGGTCGGGCTCTCCAACCTCCACTACCTGCCGATGTACTGCGTGCCGGCCCTGCACCATCCGGTCACACCCACCGAGGACGAGCGGCGCCGCTTCGGTGCCGCGCTGTCGCTCGTCGGCAGCCGCTACGCCTATCGCGAGCGGCTGGTCCGCGCGCTGGCCGACCGGCCGCTGCGCGTGTGGGGCGGCGGCTGGCGCGGCGTGCGCGATCCGGCGGTGCGCCGGCTCGTCGCCGGCGGCGCCGTCTTCGGGCGCGACAAGCTGTGCGTCTACGCGGGCTCCACGCTCTCGCTCAACCCGCATCATCCGATGAACGACATCGTCGGCGTCAACACGCGCGCCTTCGAGCTGGCCGCCGCCGGAGCTTGCCAGGTCGCCGACTTCAAGGAGGACCTCGCCACGCTGTTCAAGCCCGGCGAGGAGGTGCTGGTCTACCGCGACCTCGGCGAGCTCCAGCGCCTGCTCGACCACTACCTGAGCCGCCCGGAAGAAGCGCGGGCCATCGGCGAGAACGCGCGGCGCCGCGCGCTGGCCAAGCACACGCTGCGCCACCGCGTGGAGGAGATGCTGGCCGTGATCCGGGAGCGACCGAAGCCATGACGGAGTCGCTGGCTCGTCACCTGGCCTGCATCGACTGCGGCGCCGTCCAGCCGCTCGGCTATCACCTCGAGTGCGCCAAGTGCCACGGCCTGCTCGAGCTGATCTACGACCTCGACCGCCTCCAACGCGAGGGCCCCGGCCTCCTGCGCGGCTCCGGCCTCTGGCGCTACGCGGCGGTGCTGCCGATCGCCGATCCCGCCCACCGCATCACGCTCGGCGAGGGCGGCACCCCGCTGCTCGACGCCCCGCGCCTGGCCCGGCAGCTGGGCGTGCGGCGCCTGCGCCTGAAATTCGAGGGCGCGAACCCGACCGGCACGGTCAAGGACCGCTCGTCGGCCACGGCGATCGCGGCCGCCCTGCAGTTCGGCTTCACCGTCACCTCGGTCGTCTCCTCCGGCAACGCCGGCTCCTCGATCGCCGCCTACTCGGCGCGGGCCGGGCTGCGCTCGCTCGTCTTCGCCTACGAGCGCGCCTCGGCGCCCAAGCTCCTGCACATGGCCGCGACCACGTCCGACCTCGTCATCTATCAGGGCGTGTACGACGACCTCATCGAGATCTGGGATCGCCTGGTCGGCGATCGCGTCTTCTTCGACTGCGGGGCCTCCCGCAACGCCTACAAGCACGAGGGCAAGAAGACGATCGCCTACGAGATCGCCGAGCAGAGCGGCTGGGCGCCGCCCGACGTGGTGGTGGCGCCGGTCGCCGTCGGCGAGACGTTCATCGCCGCGGCCCGCGGCTTCGCCGAGATGCACGCCGCCGGCTGGATCCCGCGCGTGCCGAGGCTGGTGGCGGCGCAGGCCACGCGCGCCAACGCCGTCGTGCGGGCGTTTCGCGACGGGACCGCGATCACCCCGCTGGCGATCGGCTACACCGTGGCCGAGGGCCTGGCCGCCGGCAAGCCCGGACGCAAGGGCGACTGGGTCCTGCGCCTGCTGCGCGAGCGCGAGGGCGCGGCCGGTGACGCGGAGGACGACGAGATCCTGGCCGCCCAGCGGACGCTGGCCCGCACGGAGGGCGTGTGGGCCGGCCCCACCGGCGTGGCCACGCTGGCCGTGCTGATGCGGCTGCTGGCCAAGCGCGCGCTCGATCCCGCTCAGGACATCTGCGTGATCCTCAGCGAGACCGGGCTCAAGACCGAGGCGGCCCCGCCGAGCCGGGCCGGCGTCGCCTTCGACGAGGCCTCGCTGCGGCGGCTCGTCGCCGAGCGGCTGGGCCCGCGCTGACCGCGCCGCCCGCGTGCCGCTGC
>JBGQLG010000015.1:0-55742 GCA_041499965.1 Methylomirabilia bacterium
ACTCGCTCCGGGCTCGGCTCGCTCGAGCCCCCCATCCCCCTGAGGGGGTTGGGGCACGAACAAGTTGAATCGTCGGCGGCTCGCGAGCCGAGCCCGGAGCGACAACGGCGACGACGGCTCGCCATGATGGCGCGCCCCGGGGACCGGCGCCCAGGCCTCCGCGCCACCGCGTTTCACGAAACTCATCAGCTCGCCAGCGCACGTTTTACAGCGCGAATCGGGAAGCTCCGTCCGGGCGTCGCAAAACGCGGCGGGATCGTCATGCAATCACGAATGGACCGTGCGCGAACGAATGTGCTGAAGGCCATGGCTGGTCTCGAGCAGCATGTGCGCGGGTCGCGGCTGGAGCCGGGGCTGCTCGACCTGGTCAGTATGCGGGCCTCGCAGATCAACGGGCGCGCGTTCTGCATCGACATGCACTCGACGGATGCGCGGGCCGCCCGGGAGAGCGAGCAGCCGCTGTACGCGCTCGACGCCTGGCGCGAGACACCGTTCTTCACGGAGCGCGAGCGGGCCGCCCTGGCCTGGACCGAGGCGCTCACGCTGATCCGGGATGGGCACGCGCCGGACGATGTCTACGATCAGGTGCGCCCCACTTCGACGACGAGGAGCTGCTGGCGCTGACGCTGGCCATCGTCGCCATCAACGGGTGGAACCGGCTGGCGATCGGGTTCCGCGCGGTACCCGGCAGCTATCGCCCGCCGGCGGCCGCGCACGCCAAGAGCGCCTGAGCGCGGGTCGGGCCCCCGCGTGACCCGCTGAGGCAACACTTCCGCACCTCGGGGAGGGCGGCAACACCGCCCTCCCCCGCCCGCTGAGACGAACCCGGTCGCGCAGACGAACGTGACCGCGCGGACGAGCGTCAGCCCAGGAACGCGGCCGGCACCGGGCTCTCGCCGAGTGCCTGGCGGAGGACCGTCAGGTGCTGCGCCTCGTTCCCCATGATCGAGGCGGCCGCCGTGAGGTAGTCCTTGTTCTGGATCGACTTGAGCGCGCCGAGATACGCGGTGGCGGCGCCCGCCTCGAGCTTGGCGGCGAACATCAGCGCGTCCCCCTGGCTGCCGAGCTTGGGCCACGCGTACTCCGCCATCTTCTTCGGGTCGACGGGTGTGGCGCCCGCCTTGCGGATCGTGGACGCCAGCACGTCGCGATGCTGCTTGTGCTGCCCCTGGAACAGCACGGCCACGTCGAGCACCGGCTTGGCCAGCAATCCCGACTGCGCCCCCGCCTAATACCCCGCGATCGCCTCGTGCTCGAGCCCGAGCGCCACATTGAGGATCTTGAGATCCGCCACCGCCGCATCGCCGTAGCCCTGAGCGTGCGCCGCGCCGATCCGGCCACCGAGCGTGGCAAGCAACGTGGCCAGGCCGGCAACGCCGGCAACCTTCACGATCTCGCGACGGGTCGAGACCATCTCCGAGTCAACGGCAGCCAGAATGGCGCGACGGTCGGCATGCATGTGGATGTGTCCCCTCGGCGTCCAGTTGAGCTGTCGAACGCGCCCCATGCGCGCTCTGCCCGTCACTACGGCCGCAGCGCCGGATCGCACTGGGAGCAGAGCACACGCGATCGATGGCCAACGACTCTCGCGGAATTCGGTGACGCCGGGCATCGGGCGCCGGGGCCGCGGGCGCGCCTCCGTGGCGAGCCGTTGTCGCCGTTGTCGCTCCGGGCTCGGCTTGCGAGCCACCCACGATTCAATTTGTCCGCGCCCCAGCCCCCTTGGGGGATGGGGGGCCCGAGCGAGCCGTGCCCGGAGCGACTTACGGCGACAGGCGAGCCACGCAGGCGCGCCCGCGGCCCCGGCGTCCGATGCCCGGCGTCACCGAATTCCGCGAGACTCGTTGGCTACCGGAAGGCGGGAGCGATCTCCGCGATGAACCGGTCGAGGTCGCGCCGCAGCTCGGGCAGCGGCCGGAACATGCTGGGGATGAAGAGCACGCCGCAGCCCGCGTCCTTGAGCTCCTGCAGCCGCGCCCGGATCTGATCCGGCGTGCCCGCCAGGCAAGTGTCGCGCGCATCGGCCGCGTGGCGCCCCATGCGCGTCTCGATCGTCTTGGCGAGGTTGTCGATCTCGTCCTTCTTGTCGGTGATGAGCAGCGCCATGTTGACCGAGCGCGTGATCGTCTTGGGATCGCGGCCGACGGCGGCGCAGTGCTCGTCGAGGATCTTGCCCTTGCGCGTCAAGACGCTCGGCCCACCCCAGACGTTCCAGTGATCCGCGTGCTTGGCCACGATGCGCAGGGTGACGCGCTCGCCGCCGCCGCCGATCATCAGCTCGGGGTGCGGCGTCTGCACCGGCTTGGGATCGAGCGGGGCGTCGGAGAGCTGGTAGTAGCGGCCCTGGAAGTCGCTGCGCTTCTTGGTCCACAGCGAGCGCATCACCTCGCACGCCTCGTCGAGTCGCTCCAGCCGCTCCTTCATCGTGTAGAACGGGATGCCGTAGGCCTCGTGCTCGTTCTGCTGCCAGCCGGCGCCCATGCCCAGCAGCAGCCGGCCGCCGGAGATGATGTCGACCTGCGCGGCCATCTTGGCCACGACGGCCGGGTGGCGGTAGGTGTTGCCGAGCACGATGGTGCCCACGCGCAGGCGCGGCACCAGCGCGGCCAGCGCGCTGAGCGAGCTCCACGACTCGAGCATCGCGCCCTCGCGCTCCTTGGTGTTGGGCAGGAAGTGGTCGGTGACGCAGGCGATGTCCCACTTCGTGGCCTCGAGATGGCGCCACAGGTCGAGCACCCCCGACCAGGTCTGCATCCCCATGCTCGTGAACAGGCCGAAGCGCATCTCAGTCTCCTTTTCGGATCAGCGTGGCTCGGTGCAGGCGAAGCTGGCGGCGGCGTCGATACTACCGGAGCCGCCGAATCGTGCAACCTGCGGATAGGCACAGAGCGGGCGCGTGCGCACGACCTTGCCGTCCTCCACCCGCGTGGCCGTGAGGCTCTGCGGGACGACGCCGCGCTCCACCCAGTCGATCACCGCGGTCAGGGCGTCGAACCGGTCGGGGCCGACGCCGCCGCGGCAGTGGAACATGCCGGGCACCATGAACAGGCGGAAGAAGTCCCTCGTCTGGGGCCCGTTGGCGGCCAGCGCCTGTTCGTAGTAGTCGACGGCCATGTACGGCGTGAGCGCAGTGTCGGCCCAGCCGAAGTACATCAGGAGCTTGCCGCCCCGGCTGCGGAAGGCGCCCAGGTCGGGGTCGGTCGCGTTCACCAGCTTGCGGGCGTCGGCCAGGCGGGCCGGATCCTTGTCGAAGTCGAACGTCATCCAATCGAACGCCGGATCGGGCTTGCCGAACGCGATGTACTTCATGAACGACTCCGCATAGGCGAGCTGCAACGGCTTGGTGCCGGACGGGGCCACCAGCCACCGGTCCCAGCCGCTGGCCGGCTGCGGCGGCCCGAATGGCGGGTTGCCGGCCTTCTCGGCGCCGATCGGCTGGCCGGGGAAGAACGGCTTGCCGTTGCTGACGACGCCGCCGTAGATCTTCTTGAGCGCGGCCGCCTGGGCCGAGGTGACGCAGGCGGCGCCCTCGTAGCCGGCCGCGCAGACGGGCAGATCGCGGACGGGATCGAAGTCGCACCGCCGGGGATCGTCGATGAGGCCGTCCATCAGGCCGTCGACACCGTCGCACTTGGCGTAGACGGCGTCGGCGACGACCTTGAGCTTGTCGGGGGTGAGGGCGGCCTCGGCGAGCGCGCGGTTGTGCCAGAGCCCCAGCACGGTGGTGTCGACGAAGTTCAGCACGGGCGCGCCGGCGACGATGCCGTCGAAGTCGGCCGGAAACCGCTGCGCCTCCATGAGCGCCTGCCGCCCGCCGGTGGAGCAGCCGTCCCAGTAGGCGAACGTGATCGGGCGATCGTAGTAGCGCGTGGCGATGCTCTTGGCGGTGACCGCCGTGAGGTGCACGGCGCGGAAGGCGTAGTCGACCACCTTCTGGAAGCTGCGCTCGGCGAAGGTGCCCAGCGGCTCCTGGGCGGCGTCGTGGCCGGTGTTGGTCGTGGCGGTGACGAAGCCGTGGCGGAGCGCGGCGGCGCGCACCGCGGCCCGCGGCGCCGTCTCCGGCGACTCGCCGGCGAAGCCGCCGTTGCCGTTCATGTAGAAGCGGCGGTTCCACGCCGCCGGCAGGTTCACCTGGAAACGGATCTCCGGCGCCAGCAGGCCGTTGACGCGGCAGTGCTCGGGCACGCCGTCGGCGGCGGCGACGACCTCGGCCGAGAGGATCGACACGTCGGTGTCGGTCATCGCCAGCAGGTCGCGGCAGCCCATCTGCGGCGGCACGGTGGCCTGCGCGTAGCCGGACACCGCGCGGGCGGCGTCGCCGAAGCTGAAGCCGTTCTGGGCCGCGGCGGGCGTGGCCAGCACGAGCACGGTGACGAGGGTAGCGAGCGCGCGTGCAACCATCGCGGTGTCCTCCCGGCGCGGGCGCGGCGGGCCGCTCACCCCGCGAACGTCCAGCGCGGATCGGCGGCGGCGATCTCGACCTCCGGCAGCTTCAGCTCCCGGCGGACGATGTTGGCGCCGAGGTTGATGGCGACCGCCTTGTAGAAGGCGATGCGGCGCGCGAGCCCCTCGCGGCCGAAGCCGCAGTCGGTCGAGAGGATCAGCCGCTCGAGCGGCACGTACTCGAGCGCCTTGCGGATCAGGCTGGCGACGACCTCGGGCGGCTCGACGGCGGCCGTCGAGTGGTTGACGACACCGATGGCGATCTTCTTGTCGGTGCGGTACTTCGCGAGCAGCGGCAGGTCGCGCCCGCTGGTCGAGGCGCACTCCAGCGTGAGCACGTCGGCGTTGGTCTGCAGCAGGTACGGCAGCGAGCGCTCGTAGGACGGCCGCTCCCAGTGCAGCGGCTGCTGGTTGGGATTGCCCCAGCAGGTGTGCAGCCAGATCTCCGTGTTCACCCCGGCGATCTCGCGGTTGACCGCCTCGGTGAAGAACTCGAGATCCTTGTCGGTCGCCGTGCCGTTGGCGCCGGCGATGTGGTGCTGCGGCTCCTCGACCTGGATCACCCGGCAGCCGGCGGCGGCGACCTCCTTCAGCTCGGCGTTGAAGACGTCGGCCAGCGCCAGGATGAGCTCGCGGTCGGAGGCGTAGTGGCGGTTCACCAGCATCTTGGCCAGCGACTGCGCGGTGATGGCGCCGAACTTCACCGGCCGCGGGCTGAGCCGCTGGGCGGTCTTGAACAGCGCCGCGTACTGCAGCGGTCCGCCGCTGATCGAAGCACCGGCCACGGCCGGCTGGTACGCCTCCATCACCTCGCGCAGGATGTGGCCCGGCGGTAGCCCCCGCCAGCCGCCGGCCGCCGAGCGGTCGACGTGGCCGGTGATGCCCTGCAGCCGCTCGATGACGTAGAAGAACCACGACTTGCCGCCGACGGTGAGGTCGAAGCGCGAGTCGCCGTCGGTGACGATGTCGAGCCCGGCCATCTCCTGCTCGCGGATGAGGCACGTCACCGCGTCGAGGTACTGCTCGCGGAAGCGCGAGTCGCCCAGCGCGTCCTTGAAGCCGCGGCCGCGCAGCTCCTCGGTGAACCACTGGGGGCGCGGGTAGGAGCCGGTGATGGTGGTGGGCAGAACGAGGTCGCGGGTGGCGTCGAGCACGGCCCGACTTTGCGGTCAGGACCGGGCCGTGTCAAGCCGGCTCCGGGCTCCGCGCGAGGACCGGCGCGAGGGTCGGTGTGCGAGGGTCGGTGTGATTGACAAAATGAGCCCCAGTCCCTACTCTGCGCCCACGATTGCGAGGCTCATCCTCAGCGTGGAGGGCCACATGATGCGTGCTCCGTGGCGGTCCGGCTTCCGTGGCGTCCTCGCCGGTGTGCTCCTCGTCGCCTTCGCGGCGACCGTGGTGGCCACGCCCTCGGGGCCGCCCATCCGCATCGGCGGCACGCTGGCGCTCACCGGCCCGCTCGCACCCACCGCGCTGCTGCACAAGATCGCCGGGGAGATCTACGTCGAGGAGCTGAACAAGACCAACGGTCTGCTCGGCCGCCCGGTCGAGTGGGTGCTGCTCGACGATCAGTCCAAGCCGGACGTGACCCGCAGCCTCTACGAGAAGCTCATCACCGTCGACAAGGTCGACCTGCTGATGGGCCCGTACGCGACGAGCGGGATCCTGGCCGCGATGGGCGTGGCCCAGCGCTACGGCAAGGTGTTCGTGCACCACTCGTTCGGCATGCCGCACCTGGCCAAGTACGAGATGCACTTTCCCACCGCGGCGTTCGGGCCCGAGCCGAACGTGACGCTGCCCACCACCGTTTACAACGCCGTGGCCGCCACCGCCAACCCGCCCAAGACCGTGGCCATCGTCACCAGCAAGTTCCCGTCGGCCCAGTTCCAGTCGGCCGGCGCCCGCGACGTGGCCGAGAAGCGCGGGCTCAAGGTGGTCCTCTATCTCGAGTACGAGTTCGGCAACCGTGACTGGGGCGCGCTGGCCGCCCGCGTGAAGGACGCCAAGCCGGATTTCCTGTGGATCGGCTCGCTCGGCCTCGACAGCAACCAGCTCATGGAAGCGATGAAGAAGCTCGACTACACGCCGCCGCGGCACTTCCACCTGTTCCCGGCGCCGGGGCCGCTGGCGCTGTCGCCCGAGGGCAAGCTGGCGCTGTCCTCGACCGTGTTCGAGGAGCACCCGCCGTTCACCAGCAACACCGGGGCCGCCCGACTCATACCGCTCTTCCACGAGCGGGCCACCAAGGCCAACCTGCCCTATCCCTACGTCGACACCCAGGTGGCCGGCTCGCTGGCGGCCTGGCAGGTCCTGGACGCGGCGGTGACCGCCACCAAGAGCCTGGACGACAAGGTGCTCGGGCAGTGGCTGCGCACCAACCGGGTCGACACGATCATCGGCAAGCTGCACTTCGACGGGCCCAACAACTACGGCGAGGACCTGTTCAAGGTGAAGCAGGTGCACGACGGCAAGTGGGTGGTGGTGTGGCCCCGGGAGTTCGCGCCGCCGGGCGCCCGGCTGCTGCCACCCTGATCGACGGCGGGCGCGCGGCCGCCGGCCCATGCCCAGCCTGACGCTGCTCGGGCAAGCCGTCGTCTCCGGCCTGCTCGCCGGCGGAATCTACGGGCTCCTGGCGCTGGGTCTGAGCCTCTCCTGGGGGCTGCTGCGGCTGGTGAATCTCGCGCACTTCGCGCTGGCTTTGCTCGGCGCCTATCTCACCTATCAGCTCGGCACCTCGCTGCACGCGCCGGCGTGGCTGGCCGTGCTGGCCATCGTGCCGGCCTTCTTCGTCCTCGGGATGGGCTTCCACGCGGTGTTCGCCTACTTCCGCGTGACCGAGTTCGCCTCGCTGCTCGTCACCTTCGGCGTCGCCGTCATCATCGAGTCGGTGATCCAGTGGTTCTGGACGGCCGACTACCGCCGTTACGAGACGGCCTACGCGACGGCGTCGCTGCGGGTGGGGCCGCTCTTCGTGCCGACGCTCGAGCTGCTGGCGTGCCTGACCGCCGCCGTGCTGGCGCTGGCCACCTGGGCCTGGCTGCGCTTCAGCTACGTCGGCAAGGCGCTGCGGGCGAGCGCCGAGGATCCGGCCATGGCCGCGGCGTTCGGCGTGAACCATCGCCGCCAGGCCTTCCTGCTCTCCGGCGTCAGCGCGGCCTACGCCGGCATCGCCGGCGCGTTCATCGCGCTGATCTCCACGCTGGCGCCCGCTCAGATCTGGGCGTGGCTCGGCGTGGTCTTCGCCGTCGTCATCATCGGCGGCCTCGCCAACCCGATCGGCGCGCTGCTGGCCGGCCTGCTGATCGGCGTGAGCGAGTCGCTCACGATGGCCGTCGTGACGCCGGCGTGGGCGCCGCTGGTCTCCTTCTCGGTGCTGATCGTGATCCTGATCGCGCGGCCCGACCGGGTGTGAGCACGCCGGGGCGCCGGGCCGCCGTCGGTCTGCTGGTCGCCGCCCTCGGCTTCGCCGCGCTGGCGGTGGTCGGGCTGCCGGCGTTCTACGAGTCCTTCCTCTACATGATCTTCTCGTGGATCGCGCTGGCCACGAGCTGGAGCTTCCTCAGCGGCTACGCCGGCTACTTCAGCTTCGGTCACGGCGCCTTCTTCGGCGCCGGCATGTACACGACGGCGACGCTCACCACGGTGCTCGGCCTGCCGTTCCTGGCGACGCTGCCCATCGCCGGCGCCCTGGCCGCCGCGCTCGGCGCCGGCATCGGCGCGGTGGTCTTTCGCGTCAAGCGACTGCGGGGCGAGCTGTTCGGCCTGCTCACCCTGGCCGTCGGCTTCGTGCTGGCGACGATCGTGCTGAACACGCGGATCGACGGCGGCCCGGGCGTCTACCTCAGCAGCGTGCCCCTGCCCCGCCTGCTGGCGTCGCCGACCGGCACGCTCTACCTGCTCGGCCTGGCGCTGGCGGTGGCCACGGTCGGCGCGGCCTACGCCATCTCCCACTCGCGGCTCGGCCTCGGGCTCTACGCGATCCACGATGACGAGGACGTCGCCGAGGGCAAGGGCGTGCCGACGTTCGCGTACAAGCTGCTCGCCTTCGCGCTGTCGGCCGGCGTCGCCGGCGTAGCGGGCGGGATTCACGCGATGTACGTGAGCTACGTCACTGTCGGCGAGACGTTCTCGATCACCGTGCCGCTCTACGTCGTGCTGATGAGCGTGCTGGGCGGCGCTCGCCACTGGCTCGGCCCCGCCGTCGGGGCCACGCTCATCGCCTCGTCGCTCTACGCCTTCACCGGCGGTCAGCAGGCGCTGGTCGGGCGCGCCGTCGTCGCGCTGGCGCTGATCGTGGTGATCCTGCTCCTGCCCGATGGCGTCGTGCCCACGATGCTGGCGCGCTGGCGGCGGTGGCGGCCGCGGCGACTCGACATGGCGCCGGTACTGGCCGTGCCTCCCGCGCTCGCCGCCCCGCCCGCCGCGCTGGCGTGCGAGGAGGTGTGGCGCGCGTTCGGCGGCATCCAGGCGCTGCGGGGTGTCAGCCTTCGCGTGGAGCCCGGCGAGATCGTCGGCCTCGTGGGACCGAACGGCTCGGGCAAGACCACGCTGATCAACGTCGTCAGCGGGTACTACACCGCGGACCGCGGCCGGGTCACGCTCGGCCCCGACACGCTGAGCGCGCGCCCCGCGCACGAAATCGCCGCGCTCGGCATCGCCCGCACGTACCAGATCCCCCGGCCCTTCGCGCACTTCAGCGCGCTCGAGGACGTGGCGCTGGCCGCCACGTTCGGCCCCGCCCGTCCGACGCCGCGCCAGGCCCGCGCCGAGGCCTACGGCTGGCTGGAGTTCACCGGCCTGGCCCGACGAGCGACCGCCCTGCCCCACGAGCTGAACCTGCACGAGCGCAAGTTCCTGGAGCTGGCCCGCGCCCTGGCCGGCCGGCCCCGCGTGATCCTGCTGGACGAGGTGCTGTCCGGCCTCAACCCCGGCGAGATCGCCAGCGCGATCCGGTTGATCCAGCAGATCCGGGCGCAGGGCGTCGCCGTCCTGTTCGTCGAGCACCTGATGCGCGCGGTGCTGGAGCTGTGCGACCGCGTGGTCGTGCTCAACGAGGGCGAGGTGATCGCCGCCGGCAGCCCCCGCGACGCGATGCGGGCCGAGCGCGTCGTCGAGGTGTACCTGGGCAAGGCGCGTGTCGTTGCTTGAGGTGCGGCAGCTGGCCGTCGCCTACGGGGACGCCGCGGCCGTCTGGGACGCCACGCTCCAGGTGCGCCCGGGCGAGGTCGTCGCGGTGATCGGGCCGAACGGCGCCGGCAAGAGCACGCTGGTGAACACGATCGCCGGCCTGCAGCGCTCGCGCGGGGGCGAGCTGCGCTTCGGTGGCGTCGACCTCTGCGCGGTGGCCCCGCACCTGGTCTGCCGCCAGGGCATCGCGCTGGTGCCGGAGGGGCGCCGGCTCTTCACGCGCATGTCGGTCGAGGAGAACCTCGAGATGGGCGCCTACCGCGGCGAGGCGCGGCGCTCGCGGGCGGCCACGCTGGAGCGCGTCTACGAGCTGTTCCCGATCCTGCGCGAGCGCCGCCGCCAGCTTGCGGGCTCGCTGTCGGGCGGCCAGCAACAGATGGTGGCGATCGGCCGCGCGCTCATGGCCCGGCCGAAGCTGCTGCTGCTCGACGAGCCGTCGCTGGGGCTGGCGCCGGCGGTGGTCGATCAGATGTTCGAGATCATCCGCGCGATCAACGGCGAGGGCGTGGCCATCCTGCTGGTCGAGCAGAACGTGGTGCGGGCCCTGGAGATCGCTGCCCGCGCCTACGTGCTGGAGGAGGGCCGGACCGTGGCCGACGGGCCCCCGGCCATCTTGCGCCAGCAATCGCGCATCCGAGAGGCGTATCTTGGTCTCCGCGACGGCGGAGACCCCAACCCGTGAAGGAGGCACGACGATGCCGGTGATCAAGGTGCGAGATCTCGCGTACGGGCGGCTGCGGGCGCCCGACCTCGACGTCATGGAGGAGTTCCTCACCCACTTCGGGCTGACCCGCTCGGCCCGGACGCCGACCGCGCTCTACATGCGCGGGACGGACCCGCGCCACCACCTGCACGTGACCGAAAAGGGCGATCCGGCGTTCGTGGGCTTCGCCTACCTCGCGGGCAGCGAGGAGGACCTGGCGCGCGTGGCCAAGGCGCCGGGCGCCTCCGCGGTCGAGTCGATCGACGAGCCCGGCGGCGGCCGGCGGGTCCGCCTGCGCGAGCCCAACGGCTACCAGATGGAGGTCGTGCACGGCATCGAGACGCCGCCGGCCCTCCCGGTGACGCTCCAGCCCATGAACACGGGCACCGAGCCGCTGCGCCGGGCCGGCGAGCTGATGCGGCTGGCGAAGTCGCCGGCGCCGATCAAGCGGATCGGCCACGGCGTGTTCGGCACGCCCAAAGTGAAGGAGACCGTGGCCTGGTTCCGCGACACGCTCGGCTTTATCGGCTCCGACGACGTGTACGTGGGTGACAAGGGGAACATCATCGGCTCGTTCAACCGCTGCGACTGCGGCGACGAGTACGTCGACCACCACACGATGTTCGCCGTCCACAACGACCGGGCCGGGATGAACCACATGTCCTTCGAGGTCCCCGACGTCGATGCGGTCTTCAAGGACCACGAGTACCTGGCCCGGCTCGGCAAGTACGAGCACATGTGGGGCGTGGGTCGCCACCTGCTCGGCAGCCAGGTCTACGACTACTGGTGTGATCCGTGGGGCCGCGTGCACGAGCGCTGGGCCGACACCGACCGGCTGAACGCGAAGAGCGCCACCAACCTGCTGCCGGCCCACGAGGCGCTGATCAGCCAGTGGGGCGAGGATCCGCCGGAGAAGTTCCTCAAGCACGTGAGCGTGTAGCGATGGCGATCATCCGAGTCTACGCGGGGGCGGACGGGAAGTCGCACTTCGAGGAGGTGACGCCGCGTTTCGAGTCGCGCGGCGATCAGTCGGAGAGCGCCGAGCTGATCCCGGGCAGCGGCATCACCATCCGGCGGTTCGATCCGAAGCGCTCGAACCCGTGGCACCACGCGCCCGGGCGGGCGGCGGTCTTCACGCTGTCGGGCGCGGTGGATATCGAGATCGGCGACGGCACGGTGCGCCGGCTGGGGCCCGGCGACATCCTGATCGCCGAGGACCTGACGGGCCAGGGCCACGGCACGCGCGAGGTTGGGCCCGAGCCACGCGTGTCGATCTTCGTGCCGCTGGGCTAGCCCGCCAAGTGACAAGCGCGATGGCGCCGAGCAGGCTCCGCATGTTCTCCTCCTTTTAGAGCTACACGTTGGACTCTTGAAGAAACGTTCGCTTCCTTTGCAGCGCCGGTCGAGCATCAGACGCACTTGCGGCAACGCTCAGGTTGTTGGGCGCCGCCTCATCACGGACTCAGACGCTCTTGCTTCACCGCCTCCAAGAACGCCCTCATTCCGGCGGGTGACCTTAGGTGGTGAACCCGTTTCGAGGCCGCCGCATCAGCGACGAGCTGCCGGTACCGAGGTGTCAGGCGGCGGTGGCACAGCCACAGCACGCGATAGCTACTCATGGTGCTGCTCCACATGGGACTCTTCTCTGGCCAGCCCTCCGGATCCACGAAAAGACCCTTAAAGAGGCGCTTAGTGACCCACCGGTAGTGAGTAAACAGCGGTAGGTCAATGTAGATCAACGTATCCGCCACAGAAAACCGCTCCCAGGCAGAAGCAACACAGCCAAAACCATCAATGATCCAGGCGTCTCGGCTCAGTAGCTCTTCGTGCGCCTTCAAGTACTCAGCATGCGGGACTTCACCTCCGCCGGGCTTGAACTTGATCGTGTCCAAGGGATACAGCGGAAGCTGAGTCACCTCCGCCAACTGCCTGGCCAGCGTCGATTTACCGCCCCCAGCATTCCCAAAGACGGCAGCCTTTCTCATGCGACAGCTTCCGTTATCACGGGTGCTCTCCAAGGCGCCCAACCAATAGTCTCTTGAACCATCTCAGGCGGGAACCCTAGCGGTGTTCGCAAGCTAGCACGGCGCCCCGCATGCCGTGATGAGCCCAAAACCCCTTTGGACGCTGCACTTCGTGAGTTGATGGCACTGGCGGCCCGCCCGGATAGACAGACCGGTGATATCCACCGGACACTGCGAGCGCGGGCTGGATCACGCAGGAGATCACCACGCGAGAGGGCCGGCCCCCAGGCTCGATACTGCGCGAGCAGGTCTACAGGTACTTCGTCGGGCACATGATCGTCCGCCACATGTGGGCGGACGGGCTCGCGTCCCAGCCGAGGCCTTCCTTCGGCTGCTTGAACTGGCGGCCGACGATGTCGGTGAAGTCGTCCAGGTTCACCTGCACGTTGGGATCGAACGCGTACAGGTCGTTCACGCAGATCAGGCGCGAGGTCATGTACCACTTGTGGTTGCGCGCCATCGTGTAGTCGCGGTCGATGTATTCGTCGGGCTGGTAGTCCGCGCCGAACAGCTTGGCGTAGAGCTCGGGGTACTTGTAGCCCACCGCCTCGTCGGCGTAGAAGCGCAGCGCCTGGTGATAGCGGATGGCCCAGCTCACCTCTTCGTCCACGTACGGCTCCAGTAGCTGGGCCGCCCAGTAGCCGTGGTCGCCGCGGATGAAGCCAGCGATGGCGATGTCGTGCACCAGGCAGGCGAGGATGACCTTCTCGCTGGCGCCGCTCTTCTGGGCCAGCCGGGCGCTCTGCAGCAGGTGGTTGGCGGGGCCGAAGCGGTACTTGAAGTAGTCGATCAGCGTCGGCTTGGCCGGCATCTGGGGCAGGCGTGGGTCCTGGCCCATCATGTAGAGCTTGCCGTTGTCGGGCGGGCGGGGCGCCGGCACCCGGGGATCACGCTCCCCGGAGGTGTAGATGACCGACTTCACCACGACCCGATCGAGCTCCTGGCTCATCGCGTGCTCGGCTGCCTCGGCCCGCTCTAGTGTCGTCATGGCCCGATCATCGGCCTGCCCCCCGGCGGCTGTCAAGTTCCAGACTGTCAAGTTTCCCGACAATTGCGAGTTTCCCTCATTCGGCATAGCCTGCTCGTCTCACGACCGGCGCGGGCGAGCAAGGGGAGTGCATGGAGACAGCACCGGGCCTGGACCCGATCGAATCCCGCTCGATCGGGCAGGATGCCGAGACACTTCGGTTCCAGCGGCTCGAACGCGTTCGCGCACGACAGCGGGCGCGACGACGACGGCGCCTGATCCTCGTCACCGCGCTGGTGGCGGCGCTGGCGGGCATCGGCATTGTGGGGTTCACGAAGCGCCACACCGTTTCGACGGCCGTTGGCAAGCCGGCGGCGCCGAGTCCCACCTCCGCGATCGCGCCGGTGTCGACCGGCGGCGGTGAGGTGAAGCGAGAAGCCACTCCGCCGCCTCGTGTCCCGGTCGCCGCCCCGACGCCGGTGCCGCACTCGCGTGCACCACTGGCCGGCCAGAGCGGCGGCGCCACGGTGCCCTCGCGCGCGGAGCCGCGTGATCTCGAAGGCGGCGATTCCACCGCCGCGATCGACTGGCTCCTGAAGACATCCCGCACGGGAAGCCGCTAGCGCTTCCCACAGGTTGGTTGTCATTGAGAAGGAGAGTGGACCATGACACCGGACGACATCAGGTCGCAGCGCTTCAGCACGCGATTCCTGCAGGGGTTCAGCCCCGAGGAAGTCTCGGCCTTCCTCGAGGACGTCGCCGAGGCGTTCGACGAGGCCCAGAAGACGGGCACGTCGCTGACCGCCCGTGTGAAGGAGCTGGAGGACAATCTCCGGGCGGTGGCGGTGCGGCCGGCGACGCCACCACCGCCCGACACGCTCCGCGAGGTCGAGGCGCAGGCCGAGTCGATGCTTCGGGCCGCGCAGCAGAAGCAGGCCTCGGCTTCGAGCCACATCGAGCTCCTGCGCACCGCGGCTCTGCAGGAGGTCGAGGCTCTCCTGCACGACGCCCAGGACCAGGCTCAGGCGCTGGTGGAGGGCGCCCGGGAGCGCCAGGTCACCACCCTGCGCGACGCCGAGGCGGCGAAGGCCCGCCTGCAGGCCGACGGCGAGGAGATCGTAGCGGGAGCGACGGCAAGGGCGGAAGCGGTCATCGCCGCCGCGAAAGAGCAGGAGGCGGGCATCCGTGACGAGATCGATCGCCTGACGCAGAGTCGCCTGCGGCTCGTCGACGAGATCCGCGGCACGCTCGACACCTACCACGGGTGGCTGGCGAGCGTCGATCCGCGGGGCCGCGCCCGCAGTCGCCGGGAGGAACACGAGACCTTGAACAGCAGCAGCGAAGGCGTCGGTGCTCCGGACGAGGCGCGGGCGGGCTAGCTCGGCAGCACCATGAGTATCGACTTCCAGCGGCTCGAGCGTGTTCGCACCGCGCGGCGAGGCTCGCAGCGCAAGCGCTGGGTGAAAATCGTCTCGACGCTCGCCCTGGTGGCCGCGACCGTCGCGGTCTCGGCGGGCGTCGTGACACGCACGGTCCCTTTCCTGAGCCGTGGTGCGGCGCTGGTCGGCGAAGCCCTCGGCGAGGCTCGAGGCCAGGTGGAGGCCGTGGAGCCGGTGGCCGGCATCGTCCGGGTGTCCTCGGGTTTTCTCGGCCTGCTGTCGGTCGACCTCGTGGTGAGTCCGGAGACGCTCATCGTGATCGGCGACAAGGAGGGCGGCTTCGGCGACCTTCGCGAAGGCCAGCGCGTCGTCGCCACCTACGAGATCCGCCCGGACGCCCTGCGAGCCACCCGCGTGGAGGTGTTCGGCCGCAGCGAGCCACGCCCCTCGGGGGACTGACGGCGCTCGGGCTCACGGCGTCTTCAGTCGCACGTCCTCCAGCGGCGCCGACCACGGATAGGGGTTGATGAGCATCAGCGCCGGCTCGGCTACCCGGGGGCCGATGCCGCTCGGCCAGATGTACTCGAAGATCGGCCCGTAGCGGACACGCTCGTAGACCAGCCGCTGGATCTGGTGGAGCTGGGCCTCGCGCTTCTTCTTGTCGGTCTCCGTGGCCTGCTGCTTGTAGAGCGCGTCGATGTCCGGATAGCCGCCGTAGGCCCAGGCGCCGTCGCTCGGGATCACCTCCGAGATGCGCGAGGCCGCGTTGCCGTAGAGCGAGCTGGTGCACACGCACACGCCCCTGGCCTTCTTCGACTGGATGAGCGCGAAGTAGGCGGCGCGCTCCATCGACCGCATGCGCATGCGGATGCCGACGGCCTGGAAGTAGTTGACGATGGCCTCGCCGAGCGAGAAGTAGGGCGGGAGCTGGTGCAGCTCGCCGGCGTCGAAGCCGTTGGGATAGCCGGCCTCGGCCAGGAGCTGCTTGGCCTTCGCGGGATCGTAGGGATACGGCTCCAGCGGCAGCGCAAACTCGAAGGTGCGCGGCACGTGGTTGCCGGCCGGCTTGGAGGCCCCGAGCGTCTCGGCGTCGCTCAGGGCCTGGCGGTCGATCGCGTAATTGGACGCCAGCCGCACGCGCCGGTCGGCCCACGGCGACTTCGGATCCCACTGCTCCAGGTAGTCCAGGAAGAACGTCGCGATGCCGCCCGAGAAGGCCAGGCGGAGGTTGGGATCCTTCTTGACCTCCTGCGCCTGGGGCACCTCCAGCAGGTAGGCCACGTCCACCTCGCCGCGCTTGAGCATGGCCAGGCGCGTCGTCGACTCGGGGATGCTCTTGAAGACCAGCCGCTTGACCGAGGGCACCTTGCGCCAGTAGCTCTCGTTGGCCTCCATGACCAGCTCGATGCCCGGCGTGTGGCTCACGAACTTGTAGGGCCCGAGGCCGACCGGCGCCTTCTTGAAGCCGTCGTCGCCCACGCGCTCGACGTACTTCTTGGGCACGACCCAGCCGGCACCGGAGACCATCGTGCCGTAGTACGTCATGAAGTCGGGCCACGGCTCGCTCAGCGTGAAGCGCACGCGCGAGGGGCTCACCACCGTCACTTCGCGCACGCGCTCGTGCAGCGTCTTGGAGCCCTTGGCGCGGTGGAAGCTGAACTTCACGTCCTCGGCGGTGAACGGATCGCCGTTGTGGAACTTCAGCCCCTCGCGCAGCTTGAACTCGTAGGTACGCTGATCCGCGCTCACCGTCCACGACTCGGCCAGGCTCGGGCTCATGAGGTTGCCGGGCATGGGCTTCACCAGCGCGTCGTGGATCGCGTAGAGGACCCAGAACGGCGTGAGCTGTCCCGACACCTCGGCCGGGTCGAACCACACTGGCGACAGCGTCACGTACAGCGCCCAGCGCATCTCCCCTTCGGGCTTCGCCTGGGCCGCGCCCTCCCCGGGCAGCGCGGCGAGACAGGCACTGCCCAGTACGACGGCCAGCACGAGGCTCCGAACCCCACGATTCATGCGATCCCTCCGGCGGCGACTCTGGCGCCGGTCCTTAACTACCCGGTCCCGGCCGGGATGGCAAGGCCGGGGCGCGGGGGACTGGCCTTTTCCGCGGCTTTGGCGTAGCTTGGTCGTCGCGGGCCACGATGGCCGAGCCGCCCGCACGGGGAGACAGATCATGCCGAAGATCAAGCACATCGCCATCTCGACCCAGGACGTGGACAAGACCGCGAAGTTTTACATCGACGTGTTCGGCATGAAGGAAGTCGGCAAGGTCGACAGCCCCGGCGCCCGGGGGTACTACCTCACCGACGGTGACCTCAACTTGGCCATCCTCAACTTCAAGCAGGACGCGGTGGCCGGGGTCGAGCGCGGCAAGAACTGGAACGGCATCCATCACATCGGCTTCGAGGTCGACAGCCTCGAGGAGATCACCGAGAAGCTGGCGACGGCCGGCTCCACGCCGCGCGACGACGTCAACCGTGCGCTGGGTGTGGGCCACGGGCCGCGCCACGGCGGCAACGTCGAGGTGAAGTACAACGGCCCCGACGGCGTGATGATCGACGTCTCCGAGACGGGCTGGGTCGGTACCACCGGAAACATGTGAGCCGCGTCGGCCTCTCGCTGCCGGGCGGGGGCGCGAGCGGTGCGGGCCTCGCCCCCTCCGGCCTCGCCGACGCCGCCCGCCAGATCGAGGCCGCCGGCTTCGCGAGTGCCTGGACGTTCGACGCGATCGGGCGCGGCTGGCTCCTGCCCGATCCTCTCACCGCGCTGGCCGTCGCGGCCACCGTCACGAGCAAGATTGAGCTGGGCACCGGCATCTTCCAGGTTCCCCTGCGCCATCCGGTCGAGTTGGCCCAGCGCGTCCTCACCACGCACCTCGTCTCCGGCGGCCGCCTGCTCTTCGGCGTGGGCTCCGGCTCGACGGCCAGCGACTTCGCGGCGCTCGGCATCGACTTCCCCTCGCGCTTCCGTCGCCTCGACGAATCGCTGAAGACCATGCGGCGGCTGTGGGCGGGTGAGCGCGTGGAGGGCGTGTCGCTGGCGCCGGTGTGGACGGCGGCGGCGGGCGGGCCACGCCTCTTCGTCGGCTCGTGGGCGGGCTCGAAGTGGATCGTGCGCGCCGCGCAGGAGTTCGATGGGTGGATCGGCTCGGGCGCGCGCAGCACGTGGGCGCTGCTGCGCCAGGGCATCGCGCGCTTCCGCGAGCTCGGCGGCAAGCGCGCCATCGTCACCAACGTGGTGGTCGATCTCGAGCAGAAGACGGCGAGTCCGGACGGCGCCGACAACCCGGCTGATCTGAAGTGCCCGCCCGACGTCGCCCGCGCCCGCATGCAGCGCCTGCGGGAGCTGGGCTTTGACGACATCGTGCTCGTCGTCCGCCGCCACGACGCCGGCTACCTCAAGGAGCTGCGCGAGCTGACGCGCGCCTAGACCACGCCCTCGGCGCGCCAGCGCGCCAGCTCGTCCTGGCTGTGGCCCAGCAGCCCGCAGAAGATCTCCTCGTTGTTCTCGCCCGGCATGGGCGCCAGCGTGCGCACGCGGCCCGGCGTCTCCGACATCTTCAGCGGCGAGCCCGTCAGCTTCAGGCGCCCGTATACCGGATGGTCGCGCTCCACGAACATCTCGCGCGCCTGCACTTGCGGGTCGGCGACCATCTCGGCGATGTTGTTGACCGGCGCGGCCGGCACTCCGGCATCGGCGAGGATGCGCACCACCTCGGCCTTCGGCCGCTTGGCCGTCCACGCCTGGATGATGGACCCGATCTCGTCGCGGCGGTCGCGCCGGGCCGCCGCGGTGGCGAAGGCGGGATCGCGCGTGAGGTCGTCGCGGCCGATGATCTCGCAGAAGCGGCGCCACACGGCGTCGCTGGCGCCGGCCGAGACCGCCACGTGGCCATCGCTGGTCGTGTACACGCCGGTGCTGGAGCCGGTGACGGCGATGTTGCCCGAGCGCGTGAGGATCTCGCCGCCCACGGTGTAGCGCTCGCCCAGGTTGTCGAGCGCCACGACGAGGCTGTCGAGCAGGGCCATGTCGATGCGCTGTCCCACGCCGGTCCGGTGGCGATAGTGCAGCGCCGAGACGATGCTGAACGCGCACAGCATGCCGGCGTAGTAGTCGGAGATCGACTGGCCGGACTTGGTCGGCGGATTCTCCGGGAACCCGGTGATCGAGAGATAGCCGCTGATGGCCTGGGCCAGGATGTCGTAGCCACGCTGCATGGCGTACGGCCCGTGCTGGCCGAAGGCGGTCACCGACGCGTAGACGATGCGCGGGTTCACCCGCTTGAGGTCCTCGTAGCCGAGCCCCAGCCGATCCATCGTGCCCACGCTGAAGTTCTCCGCGACCACGTCGGCGCGTTTCACCAGCTCCTTGAAGAGCGCCACGCCCTGCGGCGTCTTCAGCTCCAGCGTGATGGCCTGCTTGTTCCGCTCGCGGTACTGCGCGGGGGCCACGCGCTCCTCCCGGCCGTCGCGCACGCGCTTGATCCCCAGCGACAGGCGCTCACGCCCCCGATCGCGCGACTCGACCTTGATGACGCGCGCCCCGAGGTCGGCCAGCAGCATGGTGCAGAACGGCATGGCGATGACCTGGCCGAGGTCGAGCACGGTGACGTCGCTCAGCGCTTGTTCCATGAGCCCTACCGCACCGCCGGCGGCCGGCGACCCGCCCACGGCTGGGCCGTCTCCAGCTGGGCGCCCAGCCGGAACAGCGTCGCCTCGTCGCCGAAGCGCCCGGCGAACTGCACGCCCAGTGGCAGCCCGCTCTGCGACATCGCCAGCGGCACCGTCATGGCCGGGTTGCCGGCCGAGTTGAACAGCGAGGTGAAGCCGATGCTCGCAAACACCGCGGCCAGGTAGGCATCGGCGTCGCTGGTCGACATGTCGAGGACGCCGAGCGGATGCGGCGGCTTGCACATGGTCGGCGACAGGACGACGTCGTAGCGCTGAAAGAAGCGCGCCACGACGCGCCCGACCCGGTGCACGATCCACATCGAGCGCGCATAGTCGGCGGCCGACATCCGCCGCCCGTCCACCACGCGACTCCACGTCATCGGCTCCACGTCGTCCTCGACCAGCGGCCGGCCGAGCGCGGCCGCGCGCGCCTCCAGGCTGAACGTCACGTTGGCGGCCACGATCACGCGCGAAGCCTGACGCCACGGCCCGGCGTCGATCTCCGGCCGCGCCTCCTCGACGTGGTGGCCGAGGCTCTCGCACAGCCGGGCGGCGGCGTGGGCGGCGGCCGCGCACTCGGGATCGACCGGCGCGTCGTACCACGGCGTGGTGGTCAGCGCGATGCGCAGCGGCCGGGGATCGTGGCCCACCTCGGCCAGGAACGGCCGGGCCGGCGGCGGGGCCCAGTACGGGTCGCCGACGTCGGGGCCGGAGGTGGCATCGAGGAGCGCGGCGCTGTCGCGCACGCTCCACGTCACGGCGTGGCCGGCCGAGGCGCCGCCCCAGCCCTCACCCGCGTCGGGCCCCATCGGGTTGCGCGCGCGCGTGGGCTTGAGGCCGAAGAGGCCGCAGCAGGAGGCCGGGATGCGGATGGAGCCGCCACCGTCGGTGGCGTGGGCCATCGGCAGCATGCCGGCGGCCACCGCCGACGCCGCGCCGCCGCTGGAGCCGCCCGCGCTGTGGTCGAGCTTCCACGGATTGCGTGTGGCACCGAACAGCCGCGGCTCGGTGGACGGCGCCAGCCCCATCTCCGGCGTGTTGGTCTTGCCGGCGATGACGAGGCCCGCGCGCTTGAGCCGCGCGGTGATCTCGCTGTCGTGGTCGGCGACGTTGTCGACGAACAGCCGCCCGCCGTACGACGTGACGGCGCCGGTGTACAGCGCGCCGAGGTCCTTCAGCAGATAGGGCACGCCCGTGAACGGTCCGGCCGGCAGCCCCGCCGCGATCGCCGCGCGCGCCTGGTCGTACAGGCGCGTGACCACCGCGTTGAGCGCGGGGTTCCGCGCCTCGATGCGGGCGATCGTCGCTTCCAGGACTTCTTCCGGCGTCACCTCTTTGCGTCGAACCAGCTCGGCCAGCCCCAGACCGTCGTAGCGCTCGTATTCCGCCAGGATGCTCATGGGCGGCATCATATGGCAGGATAGGCCGCCATGAAACCAGCCCCGTTCGACTATCACCGTCCCGCGTCGCTCGCCGAGACCTTCGACCTCCTCGACCGCTACGGCGACGACGGGCGCATCCTGGCCGGCGGCCAGAGCCTGGTGCCCGCGCTGAACATGCGCCTGGCCACGCCGCGCGCGGTGATCGACATCAACCGGCTGCCCGGCCTCGACGCCATCCGGCTGACGCCGGAGGCGCTGGTGATCGGCGCGCTGGCCCGGCACGAGACGGTGGAGCGCTCGCCGCTGGTGCGCGAGCACGCGCCACTGCTCGCGCTGGCGATGCCGCACGTGGGCCACGCGGCCATCCGCACACGGGGGACGTTCGGCGGCAGCCTCGCGCTGGCCGATCCCGCCGCCGAGCTGCCGGCGTGCGCGGTCGCGCTGGAGGCGACGATCCGCGTCGAGGGCCGGCGCGGACGGCGCGACGTTGCCGCCGCGGAGTTCTTCCGGGGGATCTACACGACGGCCCTCGAGCCCGGTGAGCTGGTGATCGACGTGATGATCCCTCGCGCGCGCCCCGGCTGGCGCTGCGCGTTCCAGGAGCTGGCGCGACGCCACGGCGACTTCGCGCTGGTCGGGCTCGCCGCCTGCGGGCGCGTCGACGCCGGCGCGCTGGCCGACTCTCGCCTGGTGTTCTTCGGCGTCGGTGCCGGTCCGGTCCGGGCGCGAGGTGCCGAGGCTGCGCTGAAGGGCCGGCGGCCCGACGCCAATGCGCTCGCCGGCGCGGCGCGCGCGCTCGCCGCCGACCTGGACCCGCCCGGCGACGTCCACGGCTCTCCTGCCCTGCGACGCCATCTCGCCGGCGTGCTGCTAGGGCGCGTGGTGACAGCGCTCGTGGCGGACCGCGCATGAAGATCAGCCTGACCGTCAACGGCGCGCCGGTCACCCGTGAGGTCGAGGCGCGGCAGAACCTGGTCGACTTCCTCCGCGAGGGCTTGCAGCTCACGGGCTCCCACGTGGGCTGCGAGCACGGGGTGTGCGGCGCCTGCACCGTGCGGGTGGACGGGGGGCTCGTCCGCGGCTGCCTCATGCTGGCCGTGCAGGCCGACGGCTGCCGCGTCGAGACCATCGAGGGCATGGCCGAGGCCGGCGCCCTCGCCGCCCTGCAACGGGCGTTCCGCATGGAGAACGCACTGCAGTGCGGCTTCTGCACCTCGGGAATGCTGCTGACGGCGCACGCGCTGCTCGAGCGCGAGCCGCATCCGGAGCCGGCGACCGTGCGCGAGGCCCTCGGGGCGAACTACTGCCGCTGCACCGGCTATCACGCGATCGTGCAGGCGGTGCTGCACGCGGCCGAGCGGCGCCCAGGCGCCGTGACGCCGGCGCCCGCTGACGGCGGCTACATCGGCCGCACGGTGGTGCGGCCACAGACGGCGCGGCTCGTGGCCGGGCGCGGCACCTACACCGACGACGTCGCGCTGCCCCGGATGGCGCACGCCGCCTTCGTGCGGTCGCCGCACGCCCACGCGCGTATCGTCGCCATCGATACCGCCGAGGCCGCGGCCCTGCCGGGCGTGCTCGCCGTAGTCACCGGCCGCGAGATGGTTGCGCACTGCGAGCCGTGGGTCGGCGTCCTGAAGAGCTACGCCAGCATGAAGTCGGCGCCGCAGTATCCACTGGCCGTCGACAAGGCGGTGTGGCAGGGCGAGCCCGTCGTCGCGGTCGTCGCAGAGTCACGCGCGCTCGCCGAGGACGGCTGCGCACGCGTGCGGGTGACGTGGGAGCCGCTGCCGCCGGTGGTCGACGCCGAGGCGGCCCTGGCGCCCGGCGCCACCGTCATCCATCCGGAGCTGGGCGACAACCTCGTCCTCGAGTCGCGCGTGAAGTCGGGCGACGTCGACGTCGCGTTTCGCGACGCCGACGCCGTCTACCGCGACACCTTCGACACCGGGCGCCACACGGTCGTCAGCCTGGAGGCGCGCGTCGTGCTGGCCGACTACGACCGGGCCGACGAGACGCTGACCGTCTATCACTCCGGCCAGGCGCCGTACATGCTGCACGACATCCTCTCGCGTCACCTGCGGATTCCGGAGCACCGCGTACGGGTCATCAACAAGGACGTCGGCGGCTCGTTCGGCCTGAAGATCCATACCTATCCAGACGAGATCGCCACCTGCGCGCTCGCGATCATGCTCGGCCGGCCGGTGAAGTTCCTGGCCGACCGGATCGAGTCGTTCCAGACCGACATCCACTCGCGCGACCACCGGGTGACGGCCGAGATCGCGGTGAAGCGTGACGGCACCATCGTGGGCATGCGCCTGGACGATCTCGCCCCGGTCGGTGCGTTCTCGATGTACCCGCGTTCCAGCGTGGTCGAGACCGGGCAAATCCTACGAACCACGCCCGGCCCCTACCGCTTCCGCGACTACGAGGCCCGCGGGCGCGTGGTGTTCCAAAACAAGACGCCGATGTCGCAGTATCGCGCGGTCGGCCATCCCGTCGCCGCGCTGGTGATGGAGGCCATGGTCGATCGCGTCGCGCACGAGCTGAAGCTCGATCCCGTCGAGGTGCGCCGCCGCAATCTGCTGACGGCCGAGATGTATCCCTACACGGCGCCGACTGGCCTCTTCTTCGAGAAGCTGTCGCACGAGGAGTCGCTCGACGCGGTGCTGGAGCTGGCCAACTACCGCGCGCTCTGCGCCGAGCGCGACCGGCTGCGCACGCGCGGCGTCTACCGCGGCCTCGGGCTCTGCGTGTTCCTCGACCTCACGGTGCCGGGCGCGCAGACCTACGGCACCGGCGGCGCCCGCATCTCCTCGCAGGACGGCACGACCATTCGCCTCGAGCCGAGCGGCAAGCTGACCGTGCTGTCGAGCATCACCGAGCAGGGCCAGGGCACCGACACGATCCTCGCCCAGGTCGCGGCCACCACCGTCGGCGTGGCCATGGAGGACGTGCGGGTGGTGACGGGCGACACCCTGGTGACGCCGTACGGCGGCGGCACCTGGGGCAGCCGCGGCGCCGGCATCGGCGGCGAGGCCACGCTGCAGACCGGCAAGGCGCTCAAGGAGAACATCCTGAAGGTGGCCGCCGTCGTCCTGGAGGTGGACGCGCTCGCGCTCGACATCCGCCACGGCCAGATCGTCGACGCCCGCACCGGCGAGCCGCGCATGCCGCTGGGCGAGCTGGGCCGCATCGCCTACTTCCGTCCCGACACGCTGCCCAAGGACTTCCAGTCGGAGCTGACGGTGACGCGCCACTATGTGCCGCGCCACCAGCCGCTGGCCTACACCAACGGCGTGCAGCTCTCGTACGTGGAGGTCGACGTCGACACGGGGGTGATCAAGCTGCTCGGCCACTGGGTGGCGGAGGACTGCGGGCGCATCATCAACCCGATGCTGGTCGACGAGCAGGTGCGCGGCGGCGTCGCCCACGGCCTGGGCGACGCGCTCTGGGAGCACTGCATCTACGACGACCAGGGCCAGCTCTTGACCACCACGATGATGGATTACCTCGTGCCGATGGCCGCCGAGCTGCCCGACATCTGGGTGGCCCACGTCGAGACGCCGACGGCGTACTCGGAGGGTGGCTTCAAGGGCGCGGGCGAAGGCGGCGTGGCCGGCGCGCCGGGCGCGGTGCTGAACGCGGTGAACGACGCGCTGAGTCCGCTCGGCGCGCGGATCACGCGCGTGCCGATGACACCGGAGGTCGTCCTGCGCGCGCTGGGGAAGCTGTAGCCGGGACGCGCCGAGCTCGGCGCGCCGTCAACCACGAATCCGATCCGAGGAGCACCCGTGGATCACTCCACGTACGACAAGCGTCGCTATCCGATCGTCGACGTCCGGCAAGGGTACGGCGAGTGGGTGCGGACGTACGAGCAGACCGTCCAGGACGAGATGGACCTGCGGCTGCTCGAGCGCCTCCGAACGGTCGACTGGCTGGCGCCGCGCGCCGTGCTCGATCTGGCGTGCGGCACCGGACGCATCGGCGCGTGGCTGCGCCGACACGGCTCGGACGCCACCATCGACGGCGTCGACATCACACCCCAGATGCTGGAGGTCGCGCGGGGCCGGGCGGTCTATCGGAGCCTGAGCCTCGCCGACGTGACGGCCACGGGACTGGCCGCCGAGACGTACGATCTCTGCGTGCAGTCCCTGGCCGACGAGCACCTCCCCGAGCTCGGGCCCCTCTACCGTGAGGTCGGACGTGTCACACGGCGCGGCGGCCATTTCGTCATCGTCGGCTACCATCCTCAGTTCCTCATGGCCGGCGTGCCCACCCACTTCGACCGGGCGCCCGGCGAGCCGGTGACGATCCGCAGCTACGTGCATCTCCTGAGCGATCACGTGAAGGCCGCCCATGCGGCCGGCTGGTCGCTCCGCGAGATGGACGAGGGGCTCATCGACGAGGCGTGGCTGCGGAAGAAGCCGAAGTGGGAGGTCTACCGGGGGCTGCCGATCAGCTTCTCGATGGTCTGGCGGCGCCCATGACCCGCCCCGAGCCGTGAGCGCTGGCGAGCCAGCCGTCGAGCGGCTCGCACAGTCGCCGGCCGATTGCCTCGGCGCCCTGATCGCGGAGAGCGAAGCGGGCGGCCTGCGCCTGGTGCGACGCCTGATCGATGAATGGACGAGCGGCGCCAATCGCTTCGACCGGCCCGGCGAGGCGCTCTTCGTCGCCCGGATCGCCGGCGAGATCGTCGGCGTCTGCGGGCTCAACCTCGACCCCTACGCCGCCGCGCCGACCATCGGCCGCGTGCGACACCTCTACGTGTTGCTGGCCCACCGGCGGCGCGGAATCGGCCGGCGACTGATGGCCGAGGTGGTCGCCGCCGCGCGCGGCCGGTTCGATCGCCTCCACCTGCGCACGCGGAACCCGGCCGCGGCGAGCCTCTACGAGCGGCTCGGCTTCCGCCGGCGCGACGACGTCCCCGACTGCACGCACGTCCTGGACCTGCGCTAGAATGCGGCCACCATGAGCAAAGCTCTGAACGGCATCCGCGTCCTGGACCTGACCCAGTTCGAGGCCGGCACCTCCTGCACCCAGCTCCTGGCCTGGCTGGGCGCCGACGTCATCAAGGTGGAGGAGCCCGGCAAGGGCGAGCCCGGCCGCTATGGTCGGGCGGAGAAGCCCGGAGTGGACAGCAGCTACTTCCTCACGCTGAACTCCAACAAGCGCAGCGTCACGCTGAACCTCAAGCACCCGCAGGGCAAGGCCATGTTCCTCGACATGGTCAAGAAGGCCGACATCGTCGCCGAGAACCAGGCGCCGGGCGCGCTGGAGCGGAACGGGCTCGGCTACGAGGCGCTCGCCAAGATCAATCCGCGGCTCATCTACCTCTCGGTCAAGGGCTTCGGGACGTACGGGCCGTACAGCGGGTACAAGAGCTTCGACATGATCGCCCAGGCCACCGGCGGCGCCATGACCCTCACCGGCTTCCCCGGCTCGCCGCCGCTCAAGCCGGGCCCGACCATCGGCGACTCCGGCACCGGCGTGCACGCCGCCTTCGGCGTGATGGCCGCGCTCTGGCAGCGCGAGGCCTCCGGCCAGGGCCAGCGCGTCGAGCTGTCGATGCAGGACGCCGTGGTCAACCTCTGCCGCGTCGCGATGCGGCTGGTCTACTCCGGCGGCCAGACCGACTCGCGCCGCGGCAACGACATCCCCAACTCCTCGCCCTCGGGCATCTATCGCTGCAAGCCCGGCGGCCCCGACGACTACGCCTACATCTACCCGCAGCCGGTGCGCCGCCACATGTGGGACGCGCTGCTGCGGACGATCGGCCGCGACGACCTCGTCGGCCACGCCGAGTGGTCCGAGCCCAAGTGGCGCAGCGACCACAAGGCCGAGGTCGACACACTGGTCGAGACGTGGACGCTGACCAAGACCAAGCACGAGGTGATGGCCGCGCTGGGCACGGCCGGGGTTCCCACCGGCGCCTGCCTCACGCCGGCCGAGATCCTCGCCGACCCGCACCTCAAGGAGCGCGGCATGGTGACGACGATCCAGCATCCCGGCTGGGGCGAGTTCACGATGCCCGGCAACCCGGTGCAGCTCTCGAAGTCGCCGACGCAGATCACGCCGGCGCCGCTGCTCGGCCAGCACAACGCCGAGATCTACAAGGAGTGGCTGTCGCTCGGCGCCGAGGATCTGGCGAAGCTGAAGACAGACGGGGCGATCTGAGGCGCGCGCCTCACACGCCGAGGTAGCGGAGGCGCACCGCGGCGGCCGCGCCGACGCCGGTCAGACCCTTGAGCATGGTGGTGATCGGCGCCCTCGTCGCCATCGGTGGCTGGTTGAGCACGCAGTTCCTGCTGCGCCAGGTGCACGACATCCGGTTCTACGCGATCGCCTTCGTCTCATGGCCGGGACTGGTCATGGCGTACTCGGTGTTCCAGGCCCGGAGCCTGCTGAGGCTCGGCACGCTGGAGCCCGCCGTCGAAGCCGCCGGCCTCATCGCCGCCTCGGCGCTGTGGCTCGTGCTGCTCGCGTGGCTCGGCGGCAGCGAGGCCGGCCGCTGGGGGCTCGATCGCTGGTTCGAGGAGGATCATCCCGACGTCGTCGTGGTCGACGCTGCTTCGCCAGCCGCGCCACGCCGGATGCGTGGGCCGCCCAGACGGCCCGGGCGCTGGCGCTCGGCCTGCGCAAGCTCAAGCGCTGGGTCGCCACGCCGTTGCTCGACACGGCCGAGCACCTCGTGGCCCGCCTGCGCACGGACCTGCTCCACGCCGCCGCCGGCGCCTGGGGCCACCTCGAGCGCGGCGTCGACGAGGTCCCCCCAGCGGAGAGCCCGGCCGGGAGCCTGCGCGAGCGCGCGCTGGGGGCCGTGCGGACGGTCGTCATCGCGGGTCTTCCGCTGGCGGCCGTCTGGGGCGCCGGCGCCTGGGGCCTCGGTGAGCCACTGCGCAGCCAGCTCTTCGTCAGCGGCGGCGCCTGGGCCATCCTCACGATCCTGCTGTACCTCGATCCCAACAGCAGCCGCCAGCTCGCCGCGCTGCGGGACGCGCTCCCGCACGGCAAGGGGAAGGACTAGCCAGCCATGACCGCTCCGCTCGTGACCTACGCCGTCGACGGCAAGCTCGGCATCGTCACGCTCAACCGGCCCGACAAGCTCAACGCCATCACGCCCGAGCTGAAGGCGCTGCTCATCGAGCGCTTCCACGACGCCGACCGCGACCCGGCCACCAGCGTGGTCGTGCTGCGCGCCGAGGGGCGGAGCTTCTCGGCCGGCTACGACATCTCGCCGAGCCCGACCCGGGCCGCGCGCCGGGGCAACGCGCTGGCCTGGCACGAGTCGCTCACCGACGACGTGCGCCTGGAGATGACGCCCTGGGACATGCGCAAGCCGGTGATCGCCTCCGTGCAGGGCCACTGCCTGGGCGGCGGCTGCGAGATGGTCATGATGTGCGACGTGACGATCGCCGCCGACGACGCGCTGTTCGGCGAGCCGGAGATCCGCTTCTCCAACGTGGGCCCGGCGCTGATCATGCCGTTCGTCGTCGGCCTCAAGCGCGCCCGCGAGCTGCTCTACCTGGGCGATCCGATCGACGCGCCGACGGCGCTGGCCTGGGGCATGGTGAATCGCGTGGTGCCGCGGGCCGAGCTGGCGGCGGCCACGCTGAAGTTCGCCCGGCGGATGGCGCTCATCTCGCCCGAGGCGCTGATGGCCACCAAGCTCGCGATCAGCCGGGGCGCCGACGCCGCCGGCTTCCGCAACGCCATCCGCGCCGGCCTCGACGTCCTGGCCCCGCTCTACGCCGGGCGCACCGAGGTCGGGATGAAGTTCGACGAGATCCGAGAGAAGGAAGGGCTGGGCGCCGCGCTGAAGTGGCGCGCCGCCCAGTTCGCCGAGTAGCGGCGGATGTCGTTCCTCGCGTCACGGACGCGGGCGGCCCCGCAGGGCATCGGCAAACCGGTCGTCCGCCGGGAGGACCCGCGGCTCGTCACCGGCAGCGGCTGCTACACCGACGACGTGACGCTGCCGGGTCAGGCGTACGCGTGCATGGTCCGCTCGCCGCACGCCCACGCGGCGATTCGCTCGATCGACGCCACCGACGCCCTGAAGACACCGGGCGTGCTCGTGGTCCTCACCGGCGCCGATGCCGCCTCCGACGGGCTCGCGCCGATCCCGCACCGGCCCATCCCCACGAACCCGCACGAGGTCCCGCTCAAGAGCCGGGACGGCTCGGCCTTCTTCGTCGCGCCGCACGCACCGCTGCCCGCCGACCGCGCGCGCTTCGTCGGCGAGGCGGTGGCGATGGTCGTCGCCGAGACTGCCGCCGCCGCGCGCGACGGCGCCGAGCGCGTGCGGGTGGAGTGGGAGCCGCGGCCCGTCGTGGCCACCGCCGCCGACGCCACGGCGGCCGGCGCGCCGCCCGTCCGGGACGAGCGCCCCTCGAATGTCTGCGTCGACTCCGAGGTCGGCGACGCCACGGCCACCGACGCGGCCTTCGCGCGTGCCGCCCACGTCGTACGGCTGGAGACACGCGTGAATCGGGTCACCGGCGTGCCGCTGGAGCCGCGCACCGCGCTCGGCGACTACGACGCCGCGAGCGGCCGTTACACCGTCTACACCGGCTCGGGCGGCTCGTGGCGCATCCAGGCCGACGTGGCCGGCGTGCTCGGCGTGCCGCCGGCGGCGGTGCGCGTGATCGCCCGCGACATCGGCGGCAACTACGGCACCCGCAATAGCTGCTACCCGGAGCAGGCGCTGGTCGCGTGGGCGGCGCGCCGCCTCAGCCGCCCCGTGAAGTGGACGGGCGATCGGCGCGAGACGATGCTGACCGACTACCAGAGCCGCGATCTCGTCTCCCACGCCGAGCTGGCGCTCGACGCCGCGGGTCGCTTCCTCGGCCTGCGCGCGGTCAACACCAGCAACGTCGGCGCCCACTCCGTATCGTTCATCCCGCTCGCCAAGGGCGTGGCGGTGCTGTCGAGCGTGTACGACATCCCGGCGGCGTTCATCCGCGGGCGCGCGGTGCTGACGCACACGGTGCCGACCACGCCGTACCGCGCGGCCGGCCGGCCGGAAGTCATGTACGTCATCGAGCGGCTGATCGACCTGGCCGCGCGCCGCCACGGCTTCGATCGCGTCGCGCTGCGCCGGCGGAACCTCGTGCCGGCGACGGCGATGCCCCACCGCAACCCGGTCGGCCTCCTCTACGACAGCGGCGACTACGCCGCCACGCAGGATCGCGCGGTCGCGCTGGCCGACTGGGCCGGCTTCGAGGCGCGGCGCGCCGAGGCCCGGCGGCGCGGGCGCTACCGCGGCATCGGCATCGCCAACTACATCGAGCTGAATACCGGCATGCCACGCGAGCGCGCGGAGATCACGGTGCGGCCCGAGGGGCGCATCGACGTCGTGCTCGGCACCCTGTCCTCCGGCCAGGGCCACGAGACGAGCTTCCCCCAGCTCATCGCCGAGTGGTTCGGCGTCGGGCTCGATCAGATCCGGCTGATCACGGGGGACACCGACCTCATGCCGTTCGGCGGCGGCTCGCACTCCGGCCGCTCCATGCGGCTGGGCGCCGTGGTGATGGCCAAGGCCTCGGACGCGATCGTGGACAGGGGCGCGCGGCTGGCGGCATGGCTGCTGGAGGCGGCGGCGGCGGATATCGCGTTCGCCGACCGGCGCTTCACCGTGAAGGGCACCGACCGGTCGGTCGACCTGTTCGAGGTCGCCGCCGCGGCGCTGCGCGCGGACGCGCCCGACGACCTGCGCGGCCCGCTGGCCGGCGTCAGCGACGAGACGATGCCGGTGCCGTCGTATCCCTACGGCTGCGCGGTCTGCGAGGTCGAGGTCGATCCGGAGACCGGCGCGGTCGAGCTGGTGCGCCACACCTCGGTCGACGACGTCGGCCGCGCGGTCAATCCGCTGATCCTGCACGGCCAGACGCACGGCGGCATCGCGGCCGGCGTGGGCCAGGCGCTGTGGGAGCTGTGCCACCACGACGAGGCCGGGCAGATGACGTCGGCCACGTTCATGGACTATGCGCTGCCGCGCGCCGATGCCCTGCCCTCGTTCACCACGGAGCTGAGCGAGGTGCCGTCCACCTCCAATCCGCTCGGCCTGCGTGGCGGTGGCGAGGGCGGCACCACGCCGGCGCTCGGCGCGGTCGTCAACGCGATCGTGGACGCGCTGGCCGAGCTGGGCGTCGAACACGTCGAGATGCCGGCCACCCCCGCGCGCGTCTGGCAGGCGATCCAGGCCGCGCGCCGCTGACGCCGTGGCCGACGACGACATCGAGGCGTGGTTCGAGCGCGGCGTCACCGAGGGCCTGCGGGGGGTGCCGCCCTCGCGCGCCCGCGTCGACGCCATGCTGGCGGCGACGGGACGCGCGGCCGGCGAGCTCGTCGCCGAGGTGCCGCCGAACTTCGGCCGCGCCACCGTCGAGAAGCTCGCGGTCAACGCGGTCATGGCCGGCTGCCGGCCCGACTACTTCCCGGTGGTGCTGGCGGCCGTCGAGGCCGCCTGCGATCCCGCCTTCAACCTGCACGGCCAGTCGGGCACCACCAACGCCGCCTCGCCGCTGATCATCCTCAACGGGCCGGTGCGGCGCCGGCTGGAGGTCAACTGCGCGGCCGGCGTCTTCGGCCCGGGCTACCGGGCGAACGCGACGATCGGACGCGCGCTGCGGCTCGTCATGATCAACCTCGGCGGCACGCGGGCTGGGCAGATCTCGATGTCGACCATGGGCCATCCCGGCCGCTACACCTACTGCATCGGCGAGTACGAAGAAGCCTCGCCGTGGGAGCCGCTGCACGTCGAGCGGGGCTTCGCGGCCACGGACAGCACGGTCACGCTCTTCTCGGGCGAGAGCCCGTTCATGGTCAACGACCACCTCAGCCGCGCGGCGCCCCAGCTCGTCGCCTCGCTGGGCTGGTCGGCGGCCGGCGTCTGGAATCACAAGAGCTTTCCGCTCTACGGTCACACGCTGTTCGTGATCGGGCCCGAGCACGCCCGCACGCTCGGCGACGAGCAGTGGTCGAAGCAGGCGGTGCGGCAATACCTGTTCGAGACGATCCGTCGTCCGGTTCGCGATCTCGCTCCCGGTCCCGACGGCGCCGAGACCGGCCGGCTCAAGAATCTCCTCGACGGCCGCGCCCCCGACGAGCGCATCCCCAAGTTCCCCTCGCCCGAGGAGATCGTGGTCGTCGTGGCCGGGGGCACCGCCGGCCGCTTCTCGGCCGTGGTGCCCGGTTGGATGGGCGGCGACCTCGGCTCGCGCCCGGTGACGCGCCGGATCGAGGAAGCCTGAGTCGCGGCGCCCTTACGCTGAGCCGCGCGGTTGAGGCGGCCGGCCGGGTGCGCTAAGCTGGCGCCGCTGCAGCGTCGAGTGTCCCAGGCCGTTCCGTCGTCACCCGGAAGGAGATGCGCCATGCCCAGCATCAAGTCCATCGACACCATGTTCAGCCAGGCCGTCGAGTCGAAGAAGATGCCCGGCATCGTGGCGGTCGCCGCCACCGACAAGGGCCCGGTCTACGAGGGCGCCTTCGGCACCCGTGAGATCGGGGCCAATGCACCGATGACGCTCGACACGGTCGTGTGGATCGCCTCGATGACCAAGGCCGTCACGGCCACGGCGGCCATGCAGCTCATCGAGCGCGGCAAGCTGAGCCTCGACCGGCCCGCCCACGACGTGGTGCCTGAGCTGGCCAAGGCCCGTGTGCTCGGGGGCTTCGACGGCGGCGGCCAGCCCAAGCTGCGGGCGCCGAAGCGGCCAATCACGCTCAGGCACCTGCTCACCCACACCGCCGGCTTCGGCTACGAGATCTGGCGGGCGGAGATCGCGAAGTATCAGCAGGTGACCAACACGCCGGGCATCACCACCTGCACCAACGCCGCGCTCACGACGCCGCTGCTCTTCGACCCGGGTGAGGCGTGGGAGTACGGCATCAACATGGACTGGGCCGGCAAGATGGTCGAGGCCGCGTCCGGGCAGAAGCTCGACGCCTACTTCCAGCAGAACATCTTCGGCCCGCTCGGTATCACGGACACCTCGTTCGCGCTCTCACCGTCCCAGCGCAGCCGGCTGTCGCGCGTGCACCAGCGCGACGACAAGGGCGTGCTGGCCGCGATCGAGTTCGGCCTGCCCGAGGCGCCGGAATTCCTGATGGGTGGCGGCGGCCTCTACGGCACCGCGCGAGACTACCTGACCTTCACGCAGATGATCCTGCAGGGCGGCACGCTCAAGGGCGCCCAGGTGCTGCGCCCCGAGACCGTCGAGCTGATGGCCCAGAACCACATCGGCGATCTGCAGATCGGCAAGATGACCAGCGCCATCCCGCCGCTGTCCAACGACGTCGAGCTGTTCCCCGGCCTATCGAAGAAGTGGGGGTTGAGCTTCCTGATCAACACGCAGGCCCTGCCCACCGGCCGCTCGGCCGGCAGCCTGGCCTGGGCAGGACTTGCGAACACCTACTTCTGGATCGACCGCACCAAGCGCGTGTCGGGGGTGTTCCTGTCGCAGCTTCTGCCGTTCTACGACACGACGGCGATCGATCTGTTCGCGAAGTTCGAGACGGAGGTCTATCGCGCGCTCTGACCCCGACGCGATGACCGCTCCGGGCCGGAGGGAAACTCGACCCTCCGGCCCGGGACCGGCTGGTCCTGGCCGCCCTCGTCGTCTTCCTGCAGCGATCGCCGACGTCGCGGCCATCGTTACCGACGCCGTCAAGGCTTGACGAGGATCTTCGCGTGCCGCTCCGGCGAACCGAGGTCCGCGAACGCGCCGGCGACGCCGTCGATCCCGACGGTGCCCGTGATCAGCGGCGCCGCCGGGATCGCGCCCTGGGCGATGTGGCCCAGCGTGGCCGCGAACTCGTCCGGCGTGTAGCCCAGCACGAACTGCAGATTCAGCTCCTTGCTGATCCCCAGCAGCGGATGGATCGTGTCCGGTTCCATGCAGACGCCGACCACCACGATGCGCGTGCCGCGCGGGGCGGCGACCATCACCTGGTCGAGCACGCCGGGCACGCCGACGCACTCGAAGACGACGGCGGGACGCACCGCCGGGCCCGGCAGCCACGGCGGCAGCGCGGGCGCCCGGCTCGCGTCGCGATAGACGGCGGCCTCGCGCCAGCTCTGCCACGGCGTGCTCGCGGCGGGATCGACGACGACGTCCGCCCCCAGCGCCGCCGCCAGCTCGCGCCGGCGCTTGGAGAAGTCGGAGGCCACGATGGGCCGCACGCCGGCCAGCCGCAGCGCGGCGATCACCGCCAGCCCCACCGGCCCGCAGCCGATGACGAGCGGCGCGTCGTCCGGCTCCAGCCGGGCCTTGGCCACCGCGTGCACGCCCACCGCCATCGGCTCGGTGAGCGCGGCGTGCTCGGTCGTGAGTCCGTTGGGCACCGGCAGCAGCAGCGCCTCGCTCAGGCGCATGTACTCGCCGTAGCCGCCGGGGTTGTCGTTGGAATACCCGATGCTCTGCGGGCCGGTGGCCCGCAGCAGCGTGGGCCGCGAGCACACGCGGGTGCCGGCCGGCAGCGTGCGCCGGGTCTGGGACCCGTACTCGACGATCTCCGCGCAGAACTCGTGGCCCATGACGATGTCGCGGCCGAGGTCCATCACGAACGCGTTGCCGCTCCGCCGTGCCGTCTCCACGAAGTGGTCGGCGAACTTGAGCGCGTGCAGGTCGGAGCCGCAGATGCCACAGGCCAGCGTGCGCACCAGCACCTCGCCGGGGCCCGGCTGCGGCACCGGCACGTCGGCCACCACGAGCTTGCGATTCCGCATGACGGCGGCGCGCATCGTCTCAGCCCTGCCGGGTCTTGACGTACACGCCGGGCGAGCCCGCCGCGTGCTTCATGTGCCCGCGCATCCGCGTCGACACGGGGACGGCGTCGCGCTGGGCCATCCAGGCGGCGCTCTCCGAGACCGTGGGATGCTCGAACTCGTAGAACGTCAGGTAGGTCGGCACGCCCTCGATCGCGCGGTACCGCCGGCCGCGGATGACGCCCGGCACCTTCTCGTAGTTGGGGACGTAGACCGTGTTGTACCACTCGTTGAACTCGGCATCGACCTCCGGCGGCACGCCCATGCGGCCGATCTGCAGCGCCGGCGCCATGCCGCTGGCCGCCACGACCGGCGACACCTCGCGCGGGTGGATCATCGTGTAGACGTTGCGGATGAACGTGGTGGCGATGGCCTGGGGGCCGGAGCGCCGCGTCCACGGCGTGGGATTGGCCGAGACCTTCTTGTACGCCGCGCTCTCCATCACCGCCGCGTTCTCCAGCTCGTAGACGGCCAGGTGCTTGGGCCCGCCCTTGACCGCCTCGTAACGCGCGCCGCTCAGGAAGCCCGGGATCGCCAGCCGCTCGGCCAGGTGCTCCTCGTTGTACCAGCGGTTGAACTCCGGCTCCACCTCGGCCGGCACGTCCGCCCAGACCATCAACAATCCGGTGCCCTTCTTCGAGGCCATGTGCGGTCTCCTTTCGCCACCGAGAGCGTAGATCAGTCGGCGAGCGAGTGCTACCGGTCTTGGCTCCATCTTCAACCCGGCGCGGGGACGTGCTAAAGTCGCGGCGTTCCCCGCCACAGGCGCCATCGCTCCCGGGCCGGCGAACGGGAGGCTCGCGCACGCTTCATGGACCTGGAAATCCTGATCGAGAACGTGCTGAACGCGGTCACCGCGGGCATCACGATCGGGTGCATCTACGGCCTGATGTGCATCGGCCTCGGGCTCATCTTCGGCATCATGCGCATCGTCAACTTCGCCCAGGGCGAGCTCCTCATGCTGGGCATGTTCGCCAGCTTCTATCTGGTCACCGGGGGCAAAGCGCTGTCCTTCCTTGGGCTGTATTGGGGGCCATTCGTCGGCGCGATCTGCGCCGCCCCCGTGGTCTTCGCCGGCGGTGCGCTCCTGCACAAATTCCTGATCTCCCGCGTGTCGGGCCTGCGGACGGCCGGCACCCTCGACGAGGGCCACTACGGCCAGCTCATCGTCACCCTGGGCATCTCGCTGATTCTCCAGAATGGCGGGCAGATCCTGTTCGGCTCCACGCCCGTTGCGGTCCGCACGCCCCTGTCCGCCGAGGCCTACCTGATCGGTCCGGTCTACGGCGCCGCGACGGTCTTCCTCAACAAGGCCAAGCTGATCGCCTTCTTCGTCGCCATCCTGGTCGCGATCGTGCTGTACGTGACGCTCGAATACACGCGCCTGGGCAAGGCCCTGCGGGCCGCGGCCGACAACCCGACGGCCGCCACCTACATGGGGATCGACGTCGACAAGGCCTACCGCATCGCCTTCGGCCTGGGCAGCGGCATCACGGCCGTCGCCGGCGGGCTGATGGCCACCTATATCTCCTTCGGTCCCTTCGTCGGCGCGGACTACGTCATCATCATGTACTCGGGCGTCGTGCTGGGCGGCATGGGGAGCATCCTCGGGGCGTTCTGGGGCGGGCTGACCGTGGGCTTCGTCCAGCAGTTCTCGGCCCTGATCCTGCCCCCGCAGCTGCAGAACGCGGCGATCTTCGTCGTCTTCCTGATGATCGTGCTGCTGCGGCCGCAAGGTCTGTTCGGGCGTTCGGCGGAGCGGGCATGAGGCAGGGCGCCGGCCCGCGGCTGAGGCGGAGCTTCGCCGCGCTCGCCGTGGTGTCCGTCGCCTACCTGGTGGTCACGCTCTTCGTGCGCAACAGCTACTACCAGCTGATCCTCACCCTGGTCCCGGTGTGGGCGCTGTTCGGCGTCTCGTGGAACATCCTCTCCGGGTACGGTGGCCAACTGTCCTTCGGCCACGCCTCGTTCTTCGGCATCGGCGCGTACACCGTCACGCTCGCCGTCGTCGCCTGGGGCCTCTCGCCCTGGCTCGGCATTCTGCTCGGCATGATCCTCGGCGGGCTCGCCGCCATCGCGATCGGCACCCCCACGTTCCGTTTGCGCGGACACTACTTCGCGCTGTCGATGCTGGCCTACCCGCTCGCCATCCTGTACGTCCTGCAGTATCTGGGCTTTCAAGAAGTCTCGATCCCCATGCATCGGGCAAACCCGGTGGCCTTCATGGAGTTCAGCGAGCCGCGCGTCTACACGCTGATCGCGGTGGGCCTGCTGGTGGGCGGCGTGGTGGTCTCCCTCGTCATCGAGCACTCGCGCTTCGGCCTGGCCTTGCTGGCCATCCGGCAGAACGAGCTCGCGGCCGAGGCCGCGGGCATCAACACCCGCCTGTGGAAGATGCGCGCGCTGGTGGTGTCGGGCATGATGGCGGCCGTCGCCGGCGGGTTCTACGCCCGGGTGCTGGTGGTCGTGACGCCGGATTCCGTGTTCGGCATGCTCGTCTCGGCCCAGGCGGTGGTGGTCACGCTGTTCGGTGGCGTGGCCTCGGTCTGGGGGCCGTTGATCGGCGCCGCCATCCTGGTCCCGCTCGCCGAAACGCTGCAAGCCGAGCTGGGCACGTATTTGCCGGGCATCCAGGGCGTCGTCTATGGCATCGCCATCATCGCCATCATGCTGCTGTCGCCTGACGGACTGTTCTGGACCGTCCGTGACCGCTGGTTCCGTCAGAAGGCTGCCGCTCCGGCTCCCGTTCCCGATCTGATGCCCATGTCGCCGCCCCCGGCCCGCCTGGCCGCCGCTCCCGCGGGCGCGCCTCTGCTGAAGGTCGAGAATCTGTCGCGCGCCTTCGGCGGCCTGAAGGCCGTCAGTGAAGTCAGCTTCTCGATCGCCGAGGGTGAAATCCTCGGCATCATCGGTCCGAATGGCGCGGGCAAGACGACGCTGTTCAACGTGTTGAACGGCGTGCTGTCGGCGGACGCAGGCTCGGCCCAGCTCGCGGACCGGCCCATCCTGGGCCGCAAGACCTTCGAGGTCTGCCGCATGGGCGTCGGCCGCACGTTCCAGGTGGTGCGCAGCTTCCCTCGTCTGCCCGTGCTCGACAACGTGATCGTGGGCGCCTATGGGGCCGGCCTGTCGGATCGCGACGCGATCGCCTCGGCCGTGCGGGCCCTGCATCAGGTGGGGCTCCAAGCCGAGTCGGGCGTGGCCGCCGGCCAGCTCACCAACAAGCAGCTTCGCCTGATGGAGCTGGCCCGGGCCCTGGCCGGTCGTCCCCGGTTGCTGCTCCTCGACGAGACCCTGGCCGGCCTGGGCCGAGAGGAATGCGACAGCGTGCTGAAGGTGCTGGCCCGGGTGCGTGAGCAGGGTATGACGATCTGCATCATCGAGCACACCATGCACGCGATGATACGTCTGGCCGACCGGTTCGTGGTACTGGACCACGGCCGGGTGCTCGCCACGGGTCTGCCGCGCGCCGTCGTCGAGGACACCGCGGTGATCGAGGCGTACCTCGGAAAGAAATGGCTGGCCCGCCAGCATGCGTAGGGTCGGACACCCCGCGTGCTCGAAGTAAGAGACCTCTCGGTCGCCTATGGCGGCCTGCGGGCCCTGACCAACGTGACCCTGTCCGTCGCCGAGGGGCGATTCGTCACCCTCGTCGGCCCGAACGGGGCCGGGAAATCGACGCTGTTCAAGACGATCAGCGGCGTGGTTCCCCCCGTTTCCGGTACGATCACCTTTGGCGATGAGAACCTCTTGGCCCGTCGGCCCTCGGACCGCGCGCATCTGGGCATCGCCCATGTCCCGGAAGGGCGGCAGGTGTTCAAGACGCTGACCGTCCGGGAAAATCTGGAGATGGGAGCGTACCCGAAGACCGGGCGCGCGCAATGGACGCGGACGCTCGACCGCATCCACACGCTGTTCCCGATCCTGGCCGAACGGGCCGGCCAGATGGCCGGCACCCTGTCGGGCGGCGAGCAGCAGATGCTCGCGATCGGCCGCGGCCTGGCCGGAGCCCCCCGCCTCTTGATGCTGGATGAGCCGTCGATGGGGCTGGCCCCGGGCGTGGCCGACATGATCTTCGAACGAATCTCGCAGATCCACCGGGAGGACGGGCTCACCATCCTCCTGGTCGAGCAGCGCGTGGCCGAGGCGCTGGAGCGCTCGGATCATGGTTACGTGCTGGAGACGGGCCACATCGTCCTCCAGGGGTCGTATGAGACCTTGCTGAACGACGATCGGGTCCGCCGCTCGTACCTCGGCCTGACGGAAGCGTAGAGCGATCACCACGGAGTCATGACCACACGGGAGATGAGAGGAATGACCATGGACTCGACGATGGGACGCCGGACCGCGATCAAGCTGGGCCTCGCCGGCGCTGCCACGGCGCTGGCACCTCGACGCGCGCGCGCGCAGAACCCGAAAGAAGTGAAGATCGCGCTGGTCGTGCCACTCTCCGGGGCGTGGGCCCGTCAGGGCATCCTCGAGCAGATGGGCGCCGAGCTGGCGATTGACGATGTGAACAAGAGCGGTGGCATCAAGGCGCTCGGTGGCGCCACGCTGAAGCTGGTCCTCTACGACACCGGGGATAGCGCGGAGAAGGCCAAGAACGCCGCTCAGCGCCTGGTGGCGCAGGAGCCCGACGTGGTCGGCGGCATCGGCTGCTGGCTCTCGAGCTTCACCCTCGCGGTGACCGAGGTGACCGAGCGCGCGGAGCTGCCGTGGCTCACGCTGTCCTACTCCGACTTGATCACCGGACGCGGGTTCAAGTACATCTTCCAGACGTCGCCGACCGCGGAGACACAGGCCACCGCGCTGCTGCCGAGGATCGTCGACCTCGCGACCAAGTCGGGGAGCGGGAAGCCGACGAAGGTGGCCTTTGTCGGCGACAACTCGGCCTCCTCGGTCAGCTTCATGAAGGCGATCCGCGGCGGCGTGGCGAAGGACCTGGGCCTCACGATCGTGGCCGACGAGGTCTTCACGCCACCGCTGGCTGACGCGACGACGCTCGTCCAGAAGATTCGCTCCGGCCGGCCGGACTTCATCGTGATGCAGTCGACGAACGTCGGCGACGACAAGCTGCTGCTCGACAAGTTCGCGGAGCGCGGGATCACCGCCAGCACGATTCCGCTGGTCGGCGGCGGTGGCCACTGGACGGTGCCCGAGCTGGCGAAGGTCGCGGGCACGGAGCACCTCGAGGGGGTGATCGTCGGCCTGGCCAACTGGCCGGGGAAGGCCCTCGGCGACCTCGAGAAGCGCTTCATGGCCAAGACGGGCGAGCCGTGGTTCGGCCACGACTCGATCTTCCCGTACGCGCACGTGATGATCTTCAAGGAGGCCCTGGAGCGGACGGCGTCCACCGATCGCCGCAAGCTCGGGGAGATGCTGCACAAGATCGACCTCAAGGACGGCCCGGCGAGGTACTTCCCCGACGCCCGCGTCAAGTTCGAGGAGAACGGCCGCCGCGTCGGCGCCGAGCTGTGCATCGTGCAGTGGCAGAAGGGCCGGCCGGTCGCCGTGCATCCCGAGAGCATCGCCGTCTCGAAGGCGATCTGGCCGAAGCTGTCCTGATAGAGCTGGGGGCCACGAAATGGCCCCCAGACCCCCCGACGCTCGGGGGGCCCCGGCGGAGCCGGGGTCCCCCTCGATATCGCGCCTCTCGACGTCGCGCTTCTCGACATCGCACGCTCAGGGCGTCGGGGCGCTCCAGCGGGCGAGGGCGGCGCGGAGGCGCTCGGCGGTGATGGGCTTGGCGAGGTAGTCGTCCATGCCGGCGGCCAGGCAACGCTCGCGGTCGCCCTGCGTCGCGTTGGCGGTCAACGCGACGATCGGCACGCGTTTTCCTGTCCCGGCCTCCTTGGCGCGAATCGCCCGGCTGGCCGCGAACCCGTCCAGCTCCGGCATCTGGCAATCCATCAGGACGAGCTCGTAGTCCGCGCGGCCCAGCGCCTCGAGCGCCTCGCGGCCGTTGGCGGCGAGGTCGGCGTGGTGGCCGGCCTTCTCGAGCATGCGCATCACCACGACCTGGTTCACCCGGTTGTCCTCCGCGACCAGGATGCGCAAGCACCGCACGGCGCCCGCCACGAGCGGGGCCACGATCGGCGGGCGCGCCTCGGCCGGCTCGGCGGATGTCGCGCCGAGCGCGCGGGCCAGCGCAGCGCGCAGCCGCGTGGGACGCACCGGCTTGGTGAGACAGGCGACGATGCCGGCCTCGCGCGCGGCAGCGTCGAGCCCAAGATACCCCCACGGCCCGAGCAGGATTCGCGGGAGGCCGGCCAGCGCCGGCTCGCCGGAGATCGCCAGCGCCACCTCGAGCCCGTCGCGGCCCGGTAGCTGCATCGCGAGCAGGACCACCGCGGGCCGCTCGGACGGCGCGGCGCCGCGCAGCCGCGCCAGCGCCGCGTCCCCGTCCACCGCCTCGTCGACCGTCATGCCCCACGCCCGGAGCTGCGCCCCCAGCACCTCGCGCGCCAGCGGCCGCTCGTCGACGACGAGCGCGCGCTGCCCCCGCAGCGCCTGAGCCGTGGCCGCGGACGCCTCGTCGGCGATCGCGTCGGCGGCGGCGGGTTGCAGCGCGATCGTGAACCAGAACCGGCTGCCGCGGCCCGGCGCGCTCTCGACCCCGACGGCCCCGCCCATCGCCTCGACCAGCCGCTTGCAGATCACCAGCCCCAGGCCGGTCCCGCCGTAGCGCCGCGTCGTGGAAGAGTCCGCCTGGGAGAACGGCTGGAAGAGCCGCGCCAGCGGTCCCGCCTCGATGCCGATGCCGGTGTCGATCACCTCGAAGCGCACGGTGAGGCCAGCGTCCTCGCGGCGGCTCACGCGCACCCACACGCCGCCCGCGTGGGTGAACTTGAGCGCGTTGTTGACGAGGTTCAACAGCACCTGGCGCAGCCGCGCGGGGTCGCCCCGCACCGTGGCCGGCAGGTCCGGGGTCACGACGCAGCCGAGCTCGAGGTCGTCGCTGCGAGCCCGCTGGGCCAGGAGATCCAGCGTGTCCTCGACCAGCGTCGTCAGCGGGAAGTCGATCGCCTCCAGCTCGAGCCGGCCCGCCTCGATCTTGGAGAAGTCGAGAACGTCGTCGATGACGCCGAGCAGCGCCTCGCCGGAGCGCCGCACGGTCTGCGCGTACTCGAGCTGCTCGGCCGTCAGTGCGGTGTCGAGCAAGAGCCCGGCGGCACCGATGACGCCGTTCATCGGCGTGCGGATCTCGTGGCTCATCACCGCCAGGAACTCGCTCTTGGCCCGCGCGGCCGCCTCGGCCGCGGCGGTGGCCGCCCGCATGCGCTCGACGTTGTGGCGCCGCTCGATGGCCAGCGCGGCGTGGTTGGCCAGCAGCTCCATCAGCTCGTGCTCCTCGGCGGTGAACGCCCGGCGCACGCCGAAGGCGATGGTCAGCGAGCCGACCACCCCGTCGCGCGTGCGCATGGGCAGCGCGGCGCAGGCGTGCAGGCCGGCCGCGCGGGCGACCTCCGGGTTGCGCCAGCGCGGATCGTTCTGCACGTCGAAGGCGTAGATGGGCTCCTGCGACTGGAACGCCAGCCCCGACAGCGAGTCGGTGTACGACATCTCGGCCACGCTCCCCTGGGCGGCGGCCACGACCGGGTCCTCGCTGCTGACCGCGGCCAGCCGCAGGACCCCGGCCTCGGCGTCGTCCACCGTCACCATCGCCGCCTTGGCGCCGAGCAGGCTGAGCGCCGCGTCACTGACTTCCTGGAACACCGCGTCGGTGTCCGCGCTGGAGGTGATGTGCTGGGTGAGCGCGCTCAGCGCGGTGAGCTTGCGGGCGCGCTCGGCGGCCCGCTCGAACAGGCCGGCGTTCTCGAAGGCCAGCGCCGCCTGGTCGGCGAAGAGCTGGGCCAGCCGCACCTCGTCCTCGCTGTAGATCTCGCCGACGGCCCGGCCCACCGCGAGGACGCCGATCACGCGGTCCCGGGCCAGCAGCGGCACCGCCAGGACCGCACGGAGCGGCCACGCGGCCAGCTCCGGTAACACCTCGACCGGGAGCGTGATGCGCGGGTCCTTCAGCACATCTGACGTCTGCACGGCACGCCGCTGCTGGACCGCGAGGCCGATCGTGCCGGTGCCGGCCGCCAGCGCGGTCACGGGGGGCGGCTCGCCCCCGCTTCGGGCCACCCGCAGGAGCGCGCCCGAATCGGGATCGACCTGGTACAGGATGGCGGAGACCACACCGAAGAGATCACGTACGCTGTCGACGATCTGAGCGGCCACCTCCGCGCGGTCGAGGGAGCGCGACACCAGGCGTCCCAGATCGACCAGGCTCTCGGCCGTGCGCCGCCGCTGCTCGCTGGCCGCGAACAGCCGCGCGTTGTCGAGCGCCAGCGCGGCCTGGGCCCCGAACGCCGCCACCAGCTCGAGCTCGCGCACGGAGTAGGTGCGGTCCGGGACGTCGCCGAGCACCAGCGCCCCGAGCGTCTCGCCCCGCGCCATCAGGGGCACCGCCAGCGTCGAGCCGACGTTGTTGGCCTCGCACCAGGTCAGGATCTCGTCCATGCGCTCGGCCCGCACGACCGACAGGAAGTCGGGCGTGTAGACGATCCGCAGCTCGCGCACGGCCTGGCCGCCGGTGCCCTGCTCGACCGAGTACTGCCGCCCGACCCAGGCGTTGTCCGGCAACAGCCCCGCACGAGCCACGCACGTCAGAGTACGGCCGGTCGCGTCGAGACGGTACAGGCAGGCGTTCGGCGTCTGGAAGAACTCCACGACGATCTCGACGACCCGCCGGGCCGCCTGGTCGGGGTCGAGCGTGCCGACCAGCTCCTGGCCGATCTGCGAGAGCGCCCGGCTGGCCTGCTCGGCCTGGGCCAGCTCGGCGACGCGCGCCTCCAGCGCCGCCAGGTGCGCGCGGAGCGCGTCCTCGACGCGGGTGTCCGTCGCCGCCATCGCAGACTCCATCGACGAGAGGATCGGCTCGATGGCGGGAGCGCATGAGCGAAATCCGTCCGGGCCGGCGGACCCTCTAGTACGATACCGGCCGTGCATCCGGCCGAGCTCGTCCAGGACGTCGCCACCGGACTGCTCGTCGGCGGCGTCTTCTACGCCGTCGTCGCCGGCCTGCCGGCCGACCCGCGCGGGCCGCGCGCCTCCCTGGGGGTGTGAGCCCCGGCGCGGCGATCCCCGCGCCGGCCGCGCTACAATCCGAATCCGCGGCGTCCCGAGGCGCCCAGGGAGGCGACATGACCACGTCCAACATCATCCGCGTCGGCGACGTCGAGATCCTGGCGCTGTCCGACGGCATGCTCGAGTTCGACCTCTGCAACTTCTTCCCGACCATTCCCGAGCAGGAATGGCAGCCGCACGAGTCGAAGCTGACCGACGAGCACAAGGTGCGCTTCAACCTCGGCTCGTACCTGATCCGCTCCTCGGGGCGCACGATCCTCGTCGACACCGGCCTCGGACCGCGTCCGGCCGAGACGCCGGACGTGCCGTGGGGTGAGCTGCTGCGCGATTTCTCGGCCAACGGCGTGCGGCCCGACGAGGTCGACATGGTCGTGATGACCCACCTGCACCGCGACCACGTGGGCTGGAACCTGCTGCGCGAGGGCGAGCGGTGGGTGCCGACCTTCCCGCGGGCGAAGTACTGGATGAGCAAGACCGACTGGGACACCTCGCACCAGCCTGACGTGCAGCCCCAGCGCTATCCCAACGCGCCGACGTGCGTGTGGCCGCTGCAGGACCTCGGCCTGATCGAGTTCATGCACGGCGAGCACGCGATCACGCGTGAGCTGACCGCGCTGCCGACGCCCGGCCACACGCCGGGGCACGTGAGCATCCTCGTCACCTCGCAGGGCCAGCGCGCGCTCGTGCTGGGCGACGCCGCCCACAACCCGGTGCAGTTCGAGGAACCCGACTGGGTCTCGCGCGCCGACATGGATCCCGACCTGACCCGCCAGACGCGCAAGGCCCTGCTCGAGCGGCTCGAGCGCGAGGACATCCTGGTGATGGCCGGACACTTCCAGGCGCCGGGGTTCGGCCGCGTCGTGCGTCTCGACGGGCGCCGGTACTGGCGCGGGCTCTGATCCAGGAGGCGTGGCGCCGCAACGTCTGGGCCCTGTCGCTCAGCGTCTTCGTCGCCTTCGTCGGCTTCCAGTTCTCGTCGCCGTTCATGCCGCTGTACATCCGCGAGCTGGGGGTCATCGACCCCGGGCGGATCGCGCTCTGGTCGGGGCTGATCGCGGCGGCCACGCCGGCGATCTCGGGCGTGCTGGGCCCGCTCTTCGGGCGGCTCGCCGACCGCTTCGGCCGCAAGCTGATGCTGATCCGCTCGCTGGCCGGCTTCGTCGTGATCATCGCCATCATGGGGCTGGTGCAGTCGGTGGAGCAGCTCTTCGTGGCGCGCCTCGTCCAGGGGCTCTTCGCCGGCTTCACGCCGATGGCGATGGCGGTGGCCAGCGTCTCGGCGCCGCGCGACAAGGTCCCCGTCGCCATCGGCATCGTGCAGTCCGCGCAGCTGCTGAGCGTGGCCGTCGGACCGGCGGCGGGCGGGTACGTCGCCTCGCACCACGGCATCCGGGCCGCCTTCTTCGTGACGGCGGCCCTGTGCGCGGTGGCGCTGGTCGGGCTGATCGTGCTCTTCCAGGAGGTCTCGCCGTCGGGGGCGCCGGCGCCGCGCGGGGGGGCAGCGCGGCTGCCGATGCGCGAAGCGCTGCGCTATCCGAACTTCCGGCTGGTGCTGGGGCTGCTGCTGATCGGGCAATTCATCGACCGCGGCCTGGCGTTGCTGATCCCGCTGCACGTCGCCCACATGCCGGGCCTCGAGGCGGTCGCCGCCACCTCCGGCGCGATCATCTCGGTCGCCGCCATCGCCGCCACCGCCTCGTCGAACCTGGCCCCGCGGCTGGCGCGCGGCATCCCCACCCCGCGCCTGCTGATGGTCGGCCTGCTGGCCGGCGGCCCGCTGTGCGCGGCCATGGCGCTGGCCCACGGCTGGCCGGCCCTGCTCGTGCTGCGCACGCTGGTGGGGTTGTGCTTCGGCGGCGCGATCACGCTGGCGTATTCGCTGGGCGCCGAGATCGTGCCGGCCGAGCACCGCGGGGCGGCGTTCGGCTGGCTCGCGCTGGGCGTGCAGGTGGGTACGGCCACCAGTCCGCTGGCGATGGGCGCGCTGGCGGCGGTGAGCATCCCCCTCGCCTACGTGTTCGACGGCGTGATCGCGCTGGTGGGCGCCGGCCTGCTGGCGTTCTTCTGGGGGCGCCCGCGGGCGGGGCTCAGGGACGCTCGGTCTTGACCTCCAGGAGGGCGCCTCCGGGGGGATTCACTCGTAGCGCGGCGTCCGCTTCTCGCGGAACGCCGCGACACCTTCGCGGAAATGAGCGCTGGCCCGCACGCGATCGCCCAGCTCCTGCTCCAGGGCCTCGCGCGAGCGCGCGTGCTCGGCCATCGTCGCGCTGATCTGCTGCTTGACCGCCTGCACGGCCGACGGGCTGTTGGCGGCGATGCGCTCGGCGGTGGCCAGCGCCCACGGCATCAGCTCGGCGGCCGGCAGCACGCGGTTGATCAGCCCCAGCCGCGCGGCCTCGGCCGCGTCGATCAGCGTCGCCGTCAGCAGCAGCTCCATCGCGTGCACGTAGCCGATCTGCCGGACGAGCTTGATGGTGGCGCCGCCAAACGGGTAGATCGACCACTTCACCTCCGGCAGCCCAAAGCGCGCGTGCGGCGCCGCCGCCCGGACGTCGGTGGCGAGCAGCAGCTCGAGGCCGCCGCCCGCGCAGTCGCCGTTGACGGCGGCCACGATCGGCTTGGTGTAGGCATCCTGCTTGAGCAGCGCGTGGCTCACCACGCGCGCGGTCTCGGCGGAGGCGGAAAGATCGCCGCTGATGTCGGCGCCGGCCGTGAACGCGCGCTCGCCGGCGCCGGTGAGCACGATGCACCGGCAGGGGCCGCGCTCGAGCTCGTCCCACAGGCGCGCCAGCTCGGCCAGCATTGCGCGCGTCATGGCGTTGCGCCGCGGCTGGTTGTCGATGGTGACGACGACGACGTGGGCACCGTGGGGCTCGACGCGGATCTCCACGGCGCTACCGCGCGCCCGGGACGACGACGACCTTGCCGTGCGCCTTGCGGTCCGTGAGCAGCCGGATCGCGTCCACCGAGCGCTCCAGCGGCAGTCGGTACGAGACGAGCGGGCGGAGCCGGCCCTCGCCGTACCAGCGCAGCAGCTCCTCGACCGACTGGCGCAGCTTGTCGGGCGCGTGCCAGCGGAAGTAGCGCAGGGAGGAGCCCAGCGCCGAGCGGTGCTTGACCAGCAGGCGATTGGCCGGGATCTGCGGCACCCCGCCGACGAAGCCGACCAGCAGGATGCGGCCGCCCCAGCCCAGCGACGAGAGCGCCGCGTCGAACAGCTCGCCGCCGACCGGGTCGAAGCACACGTCGGCGCCCTTGTCGCCGGTCAGCGCCATGACCCGCTCGGTCAGCTTCTCGGTCGCGTAGTTGATCAGCTCGTCGGCGCCGCGCTCGCGGGCCACCGCCAGCTTCTCGGCCGTGCTGGCGGCGGCGATCACACGGGCGCCCATCGCCTTGCCGATCTCCACGGCCGTCAGCCCGACGCCGCCGGCCGCACCCAGCACGAGCATCGTCTCGCCCGGCTCCAGCCGGCCCTGCCAGCGGATCGCCACGTGGCTCGAGATGTAGGCGATGGGAAACGCGCCGGCCTCGTCGAAGCTCATGCCCTCGGGGATCGCGAAGGTCTCCGCCTCGGCGGCGACGGCCATCTCGGCGAGGCCGCCGTAGGGCAGCACGGCCATCACCCGGTCCCCGCGCGAGAAGCGCGTCACCCCCGCGCCGCAGGCGGCGACCACGCCCGCGGTCTCGAGTCCCGGGCTGAAGGGCAGCGCGGGCTTCGTCTGGTAGCGTCCGGCCACCAGCAGCGCGTCGGCGTAGTTGACCGCCGTCGCCCTCACCTCGATGAGGATCTCGCCCGGGCCCGGCACCGGCGGGGGCACGTCCTCGACCTTCAGCGTCTCGACCTCGCCCCAGGCGCGACAGACCACCGCGCGCATCAGCGGGCCCCGCCGGCGTGCAGCCGCTCGAGATCCTCGCGCAGCCGGGGCTTCTGCACCTTCCCCGTCGCCGTCCGCGGAAACTCCTCGGCCGTGCGGAACACGATGCGCGCGGGCACCTTGTAGCTGGCCAGGCGCTCGCGGCAGAACGCGGTGAGCGCCTCCGCCGTCGCGGCCGCGCCCTGGTGCAGCTCGACGGCGGCGACGCCGACCTCGCCGCGCTCGCGATCGGTCACGCCCACGACGTACGCCTGCTTCACGGCCGGGTGCGTCAGCAAGATGGCCTCCACCTCCAGCGGCGCCACGTTGGCGCCCCCCGTCTTGATCAATTCCTTGAGCCGGCCGCGGAAGCGCAGCCGGCCGTCCTCGCCGACGAGCCCGAGATCGCCGGTGACGAATGAGCCGCCGGCGTCGAACGCCGCGTGGGTCTGCTCGGGATCGCGATAGTAGCCCGGCGTGAGGTGACCCTTCACGCGAAACTCGCCGACCTCGCCCGCCGGCAGCGGCCTCCCGGTGGCCGGGTCCACCACGCGGACCTGCATGCCGGGCAGCGGGCGCCCCTGGGTGGTCAGGCGCACCTCGAGGGGATCGTGGGCGTCGGTCACCGCGCAGTTGCCGTAGGTCTCGGTGGCGCCGTAGACGTTGCACAGCTCGCGCGCGTTGACGGCCTCGATCGTCATCTGGACGTCCTCAGGCAGGCCGATGGTCAGCCCGGTGCGCATCGCGGCCAGCGCGTGCCGCGGCCGGTCGGGATGCTCGAGCAGCGCGCGCGCCATGTTCGCCATGCCGTAGTACACGCTGCACCGCTCGCCGTCCAGTAGCTCCAGCGCCTCGCCGGGCTCGAAGCTCTCCTGCAGCACGAGCGTCCCCCCATGGGTGAGGATCGCCGGCAGCGCGTTGGCCGAGCCGAACGACCAGAACAGCGGCACCGCCAGCCAGAGGCGATCGGCCGCGGTCAGGCGCTGGCGCTCGCCGATGTCGAAGCCGTTGGCGATCACGCCGCCGTGGGCGAGCATCACGCCCTTCGGGGTGGCGGTCGATCCCGAGGTGTAGAGGACGAAGCAGACATCCTCCGGACGCACCGCCGCCGTGGCCGCGGCCACTCCCGCCGTCCCGGTCTCCGATCCGCTGGCGAGGACGTCGACCCAGCGGGCCACGCCGTCGTGGCGCCGGGTGTCGACGGTGATCACCGCGCGCAGCTCGGGCAGCCGCTCGCTGTGCAGCGCACCGGGCGTCGAGCGGGCCAGCTCCGGGCAGAGGTCGTGCACGGCGCCGAGGTAGCCGCGGCCGCGGAACGACTCGGTGGTGACGAGCACGCGCGGCTGGGCGTGCTCGAGCGTCCAGGCGACCTCGCGCGGCGTCGAGAAGGTGCTGATGGCCACGGTCACGGCGCCGAGCTTGCCGGCGGCGAACGCGGTGATGAGCCACTCCGGTCGGTTGGGCAGCAACACGGCGACACGGTCGCCGCGGCCGACACCGAGCGCCAGCAGCGCGCCGGCCAGCGCGTCGACCTGCGCGCGCAGCGCGGCGTAGGTCAGCCGCTCACCGCGGAACACGACCGCCTCGGCCTGAGGCCGGGCGTCCGCGATCTCGTCGAGCAGCGCCCCGAGCGTGCGGCTGCGCGGCGCCATCCGGCTCAGCGTCCGGTGAACCGCGTCGGCCGGCCCTCGCGATGCGCCGCCGCGCCCTCGTCGATGTCGTGGCTCCACTCGACAGCGTGGCGCAGCGTGTCCGACAGCGCGCGAGCCTCGGCGAAGCCGCCGAGCAGTCGCGTGGTGACGATCCGCTTGGCGGCCCGGGTGGCCAGCGGCCCGCTGGCGGCGATGCGCGCGGCCAGCTGCTGCGCCTCGGGCAGGAGCCGATCGGCCGGGTAGACGGCCAGCACCAGGCCGAGGCGCTCCATCTCGGCCGCGTCCAGCTCGCGCCCGGTACAGATGATCTCCAGCGCGCGCGCCCGGCCGACGAGCATCGGCAGGCGCACCGGCCCGCCGGCACCGGGCGCGCCGCCCCACAGCGCCTCGGGCAGCGCGAAGGTCGCGTGCGCCGCGGCCAGCCGGATGTCGCAGGCCAGCGAGAGCTCGGCCGCGCCCGCGCGGGCGGCGCCGTTCAGCGCGGCGATGACGATCTGCGGCAGCGCCTCCAGCGCGTCGTACACGCGGTTGGCCAGGCGCACCAGCTCGAGGATCTGCTCCTTCGTGTAGCTTGCCCGCACGACGGGGTTGAGGATACCCATGGAGAAGAACGCCGGACCGGCCCCGGTCAGCACCAGCGCCTGCACCTCGGCGTCACCGGCCAGCTCGTCGACGATGGTCTGCAACGCCAGCAGCACCGATCGCGTCAGGCGGTTGTCGTCGGCCGGTCGATCGAGCGTGATCGTGACGACCCGTCCATCGCGCTGCACCCGCACCTCGCCCGTCACATCCTCACGTTGAGCCACGACGACACCTCCGGGGCCTGGCTGGCTTGACAATACTATCGCGAGGACGGACTGTGCGATGCGGGAGGCCACGCGGCATGAGCGACGGGCGGAACGCGACGAGCGCCGGCGACCTGCTGACGCTGGACGAGCTGCGCGCCCTGCGCCGGCTCTCGGCGTGGCGCGGCGCCGGCCTCGTCCTTCACGCCTGGCTCGTCATCGCCGCCACGATGGTGCTGTACGCCGCGTGGCCCTCCCTTCTCACGCTGCTCGTGGCCGTCGTCGTGATCGGCTCGCGACAGCTCGCTCTCGCGGTGCTCATGCACGAGGCCTCGCACTGGCTGCTGTTCCCCGGCCAGCGGGCGAACAGCCGGGTCGGCACCTGGCTCTGCGCCGCCCCGATCTTCGCCGACCTGCCCCGCTATCGCCGGCACCATCACCTGCACCATCGCCACACGCAGCAACCCGACGATCCCGATCTCGCTCGCGCCGCGTCCTATCCGGTCGGCCGGCTCGCGCTCGTGGCCGCCGGATTGAGCGACGTTGCCGGGATCACCGCGGGCCGGCTCCTGCTGGCCTGGCGGCCGTGGCGCGCCGGGTCGACGCTGTCGTGGCGACGGCTGCGTGGCCCGCTCGTCGCCAACGCCGTCCTACTCGGCGTGCTGGTCGCGACCGGTCACGGGCCGCTCTATCTCCTGCTGTGGATCCTGCCGCTGGTCACCTGGTACCAGCTCCTCGTGCGCCTGCGCGACGTGGCCGAGCACGGAGTGGTCCCCGACGGCGACGATCCGCTGCGCAACACGCGCACCACGCGCGCCGGCCGGCTCGCCCGCACGCTCGTCGCGCCGTACTGGGTGAACCACCATCTCGAGCACCACGTGCTCGTGTTCGTGCCGTGCTGGAGGCTGGCCGACGCCCACGCCCTCCTCCTGGCCAAGGGTCACGGGCCCAGCATGGAGCTGGCGTCCGGCTACCCCGAGGTGATCCGCCGGGCGACCACGCTGGAGCGCGCGCGATGACGACGGACCCCGTGCTGTCGAAAGCCGAGCTGCTGGATGCGCTCCGTCAGAACGGCGAGGAGGTGCTCGCGATCGTGCGCGCGCTACCGGCCGAGCGGCTGCAGGAAGGCCGCTACGAGAATGGCTGGAACGGGCGCCAGATCCTCGCCCACATCACCTCGATCGAGTGGACGTATCCCCGGCTGATCGACATCGCGCGCGACGGCGCAGCTCCCACGCCCACGGCCGGTGAGCCGCCGACCCGGAGCATGCGCGGCGGCAACGACGCCTACAACGAGCGCCAGGTGGTCAAGCGTGCACACCTGTCGGTGGCCGAGCTCCTCGATGAGTTCGAGCGCAATCGCGCCGCCACCATCCGCGCCGTCGAGGCGGCCGACGAGCCACTGTTCGCGCGCCCCATCCGCTCGGCGGGCGGGGTGACGGGTCCGCTGGCGACGGTGTTCTACCAGGTCGCGGTCGCCCACGTCCTCGGCCACACGCGAGATCTGGCGGGGTTGCCGACTCGCTAGACCGGCCTCCCGCCGTACTCCGAAGGCCACCTCGGCTACCCTCGACCCGCCGGTGGCGCCCGTGCCACAACGCCTGACGCAGGTGGTGGCGGCATCCAGCACCCATGGTGTGTCAGATAGCTTTACAGTCGCACTCTTGGAAGTTGTGACTTCGATCAGACCTCAATAAAATCTGGGGCGTGCCACGGAATTGCCATTGGTTCTTCCTTCTGATCTTGTGCGTTGGCGCCTGCCTGTCACTCGGCACCGCGCATGCCGACCCGGCGTATCCGGTCAAGGTGAGTCCAACCGGTCGCTACCTCGTCGATCAGGATGGCGTGCCGTTCCTCATGGCCGGCGAATCGCCCCAGGCGATGATCGGCAACCTCTCCCTCGCCGAGGCCGAGCTCTTCCTGCAGAACCGGCGCGCCCACGGTTTCAACACCGTGCTCATCGACCTGCTCTGCGCGACCTACACCGGCTGTCGCGCCGAGGGCACCACCTTCGACGGCATCGTCCCCTTCCTCGCCACGCTTGGCGCCGCCGTGCCGAACGGTACGACCGCCTACGATCTCACTCAACCCAACCCGGCCTACTTCGCCCGAGCCGACGCCATCATCCAGCTCGCCGTCCAGTACGGCTTCCTCGTCCTGCTCGATCCCATCGAGGCCGGCAGCTGGCTCGAGGTCCTGCAGGTCAACGGCACCACCCGGGCCCGCACCTTCGGTCAGCTCGTCGGCCAGCGCTACAAGGACGTCCCCAACATCCTCTGGTTCCACGGCAACGACTACGGCCCGCCGAACTTCGACCTCGCGCAGAACGATCCCCTCGTAACCGCCGTCGCCCTGGGCATCAAGGACGTCGACGCCGTGCACCTGCACACCGTCTTGCTCAACACCGGCGGCAACCTGCCCCCCGCGCTGTCGAGCGACGACCCGCGCTGGCTGCCGATCATCGACCTCAACGCGGCTTACACCTACCACGCGACCTACAAGAACGTCCTCGACGGCTACAACTACGCGGCCCCGACGATGCCGGTCTTCATGGGCGAGACCGGCTACGAGTTCGAGGGCTTCGCGGAGTTCGGCACCTCGCCCCAGGCGCTGCGCGCCCAGGAGTACTGGACCCTCCTCAGCGGCGCCACCGGCCAGGTCTACGGCAACAAGTTCACCTGGCCGTTCGCCTCGGGCTGGCAGACCCAGCTCGACACACCCGGCGCCGTGCAGATCGGGTTCCTCATGAACCTGTTCACACCGCGCCGCTGGTACGACCTCGTCCCCGATCAGACGCACACGGTCGTCTCCGCCGACTGGGGGACGTTCGGCCAGCCGGACTACGTCACCGCGGCCCAGACGCCCGACGGCACGCTGGCCATGGCGTACGTGCCGTCCGCGCGCACGCTCACCGTGAACCTGGCCACGATGGCCGGCCCCACCACCGCGCGCTGGTACGACCCCACCAGCGGCACCTTCCGCGCGATCGTGGGCTCGCCGTTTGCGGGCACCGGCCCGCTCGGCTTCGTCACGCCGCGCGCGAATGCCGACGGCGACGCGGACTGGGTGCTCGTGCTGGAGGCGACGGTCGCGCCGGTCCCGACGCTGACGAGCATCAGCCCCGCCCAGGTGACCGCCGGCAGCCCCGACTTCACCCTCACCGCCACCGGCACCGCCTTCGACCAGACCTCGGTGATCCGCGTCAACGGCACGGCCCGGCCGACGACCTTCGTGTCAGCCACCCAGCTCACCGCCACCATCGCCGCGGCGGACGTCTCCGTGCCCGGGACCGTCAGCATCACCGTCGCCACGCCGTCCGCCGGCGCATCGAGCGGCATGAGCCTGCTCGTGCAGAATCCGCCGCCCGTCCTCACGGCGCTCGATCCCGGCACCGCCGCCGCCGGTGGGAGCGGATTCACGCTCACGGTGACCGGGTCGGCGTTCGCCCCATCCTCCGTCGTGCGCTGGAACGGCGCTGATCGGGTCACCACGTTCGGCGGGCCGACGACGCTCAGCGCAACGATCCCCGCCAGCGACCTGACGGCCGCCGGGACCGCGGCGATCACGGTCTTCACGCCGACCCCGGGGGGGGGCACCTCGGCCACCGCCAGCCTGTCCGTGCAGAACGCGGCGCCCAGCATGACGGGCGTGACGCCCACGAGTGTCATCGTCGGCGACCCCGGCTTCACCCTCACGGTCACGGGCGCCAACTTCACCGCGGCCTCGGTGGTCCGGTGGAATGGCGCCGATCGGATGACGACGTTCGTCGGCTCCACCGTGCTGGACGCTACGATTCTCGCGAGCGATCTCTCCGCGGCCGGCAGCGCGGCGATTGCCGTCGTGACCCCGGAGCCCGGTGGTGGCATCGCGATGGGGCCGTCCGTGGCCGTCCTCAATCCCGTGCCCGTCGTGAGCGGCGTCGATCCGGGGAGCGCCATCGTCGGCGGCCCCGATCTCGTGCTCACGGTGACCGGCAGCAATTTCCTCCCGTCCTCCGTGATCCAGTGGAACGGCGTCGCGCGGGCGACGACGTTCCTCGGCGCCACTCAGCTCCGCACCGAGATCGTGGCCGCCGACCTCGCCGCGGCCGGCTCGGCGACGATCAGCGTGGTCACACCGGGACCGGGGGGCGGAGCCTCGGGCCCGCTGAGCCTCTCGGTCCTGAATCCACCGCCGGCCATCAGCGGGCTCGACCCCAGCAGCGCGACGGTCGGCGCCGCCGGCTTCACGCTCGCGGTGACGGGCGCCAGTTTCGTTCCGTCGTCGGTCGTCAACTGGAACGGCGCCCCGCGCGCCACCACCTACGGCGGCCCCACGTCGCTGAGCGCCACGATCCCCGCGAGCGATCTCACCGTGGCCGGCGTGGCGACGGTGACCGTGGCGACGCCCGCGCCCGGAGGCGGGAGCACGACGGCGATGATGGTCACGCTCGTCCCGCCGCCTCCGTCGCCGGCGCCGGTGCCATCGCCCGCGCCAGCCCCGCCGACGCTGATGATGCCCGAGGGCCAGATCGCAACCCCGCTCGCCGCCTTCGCCTGGAGCGCCGTCACCACCGCGGTGCAGTACATGCTGTCGGTGGACGACAGCACAGGCAGCCGGATCAGCCAGCGGTACGCGGCGAACGAGGCCGGTTGTGCGAGCGGCAACGGCGTGTGCTTCGTGGCGCCCGGGGTCGCCCTGGCACCCGGGCCGGCCCAGTGGCGGGTGCAGACGGCCAGTGCGTCAGGGGACGGGACGTGGAGCGGCCCGATGGCCTTCACGGTCGCGACCACGGGCCCCGCGTTTCCCGTGAAGGTCGGGCCCACGAATCGCTACCTCGTCGATCAGAACGGCGTGCCGTTCCTCATGGCCGGCGAATCGCCCCAGGCGATGATCGGCAACCTCTCCCTCGTCGAGGCCGACCTCTTCCTCCAGAACCGCCGCGCCCACGGCTTCAACACCGTGCTCATCGACCTGCTGTGCGCGACCTACACCGGCTGCCGCGCCGAGGGCACCACCTTCGACGGCATCGTCCCCTTCCTCGCCACGCTCCCCGACGCCCCCGGGCCTCGCGGCACGACCGTGTACGATCTCACCAAGCCCAATCCCGATTATTTCGCCCGCGCCGACGCCATCATCCAGCTCGCCGTCCAGTACGGCTTCCTCGTCCTCCTCGATCCCATCGAGACCGGCAGCTGGCTCGAGGTCCTGCAGGCCAACAAGGCCACCCGGGCGCGCACGTTTGGCCAGTGGGTCGGCCAGCGCTACAAGAACGTCCCCAACATCCTCTGGTTCCACGGCAACGACTACGGCCCGCCGAACTTCGATCTCGATCTGAACGATCCGCTCGTGACCGCCGTGGCCCTGGGCATCAAGGACCACGACACGGTCCACCTGCACACCGTCCTGCTCAACACGGGCGGCGCCCTGCCCTCGGTGCTCTCGAGCGACGACCCGGCGTGGCGGCCCATCATCGACATCAACACGGCCTACACCTACCACGCCACCCACCAGAACATCATCGACGGCTACAACCACGCGGCCCCGACGATGCCGGTGTTCATGGGCGAGACCGGCTACGAGTTCGAGACCCTCGCGGAGTTCGGCACCGCGCCGGCGGCGCTGCGCGCCCAGGAGCACTGGGCCATCCTCAGCGGCGCCACCGGCCAGGTCTACGGCAACAAGTTCACCTGGCCGTTCGCCTCGGGCTGGCAGGACCAGCTCGACTCGCCCGGCGCCGTGCAGATGGCGTTCCTCATGAACCTGTTCACGCCACGCCGCTGGTACGACCTCGTGCCCGACCAGACGCAC
>JBGQLG010000016.1:0-55070 GCA_041499965.1 Methylomirabilia bacterium
CTCCGCGCGGTCAGGACACTCAGGCGCCGCGTGGCCAGGACAAGCAGGCTCCGCGTGGTCAGGACACCCAGGCTCCGCGTGGTCAGGACACTCAGGCTCCGCGTGGCCAGGACACTCAGGCTCCGCGCGGTCAGGACACCCAGGCTCCTCGGGCGGTCGCCGCTTCCAAGCCCGCTGGTGCGAGCAAGGCGACGGCGCTGATCAAGGAGGCCGAGGCCGCGTGCAAGGCCGGCGACATGACCACGGCGAAGGCGAAGGCCGAGGCCGCGATCGCCGAGCTGAAGTAAGCGCGCACCCGATCTCGTAGCACCGAGAGGCTCCAGGGCTCGCCCCTGGAGCCTCTCGCATTTCGGCGCTAGAATCCGGTCGATGCGCTCCCGCCTCACAGTGCTCGCTCTCGTCGTCGCTCTTCTCGGCCCCGGCGTCACGGCCGCTCAGGACCTGACGCTGCAGGAGATGCTGCTGCGCGCCAAGCCGGCCGTGGTGGTCGTGATCGCCCAGGTTGGCGCCCAGGTGACGCTGCGCTGCCCGGATGAAGAGAAAATGGTGGCTCCCAAGCCCTACCGGGAAAGCGGTTCCGGCTTCTTCATCAGCCCGCGCGGCTGGATCCTCACCAACGCCCACGTGGTGTACGTCGCCCACGATCCGCCCCGCCGCTGGCTGACCGCGCACCTCGTCGAGAAGGCCTTCCGAGCGGAATGTCTGCCCGCGGTGCTGGCCAAGCGCGGCCTGGCCCCCGGCGATCGCCCGGAGATCGAGGATGCCCTGGCGCGCGAAGCGGTCGCCAGCACCCCCGCCGACCGGGTGACGCTCGAGCCCACGGCCTGGGTGGTGCTGCAGAACGGCACGCCCCTGCCCGCGACGATCGCCAAGTACAGCCCGCCGATCGCCGGAGAGGCCATGTCGGGCCGCGATCTCGCACTGCTGCGCGTGGAGACGGTCGACATGCCGATCCTGCCGCTCGGGGACTCGACCGGACTGAAGATCGGCGACAAGCTCTCGGTCATCGGCTTCCCCAACGTCGTGGCGAACCACCAGCTGCTGGACAAGTCCGCCAAGCCCCAGGCCTCAGTCACGCACGGCGCCGTCTCGGGGTTCAAGCAGGACCGCACGAACCAACTGGTGATCCAGACCGATGCGTCGGCCGAGGCGGGCACCAGCGGCGGCCCCGCGGTGGACGTCACCGGACGCGTCGTGGGCATGATGACGGCCGTCACCCAGGGCGAGGGCGGCGCGGTGCAGGGTTTCAATTTCGTGATCCCGGGCGCGGCGGTCCGGGACTTCCTGAGCGGCACGACGGTGGCACTCGACGAGACCAGCCGGTTCAACACGGCCTGGCACGCGGGGCTGAGCGCATACTTCGCGGGTCGCTATTCCCGCGCGGTGCCTCTCTTCGTCGAGGCCAATCGCTTGCTACCGGAGCTGACGGACGTCCAGCGCATCATGGCGGAGAACGCCACCGGCGCGAAGGTCCAGCCGCTCCTGCCGTGGGGCACGGTCGGCGGCACGCTCGTCGTGATGAGCGTGGCCGCCTACGGCGGCCTCCTCGGCCTGCGCTGGCGGCGCAATCGCTTCCGCGTTAGCCCGTCCGAGGTGGCGCGGCTGCTGGAGGGCACGGACCCGCCGGCGATCCTCGACGTCCGTGAGACCACCGCCTACGAGCAGAGCCCCGTCCGCATTCCGCGCTCGCTCCGCGTGACGGCGCAGAATCTCGCCGCGGGGGGCACGCTACCCGACGTTGATCGCGATCGGCTGGTGGTCGCCTACTGTACGTGACCGGACGAGATGACCAGCGCCCGGGTGGCGCACCAGCTGCAGGGCCTCGGATACCAGAAGGTACGGGTCCTCAAGGGAGGACTGGCCTCGTGGGTCAACGCCGGTCTCCCGCTCGAGTCGAAGGCCTAGAAAGACTCGCGTCGCGGATCAGGCGTCGGTTCGCGGCCGCCGCCCCGCCGTGAAGTGAAAGTGCACGTGATCGACGACCTGACCGCCCTCCGGCCCCGTGTTCACGCCGAGACGAAAGCCCTTCTCGGCGTAGCCCGTCGCCTCGGCCAGCCGTCGTGCCGCCACCACGCAGCGCCCGAGCGCCACGGCATCGTCCTCGCTCACCTCCAGCAGCGAGGCGATGTGGCGCTTGGGAACGATGAGCAGGTGCACCGGGGCCTTCGGGTAGATGTCCTTGAACGCCAGGACCGCGTCGTCTTCGTAGGTGATGTCGGCCGGACTCTGGCGCGCGATGATCCGGCAGAAGAGACAGTCGCTCAACGAGCCCCCTCCGAGCGCCTGCTATAATACGGCCTCCAACGAACACCTCGACGAAAAGGAGTCGCGATGGGTACGTGCCCGAAGTGCAAGCTGCGCATCCGCAAGAACGGCAATCACATCAAGCTGGGCTCGACCTGGTATCACAAGACCTGCCCGGCGCGTCCCGCCAAGCGCGCGGCCGCCACCGCCTAGGGCCGACGCCGTGCGCGTCGGCGGTCACGGCGCCGCGCGGCACCTCCCGCTCCTCGAACCGACGCCCCGCTTCCGCGCGAGGGTCCAGTAGGATGCGATGATTCGCAGACCGTTTCGCTCGGCCGTCCTGTGGCTCGTCGTTGTGCTCATCCTCGGCTCGGCCTACTTCGGTCCCAAGCAGACCCAGCACCACGTCATGCCGGCGTTGCAGACGCTGGCGCCCTGGATGCTGCCCTCCGGCGCGCAGACGGTCCACGCCGTGCTGCGCAAGCTCTCGCACCTCACGGAGTACGCGGTGCTGGCCCTGCTGTGGGTCCGCGCCTTCCGGTCCGGCAGCCGCTTCGGCCTCCGGACCGCGTCGTGGGCGGCGCTGGCGGTCTGCCTCAGCTGCGCCGTCGTCGACGAGGTCCATCAGAGCCACGCTCCCGGCCGCCACGGCAGCGTGGGCGACGTCGCCCTCGACTCGCTGGGGGCGGTGGTCATGCTCCTCGTCGTCCGGACTCGCCCCCAGATCGCCGAGGGCGCCGACGCCCAGGAGGGCCCGCCGCGGCGGCTGGGAACCGTGCGGCTCGACGAACGCGCGTAGCCGGGCGCGGTCGCCCCGCTATCGCGGGTCGGTGACGCGGACCTCGGCGGTGATGCGGGCGCCGAGCGTGGCCCCGCTGGTCGGGTTGCTCACGATGACCGAGAACGACTTGGTCGCCTGCGCCCCCAGCTCGATCTGCAGCGGAATGTGAATGACCTGGCTCGCCTGCCCGGCGGCGAACGTGATGGTCCCGGTCGTCGCGACGTAGTCACTGACCGCCGTCGCGGTGCCGTCCGCCGTCGCGAAGTCCACCGTCACGCCGCTGGCCGCGCCGCCGGTGCGCGACACCGTGAGCGTCGCGTTGCACGGCAGCGTCGCGCACTCCGTGGCGTTGAACAGCGCCGCCGAGAACTGCACGACCCCGCCCACGTCGTCGTCGAGGATCAGCAGCATGGCCATGTCACGTCCCGGCACCAGCTGGGCGCCGACGGGACCAGTCAGCGTCAGCTGCACGGTCTCGGTGCCCTCGACGATGGTGTCCTGCAGGATCGGAACGGCGAAGGTCCGCGTCCGCACCGTCGCCGGTGTCCCGCCGGCCGGGAACGTCAGCACGCCCGACGGCGCCGTGGCGGAGCCGCGCGTGCCGTAGTCGCTGCCGGCCTGTGCCGTGACATTGCCCGTCGCCCAGGCCACCGTGACCGGCGTCACGTTCACCCCGGTCAGCTCCACGGCGATGGTCGCGACGCCCGCGCTCTCCCGCGCCGAGTACGTCGGCGTCGCGAAGGCCACCGTCAGCTCGTTGTCGACGATGCGCAGCACCGCGGTCGTGCGCAGCCCCAGCGTCGTCGTCGCGTTGGGGCCGGGATTCGACAGCGTCAGGTTTACCGTCTCGACGCCGTCGGCCACCGCGTCGTCGGCGATCGGCACCGCGAACGTCAGTGACGTCTGCCCCACCCCGAACGTCAGCGTCCCCGTCGTGGTCGTGTAGTCGGCGCCGGCCGTGGCGGTGCCGTTGCTGGTCGCGAAGTCGACCGTGGCGCCGCCGGCGGCGCCGCCGCTCCGGCTGACCGCGATCGTGGCGGGGCCGGCGCCCTCGACGACCGTGTAGGTCGCCGCCGTGAACTGGATCGTGCCGCCGATGTCGTCGTCCAGGATCGACAGCACCGCGGTGTCGCGCCCGGCGACGATCGTCGCCCCCACCGGGCCACTGAGCGTCAGGTTGACCGTCTCGGTGGCTTCGAGGATCGAATCCTGGAGGATGGGAACCGTGAACGTTCGCGTCCGCACCATCGGCGACGTTCCCCCGGCGGCGAAGGTCAGCACCCCGGCCGGCGGCGCGGGCGAGCCCCGGGTGCCGTAGTCGCTGCCGGCCAGCGCGGTGCCGTCGCTCGTCGCCCAGGCCACGGTGACCGGCGTGACGTTCACGCCGATCAGCTCCACCGTGATCGTCGCCGCGCCGACGTTCTCGCGCACGGAGTAGGCCGCCGCGCTGAAGCCGAGCGACAGCTCGTTGTCGACGATGCGCAGGATCGCCGTCGTGCGCGCCCCCAGCTTCGTCGTCACGTTCGGTCCGGGATTAGACAGCGTCAGGTTGACGGTCTCCACGCCCTCGGCGACGCCGTCGTCCGTGATCGTCACGCTGAACGTCAGCGACGTCTGCCCCACCCCGAACGTCAGCGTCCCCGTCGTGGCCGTGTAGTCGGCGCCGGCCGTGGCGGTGCCGTTGCTGGTCGCGAAGTCCACGGTGGCGCCGCCGGCGGCGCTGCCGGTCCGGCTCACCACGATCGAGGCGGGGCCGGCATTCTCGACGACCGTGTAGGTGGCCGCCGCGAACCGGATCGTGCCGCCGACGTCGTCGTCCGTGATCGACAGCGTCGCGACGTCGCCCCCCGGCACGAACGTCGCCCCGACCGGGAGGGTGAGTGTCAGGGTCACGGTCTCGGTGACCTCGATGAGCGAGTCCTGCAGGATGGGCACCGTGAACGTCCGCGTCCGTACCGTCGTGGGCGTGCCGCCGGGCGGGAAGACCAGCGTGCCCGACGGTGGTGTGAGCGAGCCCCGGGTGCCGTAGTCGCTGCCGGCCAGCGCGGTGTCGTCGCTCGCGGCCCAGTGGACGGTCACCGTCGTCGCGTTCACCCCGGTCAGCTCCACCGTGATCGTCGCCGCGCCTGCGCTCTCGCGGACCGTGTAACTCGTCGCGTTGAACCGCAGTGACAGCTCGCTGTCAACGATGCGCAGGATCGCGGTGGTGCGCGGTCCCAGGCTCGTGGTCGCGTTGGGGCCAGGGTTGGACAGCGTGAGATTCACCGTCTCCACGCCCTCGGCGAGGCCATCGTCGGCGATCGGCACCGCGAACGTCAGTGACGTCTGCCCGACCCCGAACGTCAGCGTCCCCGTCGTGGTCGTGTAGTCGCCCGGGGCCGTGGCGGAGCCGTCGCTGGTCGAGTAGTCGACGGTGGCGCCGCCCGCGGTGCTGCCGGTGCGGACCACCGTGATCGTCGCGCTGACCGGGCCCTCGCTCACCGTGTACACGGCGGACGCGAACTGGATCACGCCTCCGATGTCGGCGTCCAGGATCTGCAGCGTGGCCGTGTCGCGTACACCCAGGGTGGCCGGCCCCGTCACCGCGGACAGCACCAGGTTCAAGCTTTCCGGTCCCTCGATGATCGCGTCGTTGACGATGGTGATGGGCACCGTCACGCTGCGGACCCCGGGGCCAAAGGTCAGTATGCGATTGACCGCCATGTAGTCGCCCGGCTGGATGGCCGAGTCGTCGGCGGTCGCGAACCGGACCGTCACCGTCCCGGTGGCGGCGCCCGAGCGCGCGACCGTGATCAACGCCGGGCCGTGGTTCTCGCCGACGTGATACGCGGCGTCGCTGAAGTTGATGCACGACGCCGGATCGAGGATCGTCAGCACCGCCGCGCTCCGCCGACCGAGCACGCTGCCGCCGCCGGGACTGCTCAGCGTCAGGTTCACCGTCTCGTCGCCGTCGCACAGCACGTCGGCCAAGATCGGCACCGTGAACGTCCTGGTGATCTGCCCGGCCAGGAAGGTCAGCGTGCCGGAGACGGCCGTGTAGTCGGCGCCGGCGGTCGCGCTGCCGTCACTGGTGGCGAAGTGCACGGTGGCGGCCGACGAGGTGTCGCCGGTGCGCTGCACGCTGATGGTGGCGGTGCCGGCGGTCTCGCTCACCTGATAGCCGGCCACCGTGAACTGGATGATGCCAGCCTCGACGATCTGGCTCACGAAGGCGTCGAGGAGGCCGGCCGCGTTCTGGATCGGCGTCGCCGCCGTCGGGAACGCGGTCGAGTTGGTGAAGCCGGTGACGTAGACCACGCCGTCGGCGTCGACCGCGACCGCCTGGGCCACGTCGTCGCCGGCGCCACCGAGATAGGTCGAGGCCACCAGCGCACTGCCGGCCGGGTTGAGCCGGGTCACGAACGCGTCGAGCCGGCCGGCGAGCCCCGGCTGGATCGCCGACGCCATGGGGAAGTCCACCGACTTCGTCGAGCCGACCACGAAGACGCTCGAGTCCCCGGGGTGGACAGCGATGCCGTTGCCGGCGTCGTCGCCGATGCCGCCCAGGAACGTCGAGAAGACCAGCGCGCTGCCGGCCGCGTTGAGCTTGGCCACGAACGCGTCGTCGCCGCCCCCCGACGACGCCTGAAACGGCGAGAGCGTAGGGAAGTCGGGGGAGTCGGTCGAGCCCGTGACGTAGGCATTGCCCGGCCCGTCGACCGCCACGGCCAGCGCCAGATCGTCGCCGCGGCCGCCGAGGTAGGTCAGGTATACCAGCACGCCGGTCGGATCCAGCTTGCCCACGAAGCCGTCCGTCCGCCCGCCCAGGGTCGGCTGCAGCGCCGCCAGCACCGGCAGGTTGCTCGAGGTGGTGGCGCCGACGACCCACACGTTGCCGGCCGCGTCGGCGGCGATGCCCTGCCCGACGTCGATCCCGCTGCCGCCGATGAACCGGCAGTAGTCGACCGTCGCGCCCGAGACGTCGAGCCGGAGCACGAACGCGTCGCTGCCTGTGCTCTTCGTCCCCAGGCACGTCACCGCACCGTTGTTCGGGAAGCCGGACGAGGCCGTGGCGCCGGTGACGTAGGCGTTGCCGAACGCGTCGAGCGCGATGCCATTGGCCGCGTCGTCGGTGTTGCTGCCCAGATAGGTCGAGTACACGAGCGTGCTGCCGCTGGGGTCGAGCTTGGTGACGAACGCGTCGGTGCCGCCGCGCAGCGTGGACTGGAACGCGCCCTGGACCGGAAAGGTCGTCGAGCTCGTCGTGCCGGCGACGTAGGCGTTGAAGGTGTCGTCCACCGCGATCGCGTGCCCCGCGTCGTCGCCGTTGCCGCCGAGGAACGTGGAGTACACGAGCGCCCCGCTCGGGTCGATCTTGGTCACGAACGCGTCGGTCACGCCCTGGCGGGTGGGCTGCGCCGCCGCGGCCGAGATCGGGAAGTTCGAGGAGATGGTGCTGCCGGTGACGTAGGCGTTGCCGGCACTGTCCACCGCCACGCCGAAGCCCTGATCGTTGGAGCTGCCACCGAGAAATGTCGAGTAGCCGAGCACTGGATCGATGACGAGCGGACGCGAGGCATCCCAGCCGGCGACGCGGAAGCGCACGCGGTTACCGTCGAGCACGTAGCCGCCCTCGACGGGGTGGCGCCCTCCCTCCACCTCCTGGTAGATGACCGGGCGGCGCAGGCGGAGGTCACCCACCCGCGTGGTCAACACCAGGTCGCCGTCACCGTCCATCCGCACGCTGTCGGCGCCCTCGAAGGCAAGCGTGACGGCCGCCGGATCGGCACCGGGAGCCACGATGAAGTCGTACTCGAGCTCGCGCTCGTTGCCGTAGAAGACGAGGCTCACCCCGGGGTACACGTCGCTGTACCGCACGCGGGCGAAGGACGGCACGGAGCGACGCCAGTGGTCCGATGGCCCCAGAAGATAGTGGCTCCGGCCGGGCAACGGCTCGACGCCGGCGATCGTGGCGCCGGGATCCGCGCCGACCAGCCGCATCCGTACCACGGCTTGCTCCGGGCGAGGCGCCGGCGAACTACGCGTGGGCACCGCCGGGGCCAGCACGAGGACGGTCTCGGTGGGCGTGAGGAAGAGGCCATAGCCGCGTCCGCGGGCGAGAAACCGTACGGCGGTCTCGGCCTGACCCTGGTTCGGCTCGAAGGTCATCGGCAGCGGACGGTCGGCGCGTGGCGTGGCGGCCGTCGCCGAGGTGGCCACTGGCAGCATGCAGACAACGAGGAGCAGGACAACGCTGGGAACGATCGAGCGGACGACATCTCGGCGCTCAGGTTCGCCCACGCGCTCTACCCTCGGACGACCTGACAGCCGGCCGGAACGCCGCTCCGGCCGACCACTGTCGTCTGTCAGATGGTGGAGGGCAAGGGATTCGTAGGCCCCAGCCCTCGGCAGCGAGCATAGTTGCACGTATCCGCGTGGTCTACCCCCGGCATTCGGTGGCCGACGGTCTCTGGGGTCAGACCCTGAAGTTGGCGATGATCCCCTTCTGCATGTCGTTCTTCGCTTGAATCAGCTTGCTGCCGCCCTTCGCCGAGCCCGTCGTCCTCGTCGTCAGGTCTTTCACCGCGCGCTTGGCCGAGGGTTTGACCTTTCTGTTGCTCTTCGTCGTCTTCATGGCGTCCTCCTTCGGGGATGTAGCTGACTTGACCCCATCGCGCATCGTCCATGCCACGCGGACTGTACCGCACTTCGCGGGTCTGCCGTGGCTTGGGGTGGGCGTCGTGCCCGGAAACGGCATCGCGCTCAGGCAAGGAGCCCGCGCGGTTCGCGCTGGGGGGAGGCGCGGCTCCGACGTCATGGCGGGCGGTGCGCTGGGCGAGATCGCTGGACTCTACGCCACCGACGTCGACTGGAAGCCAGGGCGGCGGCACGTGCGGATGTCCCTCGCCCTCGTGGCCGCGCTCCGGGCCCACGGCGAGCGGATCGAGATCGAGGGATCCGTGAAGGGCTGGACGGACGCCACGGCGCTCCTGGCTGCTCACAGAGGCGGGACGCCTGAACGCACGACGGCCGGCCGGAGTCGACTGCACCCCGGTCGGCCGACGATCAACGAGGCGGATTCCGTAACGAACCGCGACCCGGCGCAACCGGTACTGCGATCTCCTGCCTGAACCCGCGTGCTATTTGTTGGTGGAGGGTAAGGGATTCGTAGTCTGCCGGCCAGCGTCGCGCGCAGCCGCAGCGCCTCGCAACGTCGGCGTACCCTGCGCGATTGACCTAGCTCTCGTTCCGCCCTACCGTCCCGGCATGGACCGCCGCCGCTTCCTGCTGACCTCGCTGGCCGGTGCGCTCGCCGCGCCGATCGCTGCCGAGGCGCAGCCGGCGGGGGCGGTTCCCCGTATAGGCATTCTAGCGGGACAGTCGTCGTCGGACCTGCTCCGGGATCTCGGCCAGTTTCGCCAAGAGTTGCGCAAGCTCGGGTGGATCGAGGGGCGGACAATCACCGTGCTGGCGCCGCGCTCGTCGGAGGTGGCGCGGCGCCAACGTCCTTACTTGGCATCGTAGGCCCGCACGATGATGTCGGCGTTTCCGTTCGCGTTGACCAGGGACCCCGCGACAAAGACTCGACCGCCGTCGACGGCAACCGCCTGCATTCCGACGACCGTCCGCTCCCCTAGCCCGGTCAGCCCTCCAACGAACTCGTCCTCCCAGAGCGCGTCTCCGTGCTTGGCGTCATACGCGCGCACGAGGCCGTGGCTGCCGCTGATCCCATCGCCCACCGCAAAGACGCGCCCATCCTGGGCCACGAGGTCTCGCGCCCGGCAGAAACACCGCCCGCCCGGGTTGAATGGGTCCTCCCATCGGATCTCACCCGTGTCCACGTCGTGCGCTCGAATCAGGAAGACTTCGTTGAAAGGTGGGTTAACGTCGATCCGCCACCCGGCCGCGAAGACCGTCCGGCGCTCCGCATCGACGGCGACGGCTGCGTTATCGAAGCCGGTGCCCAGACCGGTGCGGGCCTGCCACAACAGCGTCCCCGTCTCAGCGTCATGGGCCCGGACGTAGAAGTCGTCGATGAAGCCACCAACTTGGCCGGCGACGAACACATGATGGTCGTCGGCGCCGATGGCGAGCGGGCGGCAATTCAGCGTGGAACTCTTGCTAAGGGATTCCCATATGAGCGTTCCGCGCGCGATGTCGTACGCCCGCACGAGACACTCCCACAGTCGATCGGGGTCCGTCACATTGGCCATGACGAAGGCGGTGTCGCCATGCAGCGCGACGGCCCGATTCACGTACCGGTACACCCTGCCGATAAGGACGTTGCCCGCCGGCAACGACGCGTCGGCCCAGAGCAGCGTGCCGCGCTTCGCCGAATAGACGCGGATGAAGGGGAGCTGGCTGCCTCCGGTTGACAGAACAGCCCCAGTTACAACCACGCGGCCATCATCCATCGCCAGCCCGGTCACGTCAGCAGCCGGCGACCGCACGTCCCAGTCCACAGTCCCCTTCTTGGGATCGTAGGAACGGACCGCGAGCTGCCCGAGTCCGCCGCTGCCTCCGATCTGCACGGCGACCACGACGCGCCGACCATTCATCGCCACCGCGACGGCCTGGTCATCCACGCCGACAGCCCCCACCTGGTCCCGCCAGAGCAGCGCGCCCGTCTTGGCGTGGTAGGTCCGGATCGCCGCATCCGTGTCGCCGGCAGCGGTGCGTACGCTTCCGACGACGACGACACGGTCATCGCCCGCCGCGACAGCCAGGCCCAGGTCCTGACCGCCAGCGAGATCAAACTGATCCTGCCAGAGCAGGTCGCCCGCGTCCGTTCGCGCATGGGCCGACGACGTCGCAAGCAGGCACACAGAGCCGACCAAGGCGAGGGCGAGCAGCCGGGTCATCGGAGCACCTCCCGTGGCGCGGGAGTCTGGGGCAGCGCGCGAACCTCCGCAATGAGAAAGCGCGCTTGCGACAAGAAAGCTGACACCGCTACGGGTGGGTTGGGGAATTCTCTGACAGAGACCGCGATGTGCTGTGCTCCGGCCGGCTCATTCAATTCCATCACAGGCCCCGCCGCAGCGTCGCGCGCAGCCGCAGCGCCTCGCAACGTCGGCGTACCCTGCGCGATTGACCTAGCTCTCGTTCCGCCCTACCGTCCCGGCATGGACCGCCGCCGCTTCCTGCTGACCTCGCTGGCCGGTGCGCTCGCCGCGCCGCGCGCCGCCGAGGCGCAACCGGCGGGAAAAGTGTGGCGGATCGGCTATGTCACGAGCCAGTCAGCGGAGTCGACGGGCCGCGTTTCCTTCGACGCCTTCCGGCAGGGACTCCACGATCTGGGCTACGTAGAAGGACAGAATATCGTCATCGAGTCCCGGTGGGCGGATGCCGACTACGAGCGCCTCCCCACTCTGGCGAAGGAGCTTGTCAGCCTCAATCTCGACCTCATCGTTTCCGGCGGCAGCGATCCCACGGTGCGTGCCGTGAAGGCGGCGACCACCACGGTCCCCATCGTCTTCATCACCGGAAGCGCCGTCGCGGTGGGCATTGTCTCGAACTTGGCCCGGCCCGCTGGAAACCTCACGGGATTCGACTTGCTTGCGGAAGAACTCTACACCAAGCAGCTGGCGCTGCTGAAGGAGACGCTTCCGAAAGTGGTGCGCGTTGCCGTGCTGTGGAATCCCCGGATTGCAGGGGTAGAAGTGCGGCGCAAGGGCCTAGAAATCGCCGCCCAGGCTCTGAGGGTGACGTTGCGCTTCCTGGAGGCGCAGCATCCGGGCGAGATCGAAACCGCCCTCGCGGCCATCGCGCGAGGGCGCTCCGACGCCTTGTTCGTGTCGGCCGATCCGATGTTCGCCAGTGAAGCGGGGCGAATCATCCGATGGACGGCCAGGGCCCGTCTCCCCACCATGTACTCATGGCGCATCTTCGCCGAGGGCGGCGGCCTCATGAGCTACTCCACCGATCTCGCGGCCATTTACCGGCGCGCCGCCACCTACGTCGACAAGATTCTCAGGGGCGCCAAGCCCGCCGACTTGCCAGTGGAGCAGCCGACTAAGTACGAGCTGGTGATCAACCTCAAGACCGCCAAGGCCCTCGGCCTCACGATCCCGCCGGCGGTGCTGGCGCGGGCGGATCAGGTCATCGAGTAGTGAACCGCCGCGGCTTCATCGTCGGGTCCGCTGCCGCACTCGCCGCACCGGCCGCTGCCGACGCGCAGCGGACGGGCAAGTCGGTCAGGATCGGCTGGATTGCGGCCACGTCCCGAGACCGAGGACCAGAAGAGTACCGCCCGGTCGTCGAGCGTCACCTCCGGCAGTCGGGCTGGGACCCGCACTTTGAATTGCGCTACGCGGCTGGCGATCTGGATCGGCTCTCAGTAATGGCCTACGAGCTTGCGCGGGCTGGGCTCGACGTGATCGTCGCCCCCGACACCAACGGCGCGGTGGCGGCGAAGAAGGCGACGGCCACCATTCCTATCGTCATGTCGTCGGCTGATCCAATCGGGGCCGGACTCGTCGCCTCCCTCGCCAGGCCCGGAGGGAACATCACCGGAGTGTCAGCTCTCTTCGACGATGGCATCGCCGGCAAGTGGGTCGAGTTGCTGCGCGAAGTCGGGGCCGCCAGGAGCATCGCGGTGGTCTGGAATCCGGCTGCCCGAACCGCCGCCGGACGCGTCAGCGCGATCGAGCGGGCGGCAGCGGATCTCGGCCTTCGGGTATACCGGCTTGAGATCCGAGGCGCCGGAGACGTCGACGGCGTGGTCAAGACGCTCGCGCGCACTCGTGTCGGCGGCCTGATCTTCGACCCCGACCTCACACTGATCCCGTACAGGGCCCGAGTCATCGAAGCTACTCAGGGGCACCGTGTTCCTTCGGTCTTCGGGTTCGCCCCCCCAGGCCTTGGTACCAGGGGGGCTGCTGGCATACGGCCCGAGCCTCCCAGACCTCTACCGTTTAATTGCGGTGTACGTCGACCGGATTCTGCGCGGCGCCAAGCCCAGCGAGTTGCCTGTCGAGCAAGTGCGGAAGCTCGACCTGGTCATCAACCTCAAGACCGCGAGAGCGTTCGGACTTACGATCCCGCCCTCGCTGTTGCTGCGGGCGGATCAGGTCATCGAGTGAACGATCGGCCCGGTCGCCGTCTCGCCACCCTCCGCGCCGCGCTCGGCTTCCTCGCGGTCCAGCCCGCCGCCCCCGCGTTGCAGCTGCTCCACCGCTGGTTCGACACCTGGGCGGGCGTCGGGCTGATCACGGTCGGCGTGGAGCGGCAAGGCTCCCGCTTATCGCTCAGCCACATCGCCGCGGACGAGTTCAGTACCTCAAGGCATGATGGAGAGCGTGGACGCCCGAGGACGCCCCGCCACCGCCCCCGTGAGGCCCACACGGGCCCTGCGGAGCGGCCCCGCTGTCGAGGCGGCGCCATGCTCGTCAGGCGCGCTCGTGGCGACGGCCCGCCCGTCGCCGAACGCACGAGCGGCCGGGGAGGCGTGGGCCCCCACCGGCCGCCGAGAATCTGACTCGATCGCGCTCCCAAACGCTACCCGGCGCTACTATCGGCGTCCGGTGTCGTCTAACTGCGCGTCACTTCAGATGGTGGAGGGTAAGGGATTCGAACCCTCGACCTCGGCGTTGCGAACGCCGCGCTCTCCCAACTGAGCTAACCCCCCGGAACGAAGCCCTCGTATTCTACATCGCCGGCGCGGGTGCGCCAACCTCGCTCACGGCTTGCCGCCGCCCTCACCGCCGCTGCCGATCCGGTTGAGCAGCGGGCCGATCAGGTCCATCGGCAGCGGGAAGAACGTCGTCGTGTTCCGCTCGGAGGCGATCTCCCGCATCGTCTGCAGATACCGCAGCTGCACGGCCACCGGGAAGCGCATCAGCACCTCGGCGGCCTCGCCCAGCTTGGCGGCGGCCTGGAACTCGCCCTCGGCGTTGATGACCTTGGCCCGCCGCTCGCGCTCGGCCTCGGCCTGCTTGGACATGGCGCGCTGCATGTCCTGGGGCAGGTCGATCTGCTTCACCTCCACCGTGGACACCTTCACGCCCCACGGCTCCGTGTGCTCGTCGATGATGCGCTGCAGCTGCTGGTTGACCTTGTCGCGGGCGGACAGCAGGTCGTCGAGCTCCATCTGGCCGAGCACGCTGCGCAGCGTCGTCTGCGAGAGCTGCGAGGTTGCGTAGATGTAGTCCTCGACCGACAGGAAGGCCTGGTCGGGATTGATCACGCGGAAGAAGATCACCGCGTTGACCTTGATGGACACGTTGTCGCGGGTGATGACGTCCTGAGGCGGCACATCGGTGGCAACCGTGCGCAGACTGATGCGCTGGCGGATCTTGTCGATGAACGGTATCAGCAGGACCAGGCCGGGGCCGTTGCCGTCCCCGCCGGGGTTGAAGATAGCCTTGGTCTTGCGGCCGAGCCGGAAGATGATGACCCGCTCGTACTCGGGCACCACCCGGATGAACGAGCCGAGGAAGAACAGCACCACGATGACTCCGACCAGCATGAGCAGCGAGTCGACGTTCATGCAGCCCCTCCCTCTCCTGACCTCTCGACGGTGAGCGTCAACCCGTTCATCTCGACCACGCGGACCTTCGCCCCCTCCGCCACCGGCCCATCGCGGGCCACGGCCCGCCACAGCTCGCCGTGCACGAGCACCTGCCCGTCGGGACTCAGCACGCCCTGGGCCACGCCGATCTGGCCGACCATGGCCGGGCCGCCGACGGGCGAGCGGGAGGACAGCGCGCGCAGCCCGGCGCCGACGGCCACGAGGAAGATCGCCGCGGTGGCGCCCACCGTCGGCAGGATCACCCGCCACGAGACGCGGAAGCCGATCTCGGGCGCGTCGAACAGCATCAGCGAGCCGAGCGCCAGCGCCACGATGCCGCCCACCGCCAGGATACCGTGGCTGACCACCTTGATCTCGGCGATGAACAGCACGATCCCGAACAGGATCAGCAGCAGCCCGGCGAAGTTGATCGGCAGGCTCTGCATCGCGAAGAAGGCCAGGATCAGCGAGATGCCGCCGATGACCCCGGGCAGGACCACGCCGGGGTTCGACAGCTCGAAGAAGAGCCCCAGCATGCCGAGCATCATCAGGATGTAGGCGATGTTGGGATCGGTGATGACGTTCAGCACCCGGTCGCGGAAGCCGATCTCGATCGCCTTCACCACCGCCCCGCGCGTCTGCAGCGTCACCGGGCCCTTGGTCGTCTTCACCGCGCGGCCGTCGATCTTCTCGAGCAGGTCGGGCAGCGAGTCGGCGATCAGGTCCACGACCTTCAGCTTCACGGCCTCGCGCTCGGTGATCGACACCGACTGCCGCACGGCCTTCTCCGCCCACTCGGCGTTGCGCCCCCGCTCGGTGGCGATCGTGCGGGCGAAGGCGGCGGCGTCGTTCTCGATCTTCTTCATGCTCTCCTTGTCGACGCCGCCGCCGATGGCGACGGGGTGGGCGGCGCCGATGTTGGTCGCCGGCGCCATGGCCGCCACGTGCGCCGCCATCGTGATGAACACGCCGGCCGAGGCCGCCCGGGCGCCGGTGGGCGAGACGTAGACGACCACCGGGATCTCGGCGTTGAGCAGCCGCTGGCAGATCGCGCGCATCGAGCGCTCCAGGCCGCCGGGCGTGTCGAGCTGGATCACCAGGACGCCGGCGCCGTCGGCCTGCGCGCGGGTGAGCGCGGTCTCGACCAGCCGCACCGTCACCGGGCTGATCACGCCGTCGATCGGGATGGTGGCGACCGGCGCCACGGCGCCGGCGGGCGTGGCGAGCAGGCCGGCGATGAGTACGGCCGCCAGCAGCGCGACGAGCCCGCGCGTCATCGCCCGAGCGCCATCACGCCGAGCAGCTCGAAGGCGAGGTTGGCGGCCATCAGCGAGGTGATCTGCCCGGGGCCGTCGTAGGGCGGCGAGACCTCGACGACGTCGGCGCCCACCAGCGAGGTGCCGACCAGCGAGCGCACCAGGCTCAGCGCCTCCCACGAGGTCAGGCCGCCCACCTCCGGCGTGCCGGTGGCCGGCGCGTAGGCCGGATCGAGCGCGTCAATGTCGAACGAGCAGTACAGCGGCCCACCGCGGAGCCGGGCCAGCCGCCCGGTGGCCCAGGCCAGCCCCTGCTCCTTGATCGGCTCGATGCGCAGCACCTCGATGCCGTGCTCGTCGTGGAAGGCGAAGTCCTCGGCGCCGTAGAGCGGCCCCCGGATGCCCACCTGCACGAAGCGCGTCGTGTCGATGAGCCCTTGCTCGACCGCCCGGCGGAACGGGGTGCCGTGAAAGAGCTTGCTGCCGAAGTACTCGTCCCAGGTGTCGGGGTGCGCGTCGAAGTGCACGACGCCGAGCGGGCCGTGGCGACGGGCCAGCGCTCTGAGGATGGGCAGCGTGATCGAGTGATCGCCGCCCACGCACAGCGGCCGGGCGCCGGCCGCCAGCACGGTGTCGATGCGGCGCTCGATCGCCTCGTGCGTGCGCTCGATGGAGATCGGCACCACGTCCACGTCACCGCAGTCGGCCACGCGCAGGCGCTCGAACGGGTGCACCTTCAGCACCGGGTTCCATGGACGGATGAGCGAGGACTGCTCGCGCACGGCCCGCGGGCCGAAGCGCGCGCCCGTGCGATAGGACACGCCGCCGTCGTAGGGAACGCCCAGCAGCGCCACGTCGAGCCCGGCCGGCGAATCGGCGGCCGGCAGGAGCATGAACGTGGCGATCTGGCCGAACCGCGGCGAGACGAACGGGTCGCGCGGCCCCGTGGTCGCCATCGGTGTCAGAGCCGCGATCGGAGCGAGCCGACGGAGTGGGTGAGCAGCGAGACGTCCTCGGGCGAGCTGTAGACCGAGAAGCTGGCGCGGGCGGTCCCGGTGATGCCGTACGACCGCATGAGCGGCTGGGCGCAGTGGTGGCCGGCCCGCACCGCGATGCCCTCCTGATCGAGGAGCGCGGCGACGTCGTGCGGATGGAGGCCGTCGACGCTGAAGGCCACGACCGCGCCCCGGTCGACCGTCGCCGGCGGGCCGAACACCGTCACCCCGGGAATGGCCCCGAGCTGCTCGACGGCCTGGCGGGCAAGAGCCCGCTCGTGCTCGGTCACCCGCTCCATGCCGAGCTTCTCGAGGTACTCGATGGCGGCCGTGAGCCCGACCGCCTCGGCGATCGGCGGCGTGCCCGGCTCGAACCGCCAGGGCAGGTCGTTCCAGCGCGCGTGGTCGATCCACACCTCTTTGATCATCTCGCCGCCGCCCCGGGTCGGCTCCAGCGCCTCCAGCGCCTCCCGGCGCCCCCACAGGACGCCGATGCCCGTCGGACCCAGCATCTTGTGGCTGGAGAAGACGTAGAAGTCACAGCCCAGCGCCGGCATATCGAGCGGCAGATGAGGCGCGGCCTGAGCGCCGTCCACGACGACCACCGCGCCAACCTGGCGCGCCCTCGCGCTGAGCTGCGCGACCGGCAGGATGGTGCCGAGGACGTTGGAGACGTGGGCGAAGGCGACCACGCGGGTCCGCGGGCCGAGCAGCCGGTCGAAGGCGTCCATGTCGAGCCGGCCGTCGCGCCCCACCGGGACCGACCGCACGATCACGCCCCGGTCCCGCGCCGCCATCTGCCAGGGGATGATGTTCGAGTGATGCTCGAGGTCCGTGATGAGGATCTCGTCGCCGGACCGCAGCGTGCGCCCCAGGGCATCGGCCACCAGGTTCAGACCATCGGTGGTCCCCCGCGTGAGCACGACCTCTTCGCGGCTGGCGGCGCCGATGAAGCGCTGCACGCGGTCGCGGGCCAGCTCGTAGAGCGCGGTCGCCTCCTCGCCCAGCGTGTGGATCGAGCGATGCACGTTGGCGTGGCTGGTCGTGTAGTACTGCGCCATCGCCTCGATCACCGCGCGGGGCCGCTGGCTGGACGCCGCCGAGTCCAGGTAGACGAGCCGCTGGCCGTTGACGATGCGTTCGAGGATCGGGAAGTCGCCGCGCGTCTGCTCGTCGAGTCTCATGGCTGGAGCGCTCTCTGGAGCACGGTGATCGGCAGCGCCACGCAGCGCATCCGGGTGGGGCGCACGTCCGTTTGCAAGACCGTGAGGACGTCCTCGGTCGTCAGTCGGGCCGCCACCGCCGCCGGCTGTCCCTCGCTGAGCTCGGCGGTCACGTCGGCCGACGCCGAGCAGATCGCGCACGAATCACCGGTGAACCGCACGGCCTCGACCGCGCCATCGCGCACGCGCAGCGTCATGCGCACGCGGTCGCCGCACAGCGGGTTCACGTCCTCGGCCATCGCGGTGGCCCCGGTCACCTCGCCGCGGAAGCGGGGCTGCCGCCAGCGCTGGCGGATCACGTCGCTGTAGAGCCCCGGCGAGGCCGTCACTCCAGCTCTCCCCTGGCGGCGTTGGCGCGGTACGGCGGGAAGCGATAGGCCATCTCGCGCGACAGCAGGCCGCCGTGGCCCAGTGCCGCGAGCTCCCGATTGCCGATCGTCTCGCCGGCCAGCAGGCGCGGCAGCACGAGATCGAACGTCGTCGCCTGCGAGAACATCCCGCAGGTCGGCATCCCGAGCACCGACGCCCCTTCCCAGCGGGCGAGCCAGAGCAAGCTGCCGGGATGCGCGGGCACGCCGTGACGCTCCATGGTGGCGCCGAGCAGCGTGAGGCCCCCGAAGACCGGGTCGAGCGGATCGAGAGCCGAGGCGCCGGCGACGATGAGCACGTCGGCGCCCTCCGTCCGCAGCGCGCGCACCTCGTCGGCCACCGAACGGTCCGAGGGCCCCGCGAAGCGCAGCGGCAACAGGTGGCCCCCCAGCCAGTCGATCTTCTGCCTGAGCGCCGACTCGAACCGCGCGCGCTGGCGGGCGTCGAGGCTCTCGCGCGCCACGGCGCCGATCGCGGCCGGCCGGAAGCCGGCCACGACGATGACGCCCTCGACGGCGGCGGCCGTCGTCTCTACGGCCTGCACGGTGGTCTCGGCGATCGCCAGCGGGGTCACCTTGGCCTTGGCCACGGCCTCGCCGGGCTCGACCGGCTGGCCGTCGAAGAGCGTGAAGACCGACATGCCCTGCTGGGCATTCACCTCGGTCAGTGCCGCCGTCCGGATCCGCAGCAGCCCGCGCCGCGTCGCCGTCAAGGTCCACTGCCCGCCGGCGTAGCCGCGCACCTCGACGCCGTCGCCCACCACCGCGATCGCCAGGCGCCGGCCGGCCTCCTCTTCGTGGACGTCCCCCGGCTCGAGCGCGAGCAGGTGGATCTCCTCCAAGGGCGCCCCCAGCAGCGTGCGCGCGATGCCCTCGTCGATGCGCGCGCCCTTGGCGGCCGCGACCTTGCCGGCGGCGTCGCGGACGTCGTGACACAGGATGCGGTCGACGAGGACGTCGAGGCTCGCCGCCTCCCGCCGCTGCGCAATCGCTTTCATGTCCTCTTTTTGATGCTCATCGGTTGGCCGGAGGCGCCGGTGCGGACCATCTGGATCTCGGCCAGGACGGCCAGCGCGATCTCGGGAGCGCTGCGCGAGCCCAGGTCGAGGCCGATGGGCACTCGGACGCGGGCCAGGCTCGACTCCTCCACGCCTTCCTCGCGCAGGAGCTTGACGATGGCCGCACCACGACGGGCTGATCCGAGCATGCCGATGTAGCCCACCGGGCTGGCCAGCGCGTGGCGCAGGACGGGCAGGTCGTACTTGTAGTCGTGCGCCACCAGCACCAGCGCGGTCGTGGGGATGAGCGGGTAGCGGGCCACCAGCTCGGACGGGATCCCGATCTCGAGGTCGTCCACGTCCGGGAAGCGCTCGCGCGTCGCGAAGCGCGGTCGGCCATCGATGACCGCGGTGCGATAGCCGAGCGTGCGGGCCAGCGTCATGAGCGGCATCGCCACGTGGCTGGCGCCGACGACCAGCAGCAGCGAAGGCGGCGTGACCACCTCGGCGAAGGCGCGGACACCCTCCAGGAAGAGCGTGCGGGAGGCGCCCGCGGCGATGGCCGTGCGGGCCTCGGCGACGAACCGATCGTCCAGGAAGCGGTCGCCGAAGGTCCCCTCGACCGTCCCGTCGTCGAGCACGAGCAGCTTGCCGCCGTCGCCCTCCAGTCGGGTGAGGATGGCGCCGCGCCCGCCGGCCCGGGCGTGCGCGTGCACGCGATCGTAGAACCGGGAGGCCGGGTCGTCGCTGCGGTCGAGGGCCAGTGGCTCGACGAACACCTCGATGGTGCCACCGCAGGTGAGCCCGATCTCCCAGGCCTCCTCGTCGCCGAGGTTCAGCTCGAGCAGGCGGGGGCGCATGGTGCTCAGGACGTTTTCCGCCTCCTCGATGACCTGGGCGTCGACGCAGCCGCCGATGGTGACCGAGCCGACGATATCGCCGCGCTCGCCGACGACCATCTTCGCGCCTTCCTTGCGCGGGGTGGTGCCGTGGGTGTTCACCAGGGTGGCGACGGCGACCCGCTTCTGAGAGCGGCGCAATTCTTCAATGTGATCGGTGGGTTCCGACATGGGCTCAATCATACGCTCGCGGGGCGTAAAACGAAACGCGCAGCCCGCGCCGTCGCCCCGGGCAGGTCGGTGCCGCGGCTCAGTCGGAGCGGCGCCCCAGCTGCGACAGGCTCAGCAGGGTGATGCCGGTCAGCACGAGCAATCCGGGCTCGTTGGTCCCGAACGGGAACAGATCCTGCCAGACCGAGAAGACAAGCGCCTGGGCCGGCGTTGTCGTGTGGACGACGGCCAGGAGCACCACCAAGAACAACGCCGCTGCCCTCCTCATGGACTTCCTCCGGTTCGAAGCTCGTGCGTGCCGGTGTTGTCGATTTGCAAGACGAATTGCAAGACGAACGCCACCAAGACTACGAATGTTGCGGCGCTATTTGCGGCACGGTGAGCGCGACCCTTGCACCACGTTGCAGGGTCCCCCGCAACGATTCGGGCGAGAGGCTAGAAATGCAGGCGGTCGGCGAGATCCCGCAGCGCGGCGAGGTTGTGGGCCGCCGCGAAGTGGTCGACGAGTGGCAGGGCCGCGGCCATGCCGCGCGTCAGCGGCTGGTAGGACGGGTTGCCCAGCAGTGGATTGAGCCAGATGACGCGCCCGGCCCGGCGCTTGATGCGGAGCAGCTCGGTGGCCAGCACCTCGGGATCGCCGGTGTCCCAGCCGTCGGAGAGCAAGATCACGATGGTCCGGCGGTCCACCAGCTGCGACCAGCGGCGGTTGAACTCGGCCAGCGACTCGCCGATGCGGGTGCCGCCCGACCAGTCCCGCACGTCCTGCAGCCGGCGCAGCACCTCGCGGTAGGAGCGCGCGCGCAGATAGTCGGTGACCCTGGTCAGGTGCACCGAGAAGGTGAACGTCTCGACCCGCGAGAACACGTGTTGCAGCGCGAACAAGAACTGCAGGAGGAAGCGGCTGTACAGGTCCATCGAGCCCGAGACGTCGCACAGCAGGACCAGCTTGACCTTGCGCCGCTTGCGCTGCCGGTAACGCAGCTCGATGATCTCGGGGCGCGTGAGGTTCGCCCGCATGGTGCGCCGCAGGTCGAGCCGCCCGCGCCGCCGTACCGGGCGGCGGCGCCGGCTCAGCCGGCGGGCCAGGCGGCGGGCGATCTGCACGGTGACGCGCAGCAGCTCGTCGAGCTGGTCGGGGCTGAAGGTCGAGAAGTCGCGCGTGACCAGCGCCTCCATCTCGGAGGCCAGCGGCACGCTGAGCGGCTCGCCGCTCTCGTCGGCCTCGTCCTCCTCGCCCCACCCCTCGAGCTCGAGCCGCTCCTTGCGCGCGCCCTCGCTCTCCACCCCGGCCTCCGGCGCCTCGCCCGGCATCAGCGGGCCGGCCAGCGCCTCGCCGACCTCGTCGGCCTCGGTCCGCAGCCGCCAGAACGACTCGAAGCAGCGGTCGAAGACGGTGATCTCTTCCGGCCGCGTCACCAGCAGGGTGCGCAGGCCGAGATAGATCTCCTGACGGTCGGACAGGTCGAGGTGGTCGAGCGCGCGGACCGACTCGATGGCCTGGCGGGGCGTGATCGGCAGCGACTGGCGGCGCAGCAGGATGATGAAGCGGACGACGGCGGACGACAGCGCGCGGCCCGGCACTAGCCGGCGCCTTGAAGGAACGGCGCCAGGCCGGCCTTCCCCACCTCCGCGCGGAAGCGCTTCATGTCGTCGGCGTCCTTGAGGACACAGCCGAGCGTCTCGGTGACGAGCGTCTCGTCGAGGTGATCGGCGTGCAGGCCGACGAGCGCCTGGGCCCAGTCGAGCGACTCGGCCACTCCCGGCACCTTGGCCAGCCGCACCCGGCGCAGCGATTCCATGAAGCGCCCGATCTCCCCGGCCAGCCGCCCGTTGATGCCGGGCACCTTGCGCTCGACGATCGCCACTTCCTTGTCGTAGGGCGGATAGTCGATCCACAGGTACAGGCACCGGCGCCGGAGCGCGTCGCTCAGCTCGCGCGTCCGGTTGGAGGTCAGGATCACGTGGGGCGGATGGGTGGCCTTGATCGTGCCGATCTCGGGGATCGTCACCTGCCAGTCCGAGAAGACCTCGAGCATGAAGGCCTCGAACTCCTCGTCGGCCCGGTCCACCTCGTCGACCAGGAGCACCGGCGAGCGCTCCTGCGTGATGGCCTGCAGCAGCGGGCGCTTGAGCAGGAAGGGCTCGGAGAAGATCTCGTGCTCTTCCTGGTCGACCGCGCGGGGGGCGCTCTCGTGCAGCTTGATGTGCAGGAGCTGCTTCTGGTAGTTCCATTCGTACAGCGCGGACGAGACGTCGAGCCCCTCGTAGCACTGCAGACGGATGAGGTTCGTCTCCAGCATGCGGGCCATGACCTTGGCGACTTCCGTCTTGCCGACCCCGGCGTGGCCCTCGATGAGGAGCGGCTTGCGCAGGCTCAGGGCCAGATGGACCGAGGTCGCCACCGGAGCGTCGGTGACGTACTCGGCCGATTCCATCAACGACTGGATCTTGCGGATCTCTTCGCGCACGGGTCGCTATTGTACATGAAGACGCGCGTAGTCCTCGGGCGTGTCGACGTCGAGGGGCATCGGGGCGTCGACGGCCACGCGGGCCACGCGCTCGGGCCGCGCCTGGACGACCGACCGGGCGCCGGCGTCGCCGTCGAGCCCGGCCAGCTCGCCGAAGACCGCGCCGTCGAACAGCACCGGCGTGCCCTGCGTGCCGCGATACACCGGAGCGGCAATCGCCTTGCCCGAACGCTCGCGCTCGCGCAGCAGCCCGGCGATCACGCCCTCGGGCAGCCGCGGCTGATCCCCGAGCGCGATCAGCACGGCGGTCGTCCACGGCTTCAGCGCGGCCATGCCGACCGCGATCGACGATCCCTGCCCCGCCTGCGGCCGCGGATTCACCGCGAACCGCACCGCCAGCCCCTCCAGCGCCACCCGCACCCCCTGATCGTCCAGCCCCGTCACGACCACGACATCGCCGACATGCGGCAGCACCGCCTCCACAACCCACCGCACGACGGGCTTGCCTCGCAGATCCAGGAGAAGCTTCTGACGTCCCATGCGACGGGCAAACCCGGCCGCCAGGACGATGCCCGCGATCATGGAAGGGACGGAGGACGTTCGTGGCCGAACAGGGAAGCCGACGGGGCCGGGCCGAAAGGGCCGTTCGCCCTTTCGGCCCGACCCCGTCGGCGTTGACTGATCGAGCGCTCCGCCCCTAACCCTGCGCCCTCTTCACCGCGGCTTCGATGGCCCGCCGGGCGAACACGCGGCACAGGTGCGCCTTGTACTCGACCGAGCCCTGCAGGTCGGCCTGCACGTCGACGCCCTCGGCCGCCTTCTGGGCGGCGGCCTCGATGGCCGCCGCGTCCAGGCGCTTGCCGACGAGCCCGGCCTCGACGCCCTTGGCCCGGACGGCCACGCTGCCGGCGCCGGTCACGCCCACGCCCGCCTTCGTGCACGTCCCGTTCTTGTCCAGGGTGACCGCCGCACACACGCCGACGATCGCGAACCGCGAGGCCGGGTGCGGGAACTTCATGTAGGCCGCCCCGCTGCCCGCGCCCCACACCGGGATGCGAACCTGCGTGAGCAGCTCGGTGTCCTTGAGCGCCGTCGACATCAGCCCCTGGAACCAGCCGTCCACCTTCACCGTGCGCTTGCCCTTGGCGCCCTCGCAGACGAACTCGAAGCCGAGCGCGATGGCCGTGGCCGGCATGTCGGCGGCGGGATCGGCGTGGGCCAGCGAGCCGCCGATCGTCCCCTTGTTGCGGACGGCCGGATCGCCGATGACGGCGGCCGTCTCGGAGACCACCAGGGCCTTGGCCTTCACCGTCTTGGAGGACTCGATCTGCCAGTGGGTCGTCATGGCGCCGACCGTGATGACGCCCTTTTCCTCCTTGATGCCGCCGAGCCCGCTCACCTTGCCGAGGTCGATGAGGTTCTTGGGCTGGGCCAGGCGCAGCTTCATCATCGGTACCAGGCTGTGGCCGCCGGCCAGGAACTTGGCGTCGTCGAGCTTGCTCAGCAGCTTCAGCGCATCCTTGACCGTCTTCGGCGCGTGATACTCGAACGCGGCTGGATACATGGGTCAGCTCTCCTCCGTATTGGAGCGTGTTGTCCTCGTGCGACGTGGGTGGCCTGAGAGAGGAGCCCGGGGCTCCGCTCCCGCTACACCGCGCGAGGATCTAGCGCTTGCTCTTTTGCATTGCTTGCCAGACGCGCTCGGCGTTGAGCGGCATCGTCTCGAAGTGGTCCACGCCCAGGGGCGCCAGGGCGTCCACCACCGCGTTGACGACGGCGGGGGTGGAGGCGATGGTGCCGGTCTCGCCGGCGCCCTTGACGCCGAGCGGGTTGACGGGGGTCGGCGTCACCGTGCGGTCGGTCTCGTACATGGGCAGCATGTCGGCCTTCGGCATCGCGTAGTCCATCATGCTGCCGGTCACGAGCTGGCCGCCGTCGTAGACGGCGCCCTCCCACAGGGCCTGGCCGACGCCCTGGGCGATGCCCCCGTGCACCATGCCGTCGACGATCATCGGATTCATGACGTTGCCGACGTCGTCCACCGCCACGTAGCGCAGAATCTTCACGTGGCCGGTGTCGCGGTCGACCTCGACCACGCAGGCGTGGGCGCCAAACGGGAAGCAGAAGTTCGACGGGTCGTAGAACGACGTCTCCTCGAGCCCTGGCTCGAGCCCCTCCGGATAGTTGTGTGGCACGTAGGCAGTCAGGGCCACCGTGCCGAACGGGACCGCCTTGTCCGGAGAGCCCTTCACCTGGAACTGGCCGTTCTCGTACTCCATGTCGTCGGGCGAGGCTTCCAGCAGATGCGCCGCGATCTTCTTGCCCTTTTCCTTGATCTTCCTCAGCGACATCAGCAGGGCGGTGCCTCCGACCGCGCCCGAGCGGCTGCCGTAGGTGCCCATGCCGAACGGAATCTGGCCGGTGTCGCCGTGGACGATCTCGATCTGCTCCATGGGGATACCCAGCTCGTCGGCCACCAGCTGCGAGAACGTCGTCTCGTGCCCCTGCCCGTGCGAGTGCGAGCCGGTGTAGACCGTCACGCTGCCCGTCGGGTGCACGCGGACCTTGCCCGACTCGTAGAGGCCGGCCTGGGCGCCGAGCGAGCCGACGACCTTGGACGGCGCGATCGAGCAGGCCTCGATGTAGGTCGAGAAGCCGATGCCCATCAGGCGGCCCTGCTTGCGAGCCGCCTCCTGATCGGACCGGAACTTCCGGTAGTCCACCATCGCGAGCAGCCGGTCGAAGGCGGCGCCGTAGTTGCCGCTGTCGTAGCTGAGCGCGACCTTGGTCTGGTAGCCGTTGTCGAACTTCGGGATGAAGTTCTTCCGCCGCAGCTCGGTGCAGTCCATCTTGAGCGCGGAGGCCCCCGCCTCGATCATCCGCTCCACCAGGTACGCCGCCTCCGGACGCCCGGCGCCGCGGTAGGCGTCGACGGGCACGGTGTTGGTGAAGACGCCCGTCACCTCGGCGTGGATGGCCGGCATCTCGTACACGCCGTTGAGCAGCGTGGCGTAGAGATAGGTCGGCACCGCCGGGGCGAACGTCGAGAGATAGGCCCCCAGGTTGGCGATGGTCTTCACGCGCAGGCCGACGATCTTGCCCTCGCGGGTGAAGCCCATCTCGGCCTCGGTCACGTGGTCGCGGCCGTGGGCGTCGGTCTGGAACGCCTCGCGCCGCGTCGACGTCCACTTGATCGGCCGCTTCAGCTTGCGCGTCGCCCACGAGCAGATCGTCTCCTCGTTGTAGAGGAAGATCTTGGAGCCGAAGCCGCCGCCCACGTCGGGGGCGATCACCCGCACCTTGTGCTCGGGGATGCCCAGCACGAACGCGGCCATCAGCAGCCGATGGACGTGGGGGTTCTGCGAGGTCACCCAGAGCGTGAGCTCGCCGGTGGCGTCGTCGTAGCGGGCCAGGCAGGCCCGCGGCTCCATGGGGTTGGCGACCAGTCGCTGGTTGACGATCCGCTTCTTGACGATCGTCGCGCCACGGAAGGCGGCGTCGACCGCGGCGGCGTCGCCGATCTGCCACTTGAACGCGACGTTCGACGGCGCGACCTCGTGGATCTTGGGCGAGCCGGCGGCCGTGGCCTGGTCGGTGGCGCTCACCGCCGCCACGGGCTCCCACGTCACCTTCACCTTTTCGGCCGCGTCCTGGGCGGCGTCCTGCGTCTCGGCAATCACCACAGCCACCGGATCGCCCACGTAACGGGCGGCGTCGCTGGCCAGCGGCATGTGCGGCGGGACCTTCAGCTCCGGCAGCAGCCAGCCGCACGGGAGCGAGTTCACGCCGGTCATGTCGGCGCCGGTGAAGATCGCCACCACGCCCGGGTGCTTGAGGGCGGCGGCGGTGTCGATCTTCTTGATCCTGGCGAAGGCGTGGGGGCTGCGGATGAAGACGGCGTGGGTCGTGCCGGCCACCTTCAGGTCGTCGACGTAGGTCCCGCGGCCGGTGATGAACCGGGGGTCCTCGCGCCGCTTGATCGACTTGCCGAGCAGGCGCTCAACCGTGGCCGCCATGGTGCCGCCTCACTTCTTCCCGGCGGCCATCTGCTCGGCCGCCCACTGGATCGCCTTGACGATGTTGTGATAGCCGGTGCACCGGCAGAGGTTGCCCTCGAGCTGGTGGCGGATCTGCTCCTCGGTTGGCGTGGGATAGCGCTCGAGCATCTGGCAGGCGGCCAGGATCATGCCTGGCGTGCAGAAGCCGCACTGCAGGCCGTGCTTCTCCCAGAACCCCTGCTGGATCGGGTGCAGCTCGCCGTTCTTGGCCAGCCCCTCGATGGTGGTGATCTTGGCCCCGTCGGCCTGCACCGCGAACAGGGTGCACGACTTCACCGCCTGGCCGTTCATGAGGATGGTGCAGGCGCCGCACTGGCTGGTGTCGCAGCCGACGTGGGTGCCGGTCAGCCCGACCGTCTCACGAATGTAGTGGACGAGCAGGAGTCGAGGCTCCACTTCGTGACTCTGGGTCTGGCCGTTGATCGTTGTCTTGACTGGGAGTTTCACGACTCGTCCTCCAGATCGCACGGTTAGAGGCGTGGCACGGCTTGCGGGGAGCAAGCCTATGCCGTTCACCGGGGACTGTCAACGCCTGCGCGCGGCACCGGGGCCGCCGCGATTAGATCTCGGCGCTCTGCCCGTCAGGATTGACGAGTCTGACCATGGCCACGCCGCCGGGACCCGCCGCCGGCGCGACGGGCGCAGATGGGACTACCACCGGGGCGGGCGCCGGCGCCGCGGCGGCGGGAGCAGGTACCGGCCCCGGGGCCCCCGCCGGAACCGGCGGTGGCGCCCCCGGACCCGGAGCAGGCGCGGGCAGACCCAGCGCTCTGGCGACCGCGGCCGCATCCACCTCCAGATCCGTCACGAACTCCATCGCGGCCGATTGCTCTGTGGCCCCGGGCCGCGGCCTTGGAACCGTCACGGCGGTCGGGGGGATCAGCTGGCGGTTGATCCACACCATGGCGCGTGGCGACAGGTGCTCGCCGACGATGCGAATGCTCCCCGGGAATTGAGCCCCCGGCCCATAGGGTGGCGGCGGCACCAGTTGCCGGATGATCGGCCCGGGCTTGCCGACGATCTTGCCCGCCACGTAGCCGAGCGAGCTCACGCCCATGAGCGGAAGAAAGTTGTCGGGAATCTTCGCCGCTTCACTCACCGCCCCCGGATCCTGCGCGAGCGTCACGCTGAGAAAGCCGACCACACCGAGCACGGTCCACACGAAGAACTGCAACCGCTCGGGGGCCAGGGCACCACCCGCCGTGAGGAAATCACCGAGCCCGGGATGCGCGGGTCCGGCGCCCTTGCTGCCGCGGGTCATGGTCGCCCCGGCGGCCAGCGCCGACGTGCCCACGCTGATCCCCAGCAGCGGCGCCAGCCCGTCGGGGACCTTTGGCAGCTGCCATTGCCACTGCACCAGGCACTCGGAGGCGCCGACGTAGCAGTAGGCCGCCACGGCCGCCGCGGTCCACGCGATGAGCTGCAGTCGCGACAGACTCAGGGTATTCGTCTCGGGATCGATGAAGGCGTACGCGAGCGTCGAGTAGCGCCGTCCGAACGGCCGATAGCGCGCGGCCTTGCCGCGAATCATGAAATAGGCCGCCAGCGACAACGTTCCGAGCACGGCGAAGGCGATCACGATCGGGGTGTTGCGCTGGACCCCCGACAGCAGCAACGGATGCTCGGCCGAGTGCTGATTGTCGACGCTGACGCTCACCCGCATGGGCCGGTCGAGCAATTCCGTGGTCGGCGACAGTCCGTAGACCTGCAGGCGCCGGCGGTTGCCCACCAGGCACGGGAACTTCTTCTCGCAGTCGTCGATCGAGCCGCGGCGACCGTACCTGGTGACTCGCTTGTCGATCTTCAGCGCGATGTCGTTGATGGTGAGGACATTGTCCTCCGCGTTCTGGCCGAAGTGCTCGCCCCGGATCTCGAACGAGTGCAGATCGCCGACGGGATAGCTCGGATGCGGGACGATCTTCGAGATGGTCGGCGGCTCGGTGGCCAGGATCCTGAGCTTGGGCCCCGTGGCGAGCACCGTGTCCTCGTCCGCCATGAGCTCCACCTTGTAGCGGCCCTGCCGGATCGTCTTGGGCACCGTGAACTGCAGCTGCGTCTTGCTGACGCGGCGGGCCTCGACCGTCCCCTCCTCGATCGCCCTCGGTTCGGTCGGTGGATCGGGTGGCGGCGTGGGCGGCGGAGCGGAGAGGCGAACGGTGATCTTGGGGACCGCATCGAGCTTGGCCGCATCGGCCGGGTTGACGAGCCTCAGGTTGACGTCCCCGCCGGGCCGGGCGCCGTACGGCTTGAGCACCTTCAGCTCGACGTCGGCGGCCAAGCCGGGTCGGACGGCAGCCGCCCCCAGCAGTACCGCCCCGATCGAGATCGCGATGATCCTCGCCAAGGTCACATCGAGAGCAAGGACACGTCTGGCCAGACGAACCGAACGCCAGGCCGTCCCGGAACGCCACGACCGCTTCGCGCAGCGCGTGAGCGACACCGGGGTGGAGATCTGCATGACGGCGCGGGGATGTTGGCGCGGGGTGGCCGAGCTTGTCAACGCACGTTTTTCACCGCGTGGTGAAGTGGGGCACGGATGGGTCGGCGGAACGACGCTCAGACGCCGAGCTGGCGGCGGGCGTCGGCGCGGGCCTGATCGAGAATCTCGCGCACGGGCAGCGACTTCTCACGGGCGATCCGCGCGACCTCGGCGAACTCCGGCGTGACGGTGATCACACGCCCCTGCAGACGCGAGACCTTGAAGGTCACCGCCCCGTACGCGGTGGGCAGCGTCACCATCTCGCGGGCCAGGCGCGTGCGCGCGACCTCGCTCCAGCGCACGCCGATGGTCGGCGACTCCTCGAACAGCACCCGCGACAGTTCGCCGACGCGGTCGGGCGGGCACAGCGCGGTCAGCACGGTGCCGGGGCGGCTGCGCTTCATGATGACCGGCGTGAGGAAGACGTCGAGGGCCCCCACCTCGAAGAGCCGGTCCATCAACGGCTCGTAGAGCTGCGGCGACATGTCGTCGATCGTGGTCTCGACCTGCGCCACGGTCTCGACGGCGCCGGCCTCGGCGGTCTCCCCCACGAAGCAGCGCAGGACGTTCGCCGTCTCCGGCAGGTCGGCGCTCCCCGCGCCGTAGCCCACCCGCGCGACGGTCATGGCCGGCATCCGGCCGGCACCGGTCGCCAGCGTGGTGAGGATCGCCGCGCCGGTGGGCGTCACCAGCTCGGCCCGGACTCCCGTGTCGACCACCGGGAAGCCGCGAAGCAGCTCGGCCGTGCCCGGCCCGGGAATCGGGATGCGGCCGTGCGCCCCCTCCACGAACCCGCCGCCGACCGGCAGCGCCGAGACGTGCACGGCCTCGGCGCCGAGCAGGTGCAGGCCGATGACCGCGCCGGTCACGTCGACGATCGCGTCGATCGCTCCGACCTCGTGGAAATGCACCTGCTCCACCGTGCTGCCGTGCACCCGCGCCTCGGCCTCGGCCAGCCGCGTGAAGATGCGCGTCGCGTCCGCGACGATCGCCGGCGCCAGCCCACTGGCGCCCAGGATCCCCGCGATGTCGCCGAGCCGCCGATGCGCGTGATGCGCCCCGCGCTCCACGGTGACGTCCACCTTCGTCGCCCGGAACGCCCCCCGCATCACCTCCCGCGCCCCGATCGTCCACCCCGCCACCCGCAACTTCCCCAGCTCCGCCCGCAACGCCTCGACCGACACCCCCACATCGACGAGGGCCCCCAGCACCATGTCCCCCGATGCCCCACTGGGACAGTCGAAATACACCACCCGACTCATCGCCCGCTCCGGCCCGGGTTGCTGATCCAATGACGCACAGCAGGGCGCGTTGGCGAGGAGCGAGCAGGACGAGGCGTCCGAGCCCGGACGGCTGAGGCGTATGCCGCATACGCCGCAGGCCGGCCGGAGGAGGACAACGAAGTCATGCGAAGCTCATCGCCGACGCGCCCGAAGCTCATCGGCAACGCGTCAGAGCTTGCATGCCAGGCGATTGATCTGGCTCGCCTGATGCGCCGCGCCGTAGCCGTTGTCGATGTTGACCACCGACACGCCCGGGGCGCACGAGTTCAGCATCGCCAGCAGGGCGGCGAGGCCGCCGAGCGAGGCGCCGTAGCCGACGCTGGTCGGCACCGCGATCACCGGACGATCGACGAGCCCGCCGATGACGCTCGGCAGCGCGCCCTCCATGCCGGCGACCGCGACGATCGCGTTGGCCTCGCCGAGCAGCTCGCGCTGGGCCAGCAGGCGGTGCAGCCCCGCCACGCCGCAGTCGGTCAACCGCTCGACCCGGTTGCCGAGCGCCTCGGCGACGAGTGCGGCCTCCTCGGCGACCGGCAGGTCGGCGGTGCCCGCCGCGGCGACGACGATCAGGCCCACGCCGTCCACGGCAAGCGGCCGCACGATGAGCAGACGCGACAGGGCGTGATAGACGCACGGGACTCCGGCGGCCTCGACGGCCTCGGCGACGGCGGGCTCGCAGCGCGTCGCCAGCACGTTGGCGTGGTGGACGGCCAGCCGCGTGACGATCGCGATCACCTGGGCCGGCGTCTTGCCGGGGCAGAACACCGCCTCCGGTCCACCCGCTCGCAGCGCGCGGTGGTGGTCGACCTTGGCGAAGCCCAGGTCCTCGAACGGCAGGCCGGCCAGCCGACCCAGTGCGGCGTCGACGTCGAGGCGGCCGCCCTGCACCTCGTCCAGCAGCCGCCGCAGCGCGTCCTTATCCATCGCCCTTCCGCTTGAGCCCGAGCAGCAGGTTGGCGCTGCCGGATTGAAAGCCGCCCAGGTCGACGGCGACGTAGAGATAGCCCAGCTCGCGCAAGCGGGTGACGATCGCCTCGTGGCGCCCGTCCTGCCACAGCCGCGGGATCTCCTCCAGCGGGATCTCCAGCCGGGCCAGCCGGTCGTGATGCCGCACGCGAAACTGGCGGAACCCCAGCGAGCGCACGAACGCCTCCGCCGCGTCGACCTGGCGGAGCTTCTCGGCGGTGATCCGGTCGCCGTACTGAAAGCGCGAGGACAGGCAGGCGAACGAGGGCTTGTCCCACGTCGGCAGTCCCCGCGCGCGCGACAGCTCGCGGATCTCGCCCTTGCTCAGCTCGGCCTCGATCAGCGGTGCCCGCACGCCGCGGGCCTGCGCCGATTTCATGCCCGGCCGGTGATCGCCGAGGTCGTCCAGGTTGGCGCCGTAGACGAGCGTGGCGATGCCCTCCCGCTCGGCGATCGGGGCCAGGCGGCCGAACAGCTCTTCCTTGCAGAAGAAGCAGCGGTTGGCGCCGTTGCGCGCGTACTCGGGATGAGCCAGCTCCTCGGTGCGCACGACCACGTGGCGCAGCCCCATCAGCTCGGCCAGCCGCCGGGCCTCCGCCAGCTCGGCCTCCGGATAGGTCTCGGAGTCGGCGGTCACCAGGAGCGCGCGCGGGCCCAGCGCGTCGCCGGCCGCGCGGGCCAGCAGCGTGGAGTCCACGCCGCCGGAGAACGCCACGACCACGCTCTGCATCTCCCGCAGGAGCACGACCAGCCGCGCGTACTTGGCCTCGAGGGCCGGCGGCACGCTCATCCGAGCACCGAGCGGGCGAGCTGGGCCAGCGGGACCATTGGCCGCGCGCCGACGTGCGAGATGACCTCGCCCGCCGCCAGCGAGCCGAGCCGGCCGCAGACGGCCAGGCCGAGGCCCCGGCTCAGCGCGAACATGAACCCGGCGGCGTAGAGATCGCCGGCGCCCGTCGTGTCCACGACCCTCGTCACCGGATGGGCGTCGATCACGTGGATCTCGTCGCCCGCCACCACGACCGAGCCCTGCTCGCTGCGGGTGAGCGCGGCCACCGCGGTGTGACGGCGCACCTGCTGCAGCGCGCCGTCGAAGTCGCTGGCCTGGTAGAGCGCACGGATCTCGACCTCGTTGGCGAACAGGATGTCGACGTGGCGCTCGACCAGCTCTCGGAACGCCGCCCGGTGGCGATCGACGCAGAACGGGTCGGACAGCGTCAGCGCCACCTTCGCGCCGGCCGCGTGGGCGATGCCGGCGGCCGCGTGGAAGGCCCGCTGGGCCTGGGGCGGATCGAAGAGGTAGCCCTCCAGATAGAGGATGCCGGCCCGCTCGATCAGCCCCGGGTCGACGTCGGCGGGGCCGAGCTGCACCGAGGCGCCCAGGAACGTCGTCAGCGTGCGCTGGGCGTCGGGCGTGACCACGATCAGGCAGCGTCCGGTCGAGGGTCCGCTCGTGGCGGCGCTCGTCGAGTAGCCCACGCCGACCGAGCGCAGGTCGTGGCTGAACACCTCGCCAAGCTGGTCGTCGCGCACCTTGCCGACGTAGTGGGCGCGCCCCCCGAAGGAGCCCACGCCCACGATGGTATTGGCGGCCGAGCCCCCCGAGACTTCCATGGCCGGTCCCATCGCCGCGTACAGCTCGCGCGCCCGCGCCTCGTCCACGAGCTGCATGGCGCCCTTGGTCAGCCCCTGCGCGTGGAGGAACGCGTCGCTCTCCTGGCTGAGCACGTCGACCAGCGCGTTGCCGATGCCGACGACGTCGAGCTCAGCCACGCCGGGCCTTCTTGGCTTTCTTCACGGCCAGCGGGAAGTACTTGCCGAGCAGCAGGTCGAGCCGGCGGCGGGTGGGCAGCGGGAACACCGACGGCTGGGTGATGACGGCGTTGCGCAGCAGGTCCGGGCACGGGCACGCTCGAGGCGCACTCACCGCCGGAATGACCCGGCGGAGGAGATCCTTGGCCGTCGCCACGTTGCGCAGCAAGATCTGGATCACCGCCTCCACGCTCACCGCGTCGTGGCTCTCGTGCCAGACGTCGTAGTCGGTGACCAGCGCCACGGTCGCGTAGCACAGCTCGGCCTCGCGGGCGAGCTTGGCCTCGGGCATGTTCGTCATGCCGATGACGTCCACGCCCCAGCCGCGGTAGATGCGCGACTCGGCCTTCGTGGAGAACTGCGGTCCCTCGATGCAGATGTAGGTGCCGCCGCGGTGCACGGAGGCCCCGGTCGCGCGCGCGGCCTTCTCGAGCGCGTCGGCCAGCGCCGGGCAGACCGGATCGGCCATGCCCACGTGGGCCACGATGCCCTCGCCGAAGAACGTCCCGATGCGCCGCTTCGTCGCGTCGTAGAACTGCGAGGGGATGACGAGGTCGAGCGGGTGGATGGTCTCCTTCATGCTGCCGACGGCCGAGATGGAGATGACCCACTCGGCGCCCAGCGACTTGAGCCCCCAGATGTTCGCGCGGAAGTTCAGCTCGCTCGGGGTCAGGCGATGGCCGCGGCCGTGGCGCGGCAGGAAGATCACCGCCCGTCCCTCGAACGTGCCGGTGCAGTACTCGTCGGAGGGATCGCCGAACGGCGTGCGCACGCGGCGCCAGCGCACGTCGGTGAGCCCCTCCAGCTCGTACAGCCCGCTGCCACCGATGACGCCGATCGCCGGAGCGCTCATGTCGCCGTCGTGTCCTCCAGGACACCCTCGGCCACCCGTTCGCCCGCGGCGGTCACCCGCACCCGGGCCAGACGCCGGCGCAGCCGGTCGGGTCCGGCGAACGTCACCTCCACGAAGTTGCCGGTGAGCGCGGTCAGCGCCCCGCTGGCCGGGTCGATCGTCTCCAGCACCAGCGCGTCCTCGGTGCGTCCCACCATCGCCGCGCGAAAGCGTCGAGCCTGCGCGGCTGACATCTCGCGCAGGATCTTCGCGCGCTCGGCGACGACGCGCGACGGCACGCGCGCCGGCAGCCGCGCCGCCTCCGTCCCCCGCCGCTCGGAGTACGGGAACACGTGCAGGTAGGAGAACGGCAGCGCCTCCACCAGCGCACGGGTAGCGGCGAAGTCCTCCGCCGTCTCGCCCGGGAAGCCGACGAGGACATCGGCGCCCAGCCCCAGCCGGGGGATCGCCGCCGCCAGACGCTCGATCACGCGCCGGTAGGTGGCCGCCGTGTAGGGCCGGCGCATGCGGCGCAGGACCCGGTCGCTGCCGCTCTGCAACGGCACGTGAAAGTGCGGGGCGATCACCGGTGACGATGTGACGATCGCCAGCACCTCCTCGGTGAAGTACGCGGGCAGCATCGACGACAGCCGCAGCCAGCGCAGTCCCCTCACCTCGCCCAGACGCGCGAGCAGCGCGGCCAGGCTGGCGCGCGGCACCAGGTCGGCCCCGTAGTGGCCGAGATCCACGCCGGTGAGCACGATCTCCGGGTGGCCGCCCTCGACCAGCGCGCGCACCTGGTCCTCGACGCTCGCGGGATCGAGGCTGCGGCTGGCCCCGCGCGCGAACGGCACGATGCAGAACGCGCACCGGTGCCGGCAGCCGTCCTGCACCTTGACGAAGGCACGCGCCCGGCCGTTCAGGTGCGGCCGCAGCGCCACGGGATCGAGTCGCGCGGCGGCGACGTCCGTCACCTCCAGGCGCGGCACCGGACCGCGGGCGCCCATCCCGGCGAGCAGGTCGGGCAGGCGCGCCTTGTCGGCGTTGCCGAGCACCAGATCAACGCCGCCCAGCGCGGCCACCGCGCCGGGGCTCGTCTGCGCCCAGCACCCGGTCACGACGATGCGCGCCCCCGGGCTCGCACGCCGCGCGCGACGAATCGCCTGGCGATCGGACAGCTCGGCGCGCGCCGTCACGGAGCACGTGTTGATGACGACGACGTCGGGCCCCGCCTCCGTCTGCACGCTGCGGAAGCCGCGCGCCTCGAGCAGCGTCTGCAGCTGCGCGGTGTCGGCCTGGTTCAGGCGGCAGCCGAGCGTCTCGAAGGCCACCGTGGTCATGCCACCACCGACTCCTTGAGCTGTCCGCAGGCGGCGCCGATGTCCTCGCCCTTGCTCCAGCGCACGGTCGTGGTGAGGCCGGCGTCGAGCAGGATCGCCTGGAAGGCCAGGATGCGCGGCAGCGGCGGCCGCCGGAAGCTCGAGTCGTGCCAATCGTTGAACGGGATCAGGTTGACCTTGGCCCGGATGCCGCGCAGCAGGCCGGCCAGGCGCCGCGCCTCCTCGGCGCTGTCGTTGACGTCCTCCAGCATGACGTACTCGAAGAACACGCGCTGCCGCGGCGCCAGCGGATAGCGCCGCACCGCGGCCAGCAGCGCCTCGATGTTCCACGAGCGGTTCACGGGCATCAGCCGGCCACGCACCTCGTCGGAGGCGGCGTGCAGCGAGATGGCCAGGTTGACCTTCAGCTCCTCGCGCCCCAGGCGGTCGATGCCGGAGACGAGGCCGACCGTGGAGACCGTCAGCCGGCGCGGCGAGTAGCCGAAGCCGAGCTTGGCATCGATCATGATTCGCAGCGCCGCGACCAGGTTGGCGTAGTTCGCCAGCGGTTCGCCCATGCCCATGAAGACGATGTGCGTCACCCGCTCGTCGCCGTCGAGCAGCGCGTTGGCCGACAGCAGCTGCCCCACGATCTCGGCGGCCGTCAGGTTCCGATCGAGGCCCATCGTGCCGGTGAGGCAGAACGTGCAGCCGAAGCCGCAGCCGACCTGCGTCGACAGGCAGAGCGTGGTCCGTCCATCGTCGGGCATGAGCACCGCGCTCACGCGTCGGTCATCGGCCAGGCGAAAGACCAGCTTGCGGCTGCCGTCCTGTGAGGGCGTCTGCCGCTCGAGCTCGGGCAGCGCCACCTCGTGCTCCTCGGCCAGTCGCGCCCGGAAATCACGGGGCAGGTCGGTCATCGCCTCCAGGGCGACGATGCCCTTTCGATAGATCCACGTCGCCAGCTGGCGGCCGCGGTAGCGGGAGGCGCCCAGCGAGACGGCGAGGTCTTCGAGCTCATACGGTTGGAGGCCTATCAGGTTCGCCCGCGACATCACGCGCAAGAATATCACGGGAGTTTTCCACCGAACCTGTGAGCGAGCCGTGGATAAGCCGGTGGGCGACTCACACCACCCCGCGAGATTTCTGCTACTTACATCGGCTCGCCCGACTCTTGTGCACGTGCTCTGATAGAATTTTGCTCCGGGGGTGAGCGCCAATGGTTGAGCCGCTGTCGGAACTACTCCAGCGCCAGGTCGCGCGTTGGACTGACCGAGTCTCGGACTGGGATGCGTTCGCCGACGCGCGTGTGGATGGCTACCGCCGGGCGCAGCATCGCTTCATCGGCTACGGCGCCTCCGGTAAGACCGATGGACGCTACATCCCTGCCGAGCACTTCACTCTCAGCGTGATGTTCGTGCCGCCGGGCCAGGGCAACGCCGCCCACACGCACGAGGTCGAGGAGATCTTCTTCGTCCTGCGCGGCAAGCTCCGCGTCTTCTTCCAGGACGAGCACGGCCGGCAGGTCGAGACGGTGCTCGGCGAGTGGGACTGCGTCTCGTGCCCGGCCCAGGTGATCCACGGCTACGACAACGTCGGCCTGGAGCCGGCCTATCTTCAGGTGATGCTCGGCAAGGGCCGCCCCGACCTCATGTCGTACTCCGACAGCGCGCTGCAGGCCCAGCGCGACGTTCATCTGAAGGCGGAGAACGCGGCGACCCGCTCTTGATCGGCGCCTCGCCCAGGCGCAAGGAGGACCGGCGGCTCGTCACCGGCGCGGGCCGCTACGTCGACGACCTTCGCCTGCCCGGGACGGCGCACCTCGCGATCGTGCGCAGCCCCCACGCGCACGCGCGTGTGCTGCGCGTCGACGCCACCGCCGCCCTGCGGCAACCGGGCGTGCTGAGCGTGCTCACCGTTCGCGACGCGCCGGAGCTGGCCGCGTCCGTACCGCCGCTGATTCGCGAGCCGGACTGGCCGGCCTACGTGCATCCGGTGATGGCCGGGGAGCGCGTGCGCCACGTCGGCGAGGCCGTCGCGGTGGTCGCCGCCGACGATCCCTCTCGCGCGGCCGACGCCGCGGAGGCGGTCGTCGTCGAGTACGAGCCGTTGCCGGTGGCCGCCGCGCCCGTCGTCCCGGCGCCGGCGATCGTGCACGACGGCTGGCGCGACAACCGCGCCGGGCGCCAGGAATCGGCCACCGGCGACGTCGCGCGCGGCTTCGCCGAGGCCGAGACCGTCGTCGAGATCCGCCTCACCTACCCGCGCGTCACCGGCGTGCCGATCGAGGGCCGCGCCGTGCTGGCCGCCCCCGACCCCGAGAGCGGCCGGCTCACGGTGTGGTCGTCGACACAGGTGCCGTTCAACGTGCGCACCGCCATCGCCGCCGCGCTCGACATGCCCGAGGACTCCGTGCGGGTGATCGCGCCCGACGTCGGCGGCGGCTTCGGCATCAAGGGCCACGTCTATCCCGAGGACGTGCTGGTGCCGGCGGTCGCGCGCCGGCTGGGGAGGCCCGCGAAGTGGACCGAGACGCGGACCGAGCACTTCCTGACGGCGTCGGGTGACCGCGACCAGACGCACGCGGCCCGCCTCGGGGTGCGGCGTGACGGCACCATCACCGCGCTGGAGACCACGTTCACGCGCGATCACGGCGCGTTCCCGACGCTGGGCGGCGCCATGACCGCCAACACGATGAACCACCTGGTCGGGCCGTACCGCGTGCCGCACTACCGCGCGCGCGCCGACAATATCGTGACCCACAAGAGCTTCGGGGCCGCCTACCGGGGCGCGGGCCGACCCGAGGCCGCGCTGGTGCTCGATCGATTGCTCGACCGCGGCGCCCGCGCGATCGGCATGGACCCCGCGGCGTTCCGCCGCCACAACCTGATCCGTCCCGAGCAGATGCCGTTCGCGACCGGCCTCACCTACCGCGACGGCGTGCCGATCACCTACGATCCGGCCGACTACGTCGCGGCGTTCGACGCGCTGCTGCAGCGCCTGGACTACCCGGCCTGGCGCGCCGAGCAGGCCGCGCGGCGCGGGACGTCGCGGCCCATCGGGCTCGGGCTGTCGGCCTACGTCGAGGGCACCGGCCTCGGTCCCTTCGAGGGCGCGGACGTCAGCGTCGACCCGAGCGGCCTCGTGCTGGTCGACGTCGGCATCGGCGCCCAGGGCCAGGCCCACGAGACCACGCTGGCCCAGATCTGCGCCGCCGAGCTGGGCGTGCCGCTCGAGCGCGTCGTCGTGCGCGGCGGCGACACCGATCTCGTGGGATTCGGCATGGGCACGATCGCCAGCCGCGTGGCCGCCGTGGCCGGTCCCGCGGTCGCGCGCTCGGCCCGCGAGGTGGTGCGCAAGACACGCCTGGTCGCCGCCGAGATGTTCGAGTGCGCCGCCGAGGACGTGGTCGTCGCGGAGGGCGACGTGTGGGTCGCCGGCGCGCCCGATCGTCGCCTGCCGCTCGGGCGCGTCGCCCGCGCGGCGGTCCGCAGCAAGGCGCTGGCGAACGCCGGCGGTCCCGGGCTGGGCGCTTGCGTCTTCTTCTACCCCAACAGCGTCACCTGGGCGTTCGGGGCCCACGCCGCCGTCGTCGAGGTGGATCTCGAGACCTGCACGCTGGCCGTCCTGCGCCACGCCGTCGTGCACGACTGCGGCCGGGCCATCAACCCGATGGTCGTCGAGGGCCAGGTGCATGGCGGGGCCGCCCAGGGGCTGGGCAGCGCGCTGCTGGAGGAGGTCGTCCACGACGCCCAGGGCCAGCTCGTCACCGGCTCGCTGATGGACTACGCGCTGCCGCGGGCCGCCGACTTCCCCGAGCCCGAGATCGTGCACGTCGAGTTCCCGTCCACGGTGAACGAGCTCGGCATCAAGGGCGTGGGCGAGAGCGGCGTGATCTCGCCGGGCGCCATGATCGCCGGCGCCGTCGAGGACGCGCTGGCCGACTACGGCGTGGAGATCACGCGGCTGCCCGTCACGCCGGCGCGCGTGTTCGAGGCGCTCCGCGCCACCGGGCGGTGGCCGCGCCCCGCCTGAGGGCCTCAGTCCCCGAGGCTACCGAGCAGCCCGGCGACCGCGGCCGGCAGGCTCGCGGGCCATGCGCACACCGTGTCGGCGCCGGCACCGAGCAGCTCGGCCCGCGAGCCGTAGCCCCACAGCACGCCGATCGAGCGCACGCCGTTGTTCCGGGCCGCGGCCACGTCGCCGGAGCGATCACCGACCATGACGACGCGAGCGGGGTCGAGCCGTTCGGCGGCCAGCAGGTGCGCGAGCAGCTCGGCCTTGTCGTCGAGGCGGCCGTCGAGGTCGGGGCCATAGACGCCGGCGAAGTGATGGTCGAGCGCGAAGTGCCGCACGATGCGCTCGGCGAACACGGCGGGCTTGGCCGTGGCGACGAACAGTCGCCCGCCGTCGCGGCGCAGTCCGTCGAGCATGGCCGGGACCCCGTCGTACACCTCGTTCTCGAACAGGCCGACGTCCGCGAAGCGCTCGCGGTAGAGCCGCATCGCGTGCTCGATCCTGGCGGGGTCCGCCGTGGCCAGCAGCACGGCGAAGGTCTCGCGTAGCGGCGGGCCGATACGCGCGGCCAGCGCGTCGTCGGGCGGGCACGGCCGGGCCAGGCGATCAAGCGCATGGCGGATGCTCCGCACGATCCCGGCCCGCGGGTCGGTCAGCGTGCCGTCGAGATCGAGCAGCACCGCGCGTGTCCTCACGCTCGCCCCCGGCGCCGGCGGCGTCGCACGAGGCCGATGAGAGCCAGCACGGCGGCGGAAAGCCAGATCAGCCAGACCTCGGCCCGCATGATGTCCAGGCCGCGCCGGGTGAAGAAGCGGCTGACGCCGATGGGCGAGACCGGGATCGGCCGCCAGGGCAGGAAATAGCGCGCGTCGTCGAACGGGGCGAAGAACGCCACGCCCGAGCCGCCGTTCGTCATCGCGTCGAGCACGCCGTGCGAGGCCGTGGCCACGAACAGGACGAGCCAGAGTCCCGGGCGCCCGCGGCTCCGGAACACCGTCGCCGTGACGACGACGGCGAGGACGGCCGCGAACGCCAGCGAGTGCGTGATCCCCCGGTGGCCGAACACGTGGCCCCACGGCACCCCGAGCCACAGCGTGACGACGTCGAGATCCGGCGCCGCGGCACCCAGCGCCCCGGCCAGGAAGAGCCGCGTGCGTGAGGCAGGCGCGTTGCCGAAGGTCGAGATCGCGAAGCCGGCAACCGCGTGGGAAAAGACCGTGGCCACGGCGTCTTAAGGTCGCAGGATCAGATAGAGGTCGAGCAGGTTGGTGTTCGTGGGTCCGGTGACCACCGCCGCACCGGCGGCGGTCAGGAACGCGTGGGCGTCGTTGTCGGCCAGGGCCCGCGCGGCGTCCACGCCGGCCGCTCGGCCGCGCACCACGGTGGCCGCGTCGACCAGGCCGCCGGCGGCATCGGTCGGGCCGTCGGTGCCGTCGGTCCCGGCCGCCAGCACCACCAGCGACTCGTCCGGCTGCAGCCCCAGCGCTGCGGCGAGAGCGAACTCCTGGCAGCGCCCGCCGCGTCCGCTCCCCCGCACCGTCACCGTCGTCTCGCCACCGGCAATGAGCGCGGCCGGGCCCGCCAGGGCGCGCGCCCGGGCGAGCAGGTCGCCGGCGACCTCGCGGGCCTCGCCTTGCAGCGAGCGCGTCAGCACGTGCGGGCGGTAGCCGAGCCGCTCGGCGGCCGCGGCCGCGGCGTCGACGACCAGCGCGTTGTTGCCGACGACGAGGTTCGTGACGCGCTCGAAGATCGGATCGCCCGGCTTCGGCGTCTCGGGAGCGGCGCCGGCGACGCCGGTGCGCAGCCGGTCCACGATGGAGCGCGGCGTGCGGTCGAGAACCCCGCGGCGATCGAGGATCGCCAGCGCGTCGCCGTAGGTGCTCGGGTCCGGCGCGGTGGGGCCGGAGGCGATGACGTCGAGCGGATCCCCGATGACGTCGGACAGCGCCAGTGTGAGGATCGGCGCCGGCGCCGCCGCGCGCGCCAGCAGCCCGCCCTTGAACCGCGAGAGGTGCTTGCGCACGGCGTTCAGCTCGTTGATGGTCGCGCCGGCCGCCAGCAGCAGCCGCGTCATCGCCTGCTTTTCCTCGAGGGTGATCGGCGGCACGGGAGCCGGGGTCAGCGCGGAGCCGCCACCGGAGACCAGGAAGATCACGAGGTCGTCGGCCCTGGCCGATTCGGCGAGGGCCAGCAGTCGCGCCGAGGCGGCCAGCCCGCGGCTGTCCGGCACCGGGTGCCCGGCTTCGGCGACCTCGATGCGCACGGTCGGCAGCCGGTAGCCGTCCTTGACGACGACGAACCCTTCGCTCACGCGCGCTCCGAGGATCGACTCGGCCGCCCGCGCCATCGACGCCCCGGCCTTGCCGGCGCCGAGCACGAGCACGCGCCGGACGCGGTCGAGGTCGAGCGCCAGCGGACCCGCGCTCAGCGTGCGACCGCTGAGTCGGAGCCGGTGCTGCAGGAGCGGCGTGACGTCGCCGGCGGCCAGGGCCGCCCGCCAGATGGCGGCGGCCGCCTGGTGAGCGTCAGCCGCCAAGCGTGCGAAGCTTCTGCAGGCGCTCCCCGGCCTCGATCAGGACGTCGTCGGTCTTGGGAAAGCAGAAGCGGATCTTGGTCCGCCCCAGCTCGGGGTGCGCGTAGAAGGACGAGCCGGGGACGGTGGCGACGCCGACCTCCTTGATGAGCCACATGGCGAAGGCCGTGTCGTCGGCAAGCCCGAGTCGCTTGATGAAGTGGGCGGCGTCCGTGAGGATGTAGTAGGCGCCGCGCGGCTTGTAGGCCACGAACCCCGCGGCCTCGACCTGCCGGAAGAGCAGATCCCGTCGCGCCTGGTAGGCCTCGCGCAGCTCGACGTAGTAGGCGTCGGGCAGGGCCAGCGCGCTCACCGCCGCCTCCTGCAGCGGATGCGGCGCCCCGACCGTGACGAAGTCGTGGGCCCGACGGATGCCGACGCTCAGATCGTCGGGCGCCACCGCCCAGCCGACCCGCCAGCCGGTCACCGAGTACGACTTCGACACACCGGAGATCGTGATCGTCCGCTCGGCCATGCCGGGCAGGGTCGCGATCGGCGTGTGGCGGAGGCCGTCGTAGACGATGTGCTCGTAGATCTCGTCGGTGATCGCCAGCAGGTCGTGGCGCAGGCAGAGCTCGGCGATCGCCTGCAGATCGGCCCGCGAGAAGACCTTGCCGGAGGGGTTGTGGGGGCTGTTGAAGATGATCGCCTTCGTGCGCGGCGTGACCGCGCGGGCCAGCCGGTCGGGATCGAACGAGAAGTCGGGCGGCTCCAGCGGCACCCAGATCGGCACCGCGCCCGCGATGATGCACCCGGGGCCGTAGTTCTCGTAGAACGGCTCGAAGACGATGACCTCGTCGCCCGGATCGAGCACGGCCAGCAGCGTCGACAGCATCGTCTCGGTCGAGCCGCAGCAGACGGTGACGTGGCGCTCGGGATCGATCGCCATGCCGTAGAACCGCCGGTACTTCTCCGCGATGGCCCGGCGCAGCGCGGGCGCGCCCCAGGTGATCGCGTACTGGTGGAAGTCGCCGTCGAGGGCCCGGTGCGCGGCCTCGACCACGGCGCGCGGCGGCGGGAAGTTCGGCATGCCCTGGGCCAGGTTCACGCCGCCGTGCTGGCCGACCACCCTGGTCATCTCGCGGATGACGGACTCGGTGAACCCCTGGACGCGCCGGGAGATCGGCATGCGGGCAGGCCGGGCGGCTCAGCGTCCTCCGGCGATGGCGGGCACGATCGCGACCTCGTCGCCGTCCTTGAGGACGGTTGCGCGGTTGTCCATGAACCGGATGTCTTCCTGGTTCACGTAGATGTTGACGAAGCGCCGCAGCTCGCCGGCCTCGTCCACGAGCCGGTCGCGCAGCCCGGGAAACTGGCGCTCGAGGTCGCCGATCAGCGCGTCGATGGTGTCACCCTTGGCCTGCACGTCGGCGGTGCCCTTGGTCACGGCTCGCATCGGGGTGGGAATCCGCACGGTCACCGGCATCGAGGTCTCCTCCGACAGCGATTTTCATCACTTAACACTCAACGTCGCGGCAAGTCAACGCGACGTCACGCCGACGGCGTCATGATCCGCACGACCTCGTGCACCGCCAGCATCTGCTCGCGGCCCTTGAGCGCCATCTCCTTCAGCGCGCGGCAGACGAGGAGATCGCCGACCTCGGCCGCCACCTGGGCGAAGGTCGCCCCGCCGATGAGGATCTGCCCGGCCGTCGCCTTGTCTTGCAGGCGGGCGGCGACGTTGACGGTGTCGCCGATGACCGTGTATTCCATGCGCCGGTCGGAGCCGACGTTGCCGACGATGGCCTCGCCGGTGTTGATGCCGATGGCCAGGCCGAGCTGGGCGGGGCCGTCACCCCATTGCGTCTTGAGCTCGTTGAAGGCCGCCTGCATCTCCAGCGCCGAGCGCACCGCGTTGAGTGCGTCGTGGCCGGTGGAGAGCGGCGCGCCGTAGAAGGCCATCAGGCAGTCCCCGATGAACTTGTCGAGCGTGCCCTGGTGGCGGAAGACGATCTCGGTGAGCCGGGAGAACGCCTGATTCAGCACGTCCATCACCGCCTCGGGCGGGCGCGTCTCCGAGAACGGCGTGAAGCCGGACAGATCGGCGAAGAGCACGGTGACCGTGCTCCGCACCCCCCCCAGCCGCAGGCGTGAGGTGTCGGCCAGGATCTGCTGGACGACCTCGGGACTCTGCCAGCGGGTGAGGATCTTCTCCAGCAGGGCGTTCTTCTCGATGAGCTGCTGGCGGTAGAACTTGGCGCGCAGGAGCGACCGCAGCCGGCTCTGCAGCTCGGTGTTGTTGACCGGCTTGGACAGGAAGTCGTCGGCGCCGGCGTCGATGCCGCGCACCTTGTGCTCGACGTCGGTGAGCGCGGTCAGCATGAGGATGGGGATGTCCCGCGTCTCCTCCCAGCTCCGCAGCTGCTTGGCCACCGCGAAGCCGTCCTTGCCGGGCATCATCACGTCGAGGATGATCAGGTCGGGCAGCCGGCCCCCTCCGATCAGCTCGGCCACCTTCACGAGCGCGTCGTCGCCGCTCTCGGCTTCCATCACCGCGTAGCCGGCCCCGCGCAGGAGCGGGCGCAGCAGCGCGCGCACGTCGGCGGTATCGTCGACGACCAGGATGGTGGCCTCGAGCTTGTCGTCACGCCCGACGGCGCTCAAGGATCCTCCGCAGGGTGGGGATGAACGTCGCCACCTCGATCGGCTTCGTCATGAACTCGTCGCAGCCGGCCTCCAGCCCGCGCTCCCGGTCCCCGTCCATGGCGTGGGCGGTCAGCGCCACGATCGGCAGCGTCGCGAACTCCGGGGCGCCACGCAGCGTCCGCGCCACCGTCCAGCCGTCCACCTCCGGCAGCGACATGTCCAGCAGGACGAGGTCGGGCTTGCAGGCCGCCGCCTGCTCCAGCGCCTGCCGGCCGTCGACGGCCTCCACGACCCGGAAGCCGGCCCGCTCGAGGAGCTTGCGGGCGAGCACGCGATTGTCCGGGTGATCCTCGACGAGCAGCACGAGCGGCTCGCTCACAGCGACGCCCGGTGCCAGACGATCGAGCGCACTTCGTTGACCAGGTGCTCGAGCGGCAGGCGCTGCTTCTGGAACAGGGCCTGCACCTTGCCACCCAGGCGGTCGCGATCCTCGTCGGTGAGGTCCTTGGCCGTCAGCACGACGACGGGGACGTCGGCCGTGCGGGGATCCTCGCGCAGGTGCTGGAGCGTGTCGAAGCCGTCCATGACCGGCATGATGAGGTCGAGCAGGATCAGGCCGGGGCGCCGCTCGCGGGCGGCGGCCAGCCCCTGGCGTCCGTCGTGCGCCTCGACGACGGTGAAGCCTCGAGCCTCCAGCGTGCGGCGCATGAGCCGGATGCTCTCGGGATCGTCGTCGACGATCAGCAGGTCGCCGGCCTCCGGCACGATCCCCAGCCGCGTGAGCACCTTGAACAGCAGGTCCCAGTTGACCGGCTTGACGAGGTAGTCGGCGGCCCCCAGCGAGAACCCGAGCGACTCACGGTCCACCACGCTCACGACGATGACCGGGATATCGGCGGTCGCCGCGTCGCCCTTGAGGTCGTGCAGGACCTCCCAGCCCTGCCGATCGGGCAGGCGCACGTCGAGCAGGATCAGGTCCGGGTGCTCGCGCCGGGCCATCTCCAGGCCGGCGGCGCCGGTGGTGGCGCTCAGGAACCGGGCGTGGACGGGCTTGAGGCCCTCGGCCATGAGCAGGTGTGTCTCGGGATCGTCGTCCACGACCAGGATCGTGCGCTGCCCCTCGGTGGCCGCGGGCGCGCCGGCGGCGAGGCGGGCCGCGGCCGGCCGCGCCGCCTGCGCACCGGGCGCCACCACCGGCAGGGTCACCGTGAACGTCGAGCCGATACCGACCTCGCTCTGGACGCTCACGCTGCCGCCCAGCGCCTCCGTCAGCCGCTTGGTGATGGCCAGGCCCAGCCCCGTCCCCTCGTAGCGTCGGGTGTGCGAGCTGTCGGCCTGATAGAACTCGGTGAACAGCTGGGGCAGATCCTCGGGGCTCATGCCGATGCCGGTGTCCTGCACGCTGATGACGACGCGGTCGCCCTCCGCGGCCCCGGCGGTCAGGGTCACGCCGCCCCGCTCGGTGAACTTGACGGCGTTGGAGAGCAGATTGTTGAGGATCTGCAGCAGCCGGACCTCGTCCGTGTAGAGCGTGGGGAGGTCGGGCCCGACGGCAGCGGTCAGCGCGATCTTCTTGTCCGACGCCCGCAGCATCAGCGTGCCGATGGCGTTGTCCACCACGACCCGCAGCGACACCGCCCCGAGCTTCAGGGCGAGCCGGTCGGCCTCGATCTTGGAGATGTCGAGGATGTCGTTGATGAGCTGGAGCAGGTTGGCGCCGTTGCGCTTGACCCGCTCCAGCGCGTCGCGCTGCTCGTCGTTGAGGGGGCCGCAGCCCTCGGCCAGCATCAGGTCGCTGAAGCCGATGATCGAGTTCAGCGGCGTGCGCAGCTCGTGGGACATCCGGGCCAGGAAGTCCGACTTCAGCTTGGTGAGCCGCACGAGGTCCTCGTTGGCACGCGCCAGCTCCTCGGCCTTCAGCCGGAGGTCGCGCGTGCGCTCGTCCACCCGCTGCTCGAGCGTGGTGATGTGCTCGCGGAGCTGGCCGGCCATGGCGCGGAACCGTTCGGCGAGCCGCCCCACCTCGTCACGCCCCTCGACCGCGACCTCGGTGTCCAGCTTGCCGGCGCCGATCTGGTCGGCGGCGTTGCGCAGCCGTCGCAGCCGGCCGGTCAGGCGGCTGGCCAGCAGCGCGCTGCCCACGAACGCGACCGCGACCAGCCCGAGGCCGAGCAGCAAGTACCCCCGCAAGGCGTTGAGGAACCGCGCCTGGATACCGGCGTCCAAGAGCGCCAGGGTTACCGTGCCCAGGTCGGAGCCGGGCACCGAGGCGTACTTGACGACGAAGCGACGACCGCCGATGTCGACGGGATTGGCATCCCGGGCCTTGAGCCAGCTCAGCAGATCCACGGCGTCGCCGTCCCGCCGGGGTCGCAGCGTGGCCAGATCGAAGGCCGCCCCCCGGCGGAAGCTCACCGGGTACAGCAAGTCGCCCGAGGGCCCGACGAGCCCCACCGCCATCGAGCGTCCGGACGCACGGTCCATGTCGTCACGGAGCTGGTCGAGCGTACCCCACACGGTGATCTGCCCCCCGCCCGTCGGGCGGCGGGTGACGAGCAGGAAGCCGCTGTCGAGCGCCGCCGGCCGCAGCGTGAGGTCGCCCGTCTGCCGCTCGAGCGAGGCCAGGGTCGCCGCCGTAGCGGCCGCCCGCTCGCCGACGACATCGGCGCGCAACACGTCGCGGGTGCTCTCGCCCGCGCGGACCCGCACGCCTTCGAGGTCCTCCTTGTAGCGGTCCAGGAACACCTGCACCGCTTCCCCGCACGCGGCCGGCGGCACCAGGCGGCCACAGTGCAGACGATCGAGATGCCCACCCAACTCGTTGACGTCGTGGGTGAGCTGCTTGATCGTCCCGGCCAGCCGCGCGGTGGCGGCGGTGCTCCGCTTCGTCATCGACTCCGTGAGCGACTTGCCGAGCATGACCTCGCGCTGCTGACGCGCGCTGAACAGGGTCCAGAGCGAAATCTTGGGATCGACCATCTCGCGGAACTGCAGCGCCCAGAACACCGTGGAGGCGCCGAGCGGCAAGACAACGGCCCCGATGAGCACGAGGGCGATCTTCGTCCGGATGGACATGGCGCGGCTGCGCGCTACGCTATGATCCCTGCCGTGGCAAGTCAAGCACCCGGGCCGCGCCCGGCGACCCTCCTGCTCCCGCTGGCGCTCCTCGCCGTCTACGCCCTCGCCTTCGCCGCCTCCGCCCTCGGGACGGCGGTGGTCGCATTCGACGATCACCCGGGACAGCTCTACCGGCTCTGGCACGTGGTGACCAACGGTCCAGCGCCGTGGGCGTGGAACGCGGGCTGGTGGGCGGGCTATCCCGAGCTGCAATTCTATCCGCCCGGGTTCGCGTACGCCGGCGCCCTCCTGCATGCGGCCTCGCTCGGCGCGCTCGGTGTCCCGGCCGCGTACCAGACGGTCGTGTGGCTGGCCTACCTGGGCCCGGGTGTGACGGCGGCGATCCTGCTCACGCGCACGCTGGCCAGCGGCTGGCTGGCGCTACCCGGCGCCTTCGTCGTGCTCACGCTGGCGCTGTGGCCCGCGCTGACGAGCGGCGTCGAGGGCGGCGTTCACGTCGGGATGGCGCCCGCCCGGGCGGCGTGGGCGCTGCTGCCCCTGCTGGCGCTGGCCCTCACCCGCTGGTCGGCCGGCACCGGAGCATTTCCCGCCCGCAGCGTCGTGCCGATCACCGCCGCGGTCGTGCTCACACACCCCGCGCATCTGCCGGCCGCGGTGGTGCTCGTGGCGCTCGCCGCCCTCGCCGCCCCCGCGCGCCCGCGGCGGTGTGCGATCGCGCTCGGCTGGCTGGCCGTCGCGGCGCTGCTCACCGCGTTCTGGACCACGCCTTTGCTGGCCCGGCTCGCCAACACCCGAGCGCTCGCCTGGGGCGGGTTGACGCTCGCGGGGCTGGGCGCGACGCTCGTGGCCCATCCCCTCGTCCTGGTGCTGGCCGCCCTCGCCCTCGCGGCGCTCCCGCTGGGGCGGAGCGCCGGCGAGCGGCTCGTCGGCCGGCTGCCGTGGGCGATGGCCGCGGTCGTCGCGCTGGACGCGACGGTCGTCGAGCCACTCGGACTGCGCTGGCTTCCGGCCGACCGCGTGGCCGACGGTTTCTGGCTCGGCCTGGCGCTGGCCGCCGGCCTGGGCGTCGGCCGGCTGCTCGAACGCCTGTCTGCTCATCCGGCGCTGCCCGCTCCCCTGACCGCGCTCGCAACCATCCTCGCGTTCACGGCCCTGTCGCTGGCCGGCCACGACACGCTCACGCTGTGGGCCCGCCCGAGCGCGTGGCCGTCCTACGCCTCGCTCGAGCGCGGCCTCCGCCTGCCCGCGCTGTGGGCGGCGCTGCGCGCCGCGCCCGAGGGGCGCGTCCTGTTCGTGCGCTCGGCGGTGCCGATCGCCTTCGGCACGGAATGGTGGCGGCCGCACACCCACGTCACGGCGCTGGCGCCGATCCTGGCCGGCCGGGCGATCGTCAACGGGACGTTCACGCATCCATCCCCCGTCGCGGCGCTGGTCTATCGCGGCGACGCCGGCCGCGGACCGATCACGACGCTGGTCGAGCGACTCGATGGCCGCTCGCTCTTCGGCCGCGCGCTGGACGACCTCGATGCGACGACGTTCGACACCTACGCGGGCCGGCTCGGCGTCAGCGTCGTCGTCGCCCTCGACGAGGACGTGGCGCGGCTGCCGGCCCTCGCCGACAACCCTCGCTTCGCCACGCGACGCAGCGAGCCGCCCTTCCTGCTCTGGGTCGGCACACCGGTCAAGTTACCGCAGCCGCTCGGCACCGGCCGCTGGCGGGTCACGCTCGAGTCGACGGCCGCGGAGTGGACGCCGGCCGGCGTCGCCTACTATCCCCTCTGGCGCGCGACGGCCGCCGGGGCGCCCATCGAGACGCGCCGGGGCGCCTACGGCGACCTCGAAGTGCGCGCGCCGGCCGGCGTCACCACGCTCGAGCTGACCTACGGCCCGGGCTATGCCGAATGGACCGGCCTCGCCCTCACCGCCCTTGGTGTGCTGATCTGGCTCGCAGCCGCGTGGAGACAGTCACCGGCGCCGGCCAGTTGACGCCCATGGATTCGGTGACGCCGGGCGTCGAGCGCAGTCGCCGCGGGTCGAGGCGGTCGCCGCGGGTGCGCCATCATGGCGAGCCGTCGTCGCCGTTCGAGCGCAGGGCTCGGCGAGCGAGCCACAAACAAATCGAAGAGGCCACGACCCACCCCCCCTTGGGGGATGGGGGGCCCGAGCGAGCCGAACCCGGAGCGAGTTACGGCGACCGGCAAGCCATGCGGGCGCACCCGCGGCGACCGCCTCGACCCGCGGCGACTGCGCTCGACGCCCGGCGTCACCCCATTCCATGCGAGTCAACCGGTCGAGCGGGGGCGGCGACGGACGACCGACGGCTACTTCAGCGTGGCGGCGCCGGCGTCGGCGCACTGCTGGTCCTGCTCGCCGGTGCCGCCGCCGCAGCCGATGCCGCCGATGAGACGACCGCCGCGCACGATCGGCGTGCCACCCGGCGTCGGCAGCGCCTCGCCGTCGAGGATCACGGGGACGGTCTTCCAGAACGCCGAGCCCTTCGCGGCGAGCTCGGCGAGCTCGGTGGTCGATTTGCGGAAGGCGGTGGCGGCCACCGCCTTGGCCCGCGAGGTCTCCGGCGTGAAGAAGCCGGTGCCGTCGCCGCGCGCGCACAGCACCAGCCGGCCGCCCTCGTCGACAATGCTGATCGTCATCGGCGCCTGCAGCTCCCGGGCCCGCGCCTGGGCGGCGCGCAGCGCCTGCTCGGCCATCTCCAGTGTCAGCTCGATCATGGCAATCTCCCTAGTCGGGGGTGATCGTGTGGGTGAACATCACGGTGCCCTGCTCGTCGACGAAGCGCACGCCGAGGTACGCCGGGTCGATCGTGACCTCGCCGAAATTGAAGACCCCGCCCTGGGCGAACAGGGTACGCGAGCCCAGCCGTTCGTCCAGTGGACGAGGTTGGCCCGGCGTCGCCGACAGCGGGCCGGCGATCAGCTCGTGGAACGACCAGCCGGGCTGCGGCTGGTGGCGGATCAGCTCGGCGTGGTGCACGTCGGCGGCGATGAAGACCAGGTTGCGCACGCCACGCGCGTGGAAGTGGCCGAGGATCGCCTCGCGCTCCGTCACGAAGCCGGTGCCCCGCTCCGGCGCCATCCCGAAGACGTTGGCGTTCGACCAGCCGTCGCGTCGCTCGGCACGACCCGTCGGCACCCCCAGCGGCACGCTGGTGACGACGACCTTCCACGTCGCGGTCGACGCCGGCACCGCGTCGAGCAGCCACTGCCGCTGGGCGGCGCCCAGCATGGTCTTGGTGGGACCGTCGGGCTGGGCGTTGTCGCTCCGGTACTGGCGCGTGTCGAGGATGAACACCTCGAGCAGCCGGCCCCAGCGCACGCTGCGGTAGAGCCGCGTGGGATCAGCGCCGGCCGCGACGGGCCAGTAGTCAATGAACGCCTGGCGGCCCAGCGGCATCAGCGGCTCGGTGGGGCCGGCGAAGTCGTTCTTCACCTCGTGATCGTCCCAGATCGCGTAGACCGGCGTGCGGCGCAGGAAGTCCTGGAACGCCGGATCCTCGCGGTTGTAGCGGTGGCGGGCGCGGAACTCCGCCAGCGTCGTCGCACGGAAGGCGGCGCCGGGCATCGTGTCGGGCTTGTTGCACGGCACATCCGCGTACACCGTGTCGCCCACGAAGAGGAAGAAGTCGGCCGGGTGGCGCGCCATCGTCCGGAAGATGCGATACACGCCGCCGGCCGGCCGGCAGAGGCCGGCGCCGCCGAGGTCGCCGCTCCACAGGAACGTCACCCGGGCCGGCTCGTCGGCCGCCGGCGCCGTGATGAACGTGCCCTCCACGCGCTCACCCTCCTGGCTCACGCGGTAGTGGTGACGGGTGGCCGGCGCCAGCCCCTCGAGCGGCGCCCGGACGATCAGGTCGCCGGCGGCGGTGGCGGGCAAGGCCAACGTGCGGGTGGCGGCGGCGCCCGCCGCGCCCACCTCGACGCTGACGGTGCCCGGCCGCGCCGCGCGCGCCCAGACGATCGCCGCCGTCGACCGGACCTCCGTCACCGTGACGAGCAACGGCGGCACCGCTGGCGCGGCCGCGGCCAGCGCCAGCGCGAGGAGCGGCAGCAGGGCGCGGCGGGCCAGGCTCAGCGCGGCACCTGGCCGAAGTGCGCGACGATCTCCTGCTCGAACTCGCCCAGGCTCTGGCCGAAGGCGAGCTGGAAGCTCTCGTAGCGACCACGCCCCGTCGCCAGCATGCGGAAGTACTCGGACAGGCGCTCGAAGCCGTGGCGGCGGACGAGGTAGTCGGCCATGAGGAACGAGAGCTGATACGTCTCCATCGAGCCCTCGCGCAGGTGCCGCGCCGTGAAGCCGTGGGGCGTGCCGAGGCTGTCCAGGTCGAGATGACCGTCGCGCATCGCCGGGTGATCGCGGGCGTGCCCGATCGCGGCGGCGCGCCGCTCGACGAGCGTGTCGAGGCCGAGCCGCTCCAGCACCGCGAAGGACGCCCACTCCGCCATGCCCTCGGCCAGCCACTGCTCGGCCCGGCCCTCTCCCTGGGCCAGCTCGATCTGGGCCACGTGGGTCAGCTCGTGGGCGATCAGCCGCAGCCAGTCGGGGCCGGCCGGAGGACCGCCGCTGTCGTGCAGGAGGAGCTGACGCCGCTTGCCGACCCCGACGGCGAACTCGCCCAGCTCGGCGGCGCGAAGGACCGGCAACCGTCCATCGCTCACCAGGCCGCGCTCGAAGACGGTCCGCGTCGAATAGATGTACACGGTGACATGGTCGGGGACGGGCAGCCCGAGGTCACGCGCCAGCAGTGTGGCCACGCCGCGCACCACCGCCTCGTGACTGCCGAAGCCCTGGGGATAGCGCAGCGCCGCCGCCGGCACCGGCTCCTCCAGCGCGACCGGCAGCACCAGCCGGCCGCCGCTGCCGCACGCCGCCGAAGCGGCACCCGCCAGCGCGACGACGGCCACGAGGCAGCGCGCGCGGCGGGGGCTCACACGAGCGGGTCGTAGTTGAAGTACTGGCCCGAGGTCACCATGGGCACCAGGTGGTGCTGCAGGGTGCCGGGGAACATCTCGATCAGCCGCTCGACCGTCCAGCCCCCGTCGTGGTGCAGCCGCATGATCGGCCGCTCGTGGCTGAACAGCATGATCTCCTTGCCCCGCACGCCGAAGACTTGGCCGGTGACGTCCTGGGCCGCGTCGGAGGCCAGGAACGCCGCCATCGGCGCGATGTGCGCGGGCGAGAGCTTCTTGATCTTCTCCACCCGGGCCTTCTGGACCTCGTTCTCGGTGGGGATGGTGCCGATCATGCGGGTCCACGCGAAGGGAGAGATGCAGTTGGCGGTGACGTTGTAGCGCGCCATGTCGAGCGCGGTGGCCTTGGTGAGGCCGAAGATGCCGAGCTTGGCGGCGGCGTAGTTGGCCTGGCCGACGTTGCCGATGAGGCCGGAGGTCGACGTCATGTTGATGAACCGGCCGGACTTCTGCTCGCGCATGAGCGGCGCCGCCGCCCGGGTCACCGCGAAGGTGCCCTTGAGGTGGGTGTTGATGACGGCGTCCCACTCCTCTTCCGTCATGTTGAAGATCATCCGGTCGCGCAGGATGCCGGCGTTGTTGACGACGATGTCCACCCGGCCGAACGTGTCGACGGCCGTCTTGACGATGGCCTGCCCGCCGGCCATGCTGGCCACCGACTCGTAGCTCGCCACCGCCTGGCCGCCCTCGCGCCGGATCTCGTCGACGACCTCGTCGGCGGGCTTGCGATCGGCGCCCGTCCCCACCTCGCTGCCGCCGTAGTCGTTCACCACCACGCTGGCGCCGTGCCGGGCCATCAGCCGCGCGATCTCCCGCCCCACGCCCCGTGCCGCGCCCGTGACCACCGCCACCTTGCCGTTGAGCATCATCTGGAGAACCTCCCGGCCACGACCTGGGAAAGCGCCGCCACGATACCACACGAGGCGGCCCGCCCCCGACCGCCGCCGGGCGGCGTCAGCGGCGGCGCGAGTCGAGCGACGCCACGTAGGCGGCGCCGAAGACGAAGACGATGGCGGAGTAGTAGACGAACATCACGAAGGCGACGAGGACGCCCAGGGGGCCGTAGATCTGGTCGTACACGCCGACGTTGCGGATGTAGAGGCGGAAGAGCTGCTTGGCGACCTCCCACAGCGAGCCGGCCAGCACGCCGCCGACCAGGGCCGTCCACATGCGGGGGCGGCGGCGCGGCACGTAGCGATAGCCGAAGTAGAACATCAGCGAGGAGAGCGCGATGCTGAACCCGATGGTGATGGCGTAGGCCGACTGCCAGCTCACGTTGTTCGGCTTGACGATGAACTCCTGGAACCACTGGAAGAGCCAGGTCACCGAGGTCGACGCGAACAGCATCACGGTGAGGACCAGCACCATGCCGCTGTCGAGCAGCAGGTTGCTGACGTAGCCGCCCCCCGCCCGCACGCCCAGCATGCGGTGCAGCACGAACCGGGTGGCGCCGAACAGCGGCGTCGAGAAGAAGATCAGCGTGAAGGTGCCGGCGATCCCCGACGCCGCGCGCGTCTCGATGATCCTCAGGATGGTGTTGGTGATCTCCCGGCGGTAGACCGGGAAGTTCCGGGTGAGCTGGTTCACCGCCTCCTCGGCCGCCTCCTGGCTCGACAGCACGAAACCGAGCGTCGAGGCGGCCAGCAGGAGCAGCGGAACGACGCAGACGAGAAAGAAGAAGGCCAGGCCGGCGGCGAGGAAGAATCCGCTCTCGGCGATGAAGCGCGAGAACGCGCCACGCAGGCCCAGCACGACTAGAGCAGGCCGCGGATCAGGCCGCCGTCCACCTGGAGTGCCACGCCCGTCACGTAGGAGGCCCGCTCCGAGGCCAGGAACACGGCGACGTTGGCGAACTCCTCGGCCGTCCCCACGCGCCCCATCGGAATCTCCGCCCCCTGCCGGGCCAGGTACTCCTCCCGCGAGAGGCCGGAGTCCTTCAGGCCGCCCAGCAGCCGGTCGGTGAGGATGCGCCCGGGGCACAGCGTGTTCACCAGGATGTTGTCCTTGCCGAGCTGCAGCGCCAGCGTCTTCATCATGCCGGCCACGCCGGGCCGCACCGCGTTGGATAGCAGAAGCTCGGGCAGCGGCTGCTTCACCGAGACCGACTGGATGGTGAGGATGCGCCCCCAGCGCTTGGCCCGCATGCCCGGCAGCACCTCGCGGATCAGCCGCACCGTGGACATGAGCGAGAC
>JBGQLG010000017.1:0-52840 GCA_041499965.1 Methylomirabilia bacterium
CCGGATCTTCCGCAGCGCCCACACGCTCAAGGGCAACAGCGCGATGCTCGGCTTCGAGCGCATGGCGCGCTTCACCCATGCGCTCGAGGACCTGCTCGATCAGCTCCGCCAGAGCCGCCGGACGGTCACGCCGCGCGCCGTCGACGCGCTGCTGGCGTCTTCCGACGTGCTACGGGCGCTGGTCGCCGCCGCCCAGGCCGAGCGCGCCGACGGCTCCGACGAGGAGCGCGCCGCCGAGGCCAAGGCGCTGGCGGCGATCAAGGCGACGCTCGAGGCTCCCGAGCCGCAGCCGGGTGGGCCGCCGACGGCGGCCGCCGCCACCCGCGCGCTGTGGGAGATCGAGTTCCGGCCCCCGGCCGACCTGCTGCGCCGCGGGCGCGATCCCCAGAAGATGCTCGAGGACGTGGGCCGGCTCGGCGAGGTCCTCCAGACGGTCGCGCTCACCGACGGGATCCCGCCGCTGCAGACGCTGGATTCGGAGCGCTCGTCTCTGGGCTGGCGGATCTGGTTGCTGGCCACGTGCACCCGGGCCGAGGTGGACGCCTGCTTCGAGTTCGTCGGCGACGGCGCGGCCGTCACCGTCCACGCGATGTCGATGGACGAGGCGCGGGCGCCGGCGCCGGTCGCGCCGGAGCTCATCGCCGAGCGCGACACCGGGCCCGACCGCCGTCGCGCCGCCGCCGTCGCCGAGGCCCCCAGCATCCGGGTGCCGATCGAGAAGGTGGACCGTCTCATCGACCTGGTGGGCGAGCTGGTCATCACGCAATCGATGGTGGCCCAAACCGTCGCCGCGTTCTCGCCGGCCAAGCTGCCCGCGCTGGTGGAAGCGGTCGGCCAGATGGACCGGCACGCCCGCGAGCTGCACGAGCGAATGATGGGGATCCGCATGCTCCCCATCAAGACGCTGTTTGCCCGCTTCCCACGGCTGGTCCGCGACCTCGCGGCCGGCGCCGGCAAGCAGGTGGTGCTGCAGACGCAGGGCGAGGAGACCGAGCTCGACAAGACGGTCATCGAGCGGATCGCCGATCCGCTGACTCACCTGGTCCGCAACGCCATCGACCACGGGCTGGAGCCTCCCGCGGTCCGCCAGGCCGCCGGCAAGCCGCCGACCGGCCGGGTGCGCCTGGCTGCCTTCCAGCAGGGCGAGAACATCTACGTGGAGATCAGCGACGACGGCCGCGGCCTGGATCGCGACAAGATCCTGGCCAGGGCCGTGGCCTCGGGGCTGGCGAGCGCCGACGACGTCCTCGCCGACGAGCAGATCTTCGCGCTGATCTTCCGGGCCGGCTTCTCGACGGCCGACACGACCACCGCGATCTCCGGCCGCGGCGTGGGCATGGACGTGGTGCGCCAGAACGTCGAGGCGCTGGGCGGATCGGTGACGATCCAGACTGGGCTCGGCCGGGGCACGACCTTCCGCGTGAAGCTGCCGCTGACGCTGGCCATCGTCGAGGGCCAGATCCTGGCGGTCGGCGGCCAGTCGTTCGTGCTGCCGGTGATGTCGATCGTGGAATCGGTGCAGCCGCGCCGCGAGCATCTCAACCGCGTGCTCAACCGCGGCGAGACGATCACGATCCGCGGCCGGGTGCTCCCGCTGATCCGCCTGCACCGCGTCTTCGGCATCACGCCGCGCTCGGAGGACCCCACGGCCGGCCTCGTCGTGGTCGTGGAGCAGGACAGCCGCCAGGCGGCGCTGATGGTGGACGAGCTGCTGAGCCAGCAGCCGGTTGTCATCAAGAGCCTGGAGCACAACTTTGCCAAGGTCCGCGGAGTGGCCGGCGCCACGATCCTCGGCGACGGCCACGTCACGCTGATCCTCGACGTGCCCGGGCTGCTGGCGGTGGCCCGGGGCGCCGAGGCCGAGCGTGAGCCGGTGGCGGCCGTCGCGTGAGCCGCGGCGGGGCGATCGGCAGCCGCATCGGGGCCGGCGCGCGCCGGCCGAATCCCGCGACCATCACGACACGAAGAAGGGGACAGGGCATGGGCTGGTTCAAGGATCGCAAGACGGCCACGAAGCTGATGATCGGGTTCGCGGTCGCCGGGGTGATGATGGCGCTGATCGGCGTCGTCGGCATCCGCACCATGGCCGAGCTCAACGCCGCCACCGACGAGATCTACATCCATCAACTCTCCCCGATCGTCCTGCTGGCCGACGTGCAGGTGCTGCAGCAGCAGATCCGCGCCGAGATGTTCGCGGCCCTGGCCGCCACCAGCCCGGCCGAGGTGAAGGCGCGGGTGGAGCGGATCCGCGAGCTGTCCAAGGAGAACCGCGCCCGCCGCGACAAGCTCGAGCCGACCATCCGCGCGACCGAGGTCCGGGACGCCTTCGCCCACTACCTGGCCGTCAGCAAGGACTCCGTCGAGGTCCGCGAGGAGCGCCTGCTCAAGCCGCTCATCGCGGGGCGCCGCGACGTGGCCCAGGCCGCGGTGGCCGAGGTCACCGCCAGGAGCGCCGCCTCGACCGAGGCGCTGGCCACGGTCGTCACCCTGAAGCAGCAGCACGCCCAGAGCACCTACGAGGAGGCCGAGGCGGTCTACGCCTCCCGGCGGACGCAGATGATCGTCCTCGTCCTGGTCGGCATCGCCGTCGGCGTCGCCTTCGGCCTCGTGGTGGCCCGGCTGATCTCCCGCCCGCTGCAGGCGACCGTGACGATCCTGGACGACCTGGCCCAGGGCGAGGGCGACCTGACCCGGCGGCTGACGGTCGACTCGCGAGACGAGGTCGGCGCGCTGGCGACGGCCTTCAACACGTTCATGGACAAGCTGCACGACATCATCGGGCAATCCAAGCAGGCGGCCGCACATGTGGCGACGGCGTCGCGCGAGCTGGCGGGGGCGGCGGACCAGCTGGCGGCGGGCTCGCAGCAGCAGGCCTCCAGCCTGGAGCAGACGGCGGCCTCGCTCGAGCAGATCACGGGAACGGTGAAACAGACCGCCGACAACGCGCGGCAGGCCGACCAGCTGGCGAGCGGCACGCGGGGAGCGGCCGACCAGGGCGGCCAGGTGGTCGGCCAGGCGATCGGCGCGATGGGCGAGATCAACCGCTCGTCCAAGAGGATCGCCGACATCATCACGACGATCGACGAGATCGCGTTCCAGACAAACTTGCTGGCGCTGAACGCGGCGGTGGAAGCGGCCCGGGCCGGTGAGCAGGGCCGCGGCTTCGCGGTGGTCGCCGCGGAGGTTCGCAATCTCGCGCAACGCAGCGCGCTGGCCGCCAAGGAGATCAAGGGGCTGATCCAGGACTCGGTGGGGAAGGTGGAGGCCGGCTCCGAGTTGGTGAACAAGTCGGGGGCCACGCTGCAGGAGATCGTGGTCTCGGTGAAGCGCGTGACCGACATCATCGCCGAGATCGCGGCGGCGTCGAGAGAGCAGTCGATCGGCATCGAGCAGGTGAATCGGGCGGTGACGCAGATGGACCAGGTGGTGCAAGCCAACGCGGCGCAGACCGAGGAGATGTCGTCGACGGCGCAGGCGCTGGCCGAGCAGGCCGGACGGCTGCAGGACCTGGTGGGGCGATTCAAGGTGGCCAACGGCCACGTGGCGAGCGTGGCACCGGGGCGGCCGGTGCCGGTCAAGCCGCCGACGATCAAGCGGGCGGACCGGCGGGCGCCCGCGGGCGGGCGCGCGGTGAGCGTCCCGGGGCCGGAGGCGGTCGGCCCCACCGTCAACGGCCGACCGGCCGACGGCTTCGAGGAATTCTGAGGAGAGCGCCGATGGGACCGCTCGAGACACCGGCCGGCACGGTCGCCTTCGGGGCCGAGGGCCGGCAGTACCTGACCTTCCGCCTCGGCGACGAGGAGTACGGCGTGGAGATCCTCAAGGTGCAGGAGATCAAGGGCTACTCGGCGATCACGCCGATCCCCAACACGCCGGCCTACGTCAAGGGCGTGATGAACCTGCGCGGCACGATCGTGCCGGTGCTGGACCTGCGCGCCCGGTTCGGCATGAGCGCGACCGCGTACACGCCATTCACGGTGATCATCGTGGTGACCGTGGGCACCACGGTGATGGGGCTCGTGGTCGACGCCGTCTCCGACGTGCTCGACATCCCCCGCGAGCACGTGCAGGCCACCCCGGACTTCGGCTCCCAGGTGGACGCGCGCTACGTGGACGGCCTGGCCCGGGCGGGCGACAAGCTCGTCGTGCTCCTGGACATCGACCGGGTGCTGGGCGTGGGCGAGCTGGCCGCGCGGATGGCCTGAGGGGCCTGGCATGACCTCGACGACTCCGCCATGAAGGTGCTCATCGTCGACGACGACCGCGTGTCGCGTAGCGTGCTGCGCGCGTTCCTCAAGCAGTACGCCTCGTGCTGGGTGATCGAGGCGACCGACGGGATCGAGGCGCTGGCGGCGGTGCAGACGGAGGCCCCGGCCTTGATGTTCCTGGACCTCGGCCTGCCCACGCTGAGCGGCCTCGAGGTGCTGGAGGCGCTGCGGCGCGACGCCACGCACGGCAAGCTGCCGGTCATCGTGCTGTCCGGTACCGGCGCCCCCGCCGTCGTGCAGCAGGCGATCAAGCTCGGCATCGAGGACTACCTGGTCAAGCCGCTCAAGCCCAAGGTCATGGAGCGGCGGATCCTGCGCGTGCTGGAGGACATCCAGGCCCGGCAGCCCAAGCCGTCGTCCGGCCGGAGCGACGCCGCGCCCGCGGCCGGCCGGCGCGAGGGCGTCAAGCGCGTCGTGCTCGCCGATCGCGACGCCACCTTCCGGACGTTCTTCGCCGGGCTCTTCCAGGAGACGTACGACCTCGCCCAGGCCGCGAACGGCGTTGAGGCGCTGCGCGCGTGCCTGGAGTCGCCGCCCGACATCGTCTGCCTCGGCGAGGGGCTGCCGCTGATGGCCGAGGATCTGCTGGCCCGCAAGATCCGCGACGTCCTCAAGGCGACGCCGCCGTTGATCTTCCTGTGCTCGGACCGGGCGGGGGCGACCGCCACCGAGCTGTACGACGGCGTGCTCCGGCGCTCGCTCGTCCCCGACACCTTCCGGGCCGACTTCGTCCGGCTCCTCGAGGCCGGCGACGATGGTCCCCAGGCCAAGCTCACGCGGCTGCTCCGGGGCGAGGTCGGCGCCGAGGTCGTGATCGCCGTGCGCCAGACGGTCGGCGTGATGGTCGGCGAGGAGATCGATCTCCCCGAGGCCTCCACCGCGGCCCCGACGCCGACCGAGGTGCGCTCGGGCGTGGTGTTGCAGCTCAAGGAGGGGGATCTCTCGGTGCGGGTCGGCCTCGGCGGCTCCCGCGTCGACGCCACCTGGTTCACCGCGCGCCTGCTCGGCACCGAGCCGACGAGCGACCAGCAGATCACCGACGCCTTCGGCGGGCTGGCCAACACGATCGGCGGCCGCATCGTGGCCTCCCTCGAGCAGCACGGGCTTCCCGCCGGCATCGGCCCGCCGTGGACGGCGCTGGGCGCGGAGCCCGAGAGCCCGGCGCCGGTGCTGCAGGTCCCGTTCGTCGTCGGCGAGCGGCGCTTCGTGGTGGCCGTCGCCATGGTGGAGGCCGCCGCGTGACGCTCGCCGGCGCCGAGCACGCGATGACCACCGAGGAGTTCCAGGGCTTCCAGCAGCTCCTGCGCACGCACAGCGGAATCGCGCTGGGCCCGCAGAAGCGGTACCTGGTGCAGGCCCGACTGGGCCGCCGCCTGCGCGAGCTCGGCCTGCCGAGCTTCACGGCCTACCTTGACCACCTGACGTCGCGCGACCCGGGCGGGCAGGAGCTGACCCGCTTCGTCAACGCGATGACGACGAACAAGACCGACTTCTTCCGCGAGGCCCACCACTTCCGCTACCTGGCCGAGGTGTGGGCGCCGGCGATCCGCACCCGGGCCGAGCGCACCCGGGACCGCAAGGTGCGCCTGTGGAGCGCCGGGTGCTCGACGGGCGAGGAGCCCTACACCCTGGGCATGACGGTGCGCGACGCGCTGGGGCCGGCCGGCTGGGACCTGCGCATCCTGGCCTCCGACATCGACACCGAGGTGCTGGCCCGCGCCGAGGCCGGCGTGTACACCGCGGCCCAGGTCGATCCCGTCCCGGCGGCCCTGCGCGACCGCTACTTCGCGCGCGTCGGCGAGCCGGGTGGCGAGCGCCGCTGGCAGGTCCGTCCCGAGCTGCGCACGCTGATCGCCTTCCGCCGGATCAACTTCAACGACGAGGGCTGGCCGATCCGCGCCCAGTTCGACGTGATCTTCTGCCGCAACGCCCTGATCTACTTCGATCGCCCCGGCCAGCAGCGGATCCTCGGCGGACTGAACGGCTTTCTCAAGGCCGGCGGCCTGCTCTGCCTCGGCCACTCCGAGAACGTGCTGGGCCTGCTGGTCGGCGTCACCCACGTCGGCCACACGATCTATCGCAAGGACGCGCCGGCGGCGGCCGCCCCATGAACGAGCGCGAGCGCCGGCTGCGCGCGGAGGCCCTCGCCGAGGTCGCCCACACGATCTCGGCCGAGCTCGACCCGGAGCGCCTTCCCCAGCGGATCGTGCAGAAGGCCAGCGAGCTCTTCGTCGCGACCAGCGGGCTCTTCCTGTTCGAGGGCCAGGCCGCGCTCGAGCTGCGGGCGGCCAGTCCCTCCGACGCGGTCTTCCTGCCGGCGGTCTCGATCGGCGAGGGCATCGTCGGCCAGTGCGCGCTCGAGCGGACCGGCGTGCTGGTCAACGACTACGCCCGGTGGCCGCACGCGCTGCGCTCCTTCACGGCGGGCCGGACGACCCGCGCCATGGCCCAGCCGCTCATCGTCCGCGACGAGCTGCTCGGCGTCATCACGCTGCGCCGCGACGGCGCCGGGGCCCGGACCTTCGAGGACGCCGACCTGTCGACGCTCCGCTCGTTCGCCCAGCAGGCGTCGGTCGCCCTCGACAACGCCCGGCTCTACGCCGACTCCCGACGCCAGGCGGTCGCGCTGACCTCGGCCCGGGCGGGGCTGGAGGAGCACCTGGCCGAGACGACGAGCCTGCTGGCCATCGCCAAGGTGCTCGGCGGGGCCACCAGCGAGGTCGAGGCGCTGCGCCTGGTCTGCCGCGAGCTGGCGCTGGCGACCGGTGCCGATACGGTGGTCTCGGTGCTGCGCCAGCCCGGCGGCGACATCCTGCCGGTGGCCGGCTATCACGTCCCGGCGGCCGCGCAGAGCGCGATCGTGACCGAGCCGCTGCCCGGCGACGCGCTGGCCGTGCTGGCCCAGGCCTGCGCCGACGGACGCGTGCTGTGGTCGGCCGACGTCGCCGGCGATCCGCGGTTCACGTCGCCCATCGTGCGCCACTTCACCCACCAGTCGGCGGCGATCGTCCCGCTCGCGCTGGCGGGCACCTTCTCGGGCGTGCTGTACCTGATCTGGTGGACGGCCACGCGGCGGTTCCAGGAGGAGGAGCTGCGGCGGCTGCAGGCGATCGGCGAGCAGGTCGGGTTGTTCGTCCGCACGGCCCGGCTGTTCGCCGAGCAGCGGACCCGCGAGCGCCGCCTGCGCGAGCTGACGCGGCTCAACCGGATCGTGTCGTCCTCGCTCGACCTCGACATCGTGCTGCGCGAGATCGCCGCGTCCGCCGCCACGCTCATCGGCGCCCCCAAGGTGTCGTTCTGGCTGGCCGACGAGCGCACGCGCTCGCTGCGCCTGCGGGCCTACTTCGACCGCGAGGAGCCCCAGACGGAGTTCCCGCTGACGCGCCTGTCCTTCGACGACGGCGGCGTGGGCTGGGTCGCGCGCAACCGTAAGCCGCTCGAGCTGGACGACACCTTCCGCGACGGCCGCCTGCAGGCGCTGGCGTGGGCCCGGGCCCGGGCGCTGCAGAGCTTCGTGGGCATGCCGGTCATGCTCGAGGACCGCCTGCTGGCGGTGCTGGCGATGCACGGCCGCGAGCCGTTCCGGCTGGCCACCCACGACCGCCAGCTGCTCGACGCCTTCGTCGCCCAGGCCGCGCTGGCCATCCGCAACGCCCTGCTGCACACCGAGATCGAGGCCGCGCGGCGCGCCGCCGAGGTGGCGGCCGAGGCCAAGAGCGACTTTCTGGCCACGATGAGCCACGAGATCCGCACGCCGCTCAACGCGGTGATCGGCATGACGGGGCTGTTGCTGGAGACGCGGCTGGACCCCGGCCAGCGCGAGTACACCGAGACGGCGCTGCGCTCGGGCCGCACGCTGCTCGGTCTCATCAACGACATCCTGGACTTCTCCAAGATCGAGGCCGGCCGCCTGGAGCTCGAGTCGCTCGACTTCGACCTCGTGGGCTCCGTGGACGCATCGATCGAGCTCCTGGCCGAGCCGGCGCGCGCCAAGGGCCTCGAACTGATGCTCATCATCGACCCCGGCGTGCCCGCGCTCGTGCGCGGCGACGCCGGCCGGCTCACGCAGGTGCTCACCAACCTCGTCGCCAACGCGGTCAAGTTCACGGACCAGGGTGAGGTCGTGGTGCGGCTGCGGCCCGCCAACACGGGGGCGCACACGGTCCGCTTCACCGTCGCCGACACCGGCGAGGGAATCGCCGCCGCCGTGCGCGAGCGGCTCTTCCAGCTCTTCAGCCAGGGCGATCCGTCCACCACGCGGCGGCACGGCGGCACCGGCCTCGGCCTGGCCATCTGCCGGCGCCTGGTCGGGGCGATGGGCGGCGAGATCGGGGTCGACAGCGTGCCGGGCCGCGGCAGCACCTTCTGGTTCGAGCTGACGCTGGAACGGCCGGAGACCCCGCCCGCCGTCGCCGAGCCGCCGTCGCTGGGCGGCCGCCGGGCGCTGGTCGCCATCAACCACACGGGCAGTCGCGAGCACGTCAACACCACGCTCACCGCGTGGGGCGTCGACGTCTCGCTCGCCGCCGACGTGGCTGGCGCCCTCGCTGCGCTGCACGCCGCCGCGGCCGAGGGTGGCCTGCCCGAGGTGGTGGTGATCGACCAGCAGCTGCCCGATCCCGGTGGGCTGGCACTGGCGGCGTCCATCCGGGCGGAGCCGGCGCTGGCCGGCGTGCGGCTGGCGCTGATCTCGCCGGTGGGCGGCCCCGGCGCCGCCGCCACGTCCGCGTCGATGATCGATGCGTGGACGTGGAAGCCGGCGTCGCCGGCGCGCCTGCGCGCGTGCCTGGCCGCCGCGCTGGCTCCGCACCGCGATTCGACGGTCTCGACGCCGGCCCCCGTCGTCCCCCGGCGCGCCGCCGGCGGGCGCGTCCTCCTCGCCGAGGACAATGCCGTGAACCAGCTCGTCACCGTCCGCATGCTCGAGCGCCACAACTGCCGCACCGACGTCGCGGCCAACGGCAAGGTGGCGGTCGAGGCCGCGCGCGCGGTGCCCTACGACCTGGTGCTGATGGACTGCGAGATGCCGGAGATGGACGGCTTCGACGCGACGCGCGCGATCCGCGCCGACGAGACCGGCACGTCCCGCCGTGTGCCGATCGTCGCGGTCACCGCCAACACGCTGCGCGGCGACCGCGAGCGATGCCTGACGGCGGGCATGGACGACTACCTCAGCAAGCCGGTCACGACCGAGGCGCTCGACGCGATGCTCGTGCGCTGGCTGGGCGCCGCCCGTCCCCCCGCTCCCACGACCACACCGGTGCCCCCGGACCAGGCGGCGGACGTGCTCGATCCCGAGGCCCTGGCCGACCTCGAGGCCGGCGGCGGCCCCGAGCTCCTCACCGAGCTGATCGGGCTGTTCGGCGAGGACGCGCCACGCGCCGTCGCGCGGATCCGCATGGCTGTCGAGGGCGGCGACGCCGTCGAGCTGGTGCGCGCGGCCCACGCCCTCAAGGGCAGCTCGGCGACGCTCGGCGCCCGGGCGATGTCGGCCACCTGCGGGGCGCTCGAGGCCGGCGGGCGGGCGGGGCGCGCCACCGACCTCGCCCCGACCCTGGCCGAGCTGGAGCGTCAGACCGACGACGTGATGCGGGCCCTGGCTGCCCTTGCCACCCCGGGGGCCCCCGAGGACACCTCCGCCCTCAAGGTTGGAAGCGCCGGAGCCGATGGACTCGAAGACGGTGTGAAGGAGACGGAGCATGCCCGCCACCATTCTGATCGCTGACGACCGGCACGGCGACCCCGAACGCCTTCGGCCAACCGCCCGCACGGTGCTCGGGCGGGAGGGCTCGTGATCACGCGTCCGATGAAGAACGGCTCCCAGCCCGCAGTGGAGGCGTTGAGCGAGGTGACGATCGACATCGGCGGCGTGCACGCCAGCGGCGAGCCCGTCATCGTCCGAACGCTCCTCGGCTCCTGCATCGCCGTGTGCCTGTGGGATCGCGAGCGCAGCGTGGGCGGCATGAACCACTTCCTGCTGCCCTCCGGCGACCCCATGGACGGCGATCCCGCGCGGTTCGGCGTCCACGCGATGGACCGCCTGATCGGCGCCATGATGAAGCTCGGCGCCGACCGGCGCCGCTTCGTCGCCAAGATCTTCGGTGGCGCCCACGTGCTGAACATCGCCGAGTCCGCCCAGGGGGTGCCGCAGCGAAACATCGCGTTCATCCGCGCGTTCCTGGCGCACGACCGCATCCCGGTCGCCGCCGAGGACGTCGGCGGCTACCACCCGCGGGACGTGCGCTTCTACACCGCCACCAACCGTGTGCGGGTCCGCCGCGTCGGCGCCGCCCGCGCCCAGGCCCGCCTGACCCGGGCCGGGCACCGCGCCGACACCGCCGGGCCCTCGTTCGGGACCGTCGAGCTATGGGATTGACCACCACGCGGCGGCGCACGCGGGTGCTCGTCGTCGACGACTCCGCGCTCATGCGGCAGGCGCTGAGCCAGATGCTCGAGCGCGATCCGGCCATCGAGGTCGTGGGCACGGCCGCCGATCCCTACGCGGCCCGCGACAAGATCAAGGAGCTCAACCCCGACGTCCTCACCCTCGACGTCGAGATGCCGCGCATGGACGGCCTGTCGTTCCTGGACAAGCTGATGCGGGCCCGGCCCATGCCGGTGGTGATGGTCTCCTCGCTGACCGAGGCCGGCTGCGCGACGACGCTGCGCGCGCTCGAGCTGGGCGCCGTCGACTTCGTGACCAAGCCGACGCTCGACCTGCGCCAGCACCTGCCGGCGGTGGCCGCCGAGGTGATCGAGAAGGTCAAGGGCGCGGCGGCGGCCCGCGTCCGCCCGCGCGCCGTCACCGCCGCGCCGGCGGCGCCGGTCAACGGGCGGCCCAGCCTCACCGCGCTGCGCACCACCCAGCAGGTGCTGGCCATCGGCGCCTCCACCGGCGGGACCGAGGCGCTGCGCGAGTTCCTGACCGCGTTGCCCGCCGACGCGCCGGGTGCGGTCATCGTGCAGCACATGCCCGAGCACTTCACCCGCTTGTTCGCCGAGCGCCTCGACGGCCTGTGCACCGTGCGCGTGCACGAGGCCGCCGACGGCGACCGCGTGCTGGCCGGCCACGCGCTGATCGCCCCCGGCAACCACCACCTGCGCCTGGCGCGGGAGGGCGTCACCTACCTGGTGCGGCTGAGCGACGAGGCGCCGGTGAACCGGCACCGGCCCTCGGTGGACGTGCTCTTCCACTCGTGCGCGGACAACGCGGGCGCCAATGCGGTCGGCGTCATCATGACCGGCATGGGCGACGACGGCGCCCGCGGGCTGGCCGCGATGCGTACGGCCGGCGCGGCGACGCTGGCCCAGGACGAGGCGACGTGCGTCGTGTTCGGGATGCCGCGCGCGGCCATCGAGCTGGGCGGCGCCGAGCGCGTGCTGCCGCTGGAGCGGCTGGCCGACGCCGCGCTGACGCTGGCCCGCACGGCCGCCGAGCGGCGGCGGTGAGCGCCCGCGGTGCCCGATTGATCGTCACCGGGGCCACGCCGGCCGCCGCGGAAGCCTGGCGTCGCCGTGGCCTCGACCAGGAGCTGGGCTAGATGGCGACTCCTAGCGGCCTGATCACGCCGGCGCGCAGCGATGCGCAGTACCGGGCGCTGGTCGACAACCTGCGCCAGGTCATCTTCGAGACGGACGCCCGCGGTCAGTGGACGTTCCTCAATGCCGCCTGGACGGAGATCACCGGCTTCACGGTGGCCGAGAGCCTGGGCACCAGCTTCCTGCGCTACGTGCACCCCGACGACCAGCAGCGCCACGCCGATCTGTTCCAGCCGCTGCTCGAGAACACGGCCGACTACTTCGCCGTCGAGGCGCGCTACCTCACGGTGGCGGGCGGCTATCGCTGGGTCGAGGTGTTCGCCCAGCTGTCGCTCGACACCCAGGGGGCGGTGCGCGGCATGCTCGGGACGCTGACCGATATCACCGAGCGCAAGCGGGCCGAGGAGGAGCTGCAGGCCACCCGGGCCCGCGGCCGCCGCCTGCTGGCCTCCAGCCCGGCCGTGATCTACAGCGCGGAGCCGGCCGAGCCGTTCGCCATCACGTTCGCCAGCGAGAACGTCGTCCGCCAGCTCGGCCACCCGGCCGAGGCGATCCAGCGCGACGCCGGCTTCTGGCTGGCCCACGTGCACCCCGACGACGTGGCGGCGGTGCGCGAGAGCCTGGTCGCGCTCGCCGGCGGCGCTCCCCAGCGTGGTCAGCAGTACCGCATCCGCCACGACAACGGCGAATACCGTTGGATCTACGACGAGCGCCGGCTGGTCGGGGACAGCGGCCCGCCGGTGGAGATCGTGGGCTCGTGGGTCGACGTGACCGAGTCACGCCGCCTCGAGGAGGAGCGCGCTCGCCTGAGCTCGGTGGTCGAGCGGTCGGCCGAGGCGACGCTGGTGATCGATGCCGCCGGCACGATCGAGTTCGTCAATCCTGCCTGGGAGCGGCTGAGCGGCGCCGCCGCGGCCGAGCTGGTGGGGCAGGACACCGCCGCCCTGGTGGAGGGCCGCCCCGACTCCGAGTTCTACCGCGTGCTGCGCCGCGCGCTGGACAGCGGCGAGGCGTGGTCGGGGCGGTTCGAGAGTCGCCGCACGGCCGGCGGCGCCTACGTGGCCGAGGCCGTGGTCTCTCCCGTCTACGACGCCCAGGGTCATCCGGCCAACTGGGTTGCCGGCGTGCACGACGTCACCCACCAGCAGCACATCGAGGACCAGCTCCGCCAGGCCCAGAAGATGGAGATCGCCGGCCGGCTGGCCGGCGGCATTGCGCACGACTTCAACAATCTGCTGACGGTCATCGCCGGCCGCAGCCAGCTGTTGCAGGGCCGGCTGGCGCCGCGCAGCCCCGAGGCCGCCGACGTCGAGCTGATCGCCGAGACCGCGCGCCGCGCGGCCAACCTCACCCGCCAGCTGCTCGTCTTCAGTCGCAAGGAGGCGGTGGCGCCGCAGGTGCTCAAGCTCAACGCCGCCCTCACGGGCACCGAGAAGATGCTGCGCCGGGTGATCGGCGAGGACGTGCGGCTGCTCACGCGCCTGGGCGAGCACGTCAGCTCCGTGAAGGCCGACCCGAGCCAGCTCGAGCAGGTGATCCTCAACCTCGCCGTCAACGCCCGCGACGCCATGCCGACCGGCGGGCAGCTCACGCTCGAGACCGCCGAGGCGGAGGTGGACGAGGCCCTGGCCCGCCACCACGTGGGGATGTATCCCGGCCCCTACCTCACGCTCACCGTGACCGACACCGGCTGCGGCATCGACGCGGAGACCCTCGCGCACATCTTCGAGCCGTTCTTCACGACCAAGGGCGAGCGGGGGACCGGGCTCGGCCTCTCCACGGTCTACAGCATCGTGACGCAGAGCGGGGGCTGCGTCACCGTCGACAGCACGCTCGGCCGCGGTACCGCCTTCCGCGTCTACCTGCCGCGCGTCTACGACAGCGTGGAGGCGCCCGAGCGCGGCCCCGCCTCCGGGCCGGGAGCGCGGGGGACGGAGACCATCCTGCTGGTGGAGGACGAGGAGGACGTGCGCTCGCTTGCCCGCGAGATCCTTACCGTGCACGGCTACACCGTGCTGGAGGGCAGGGACGGCGCCCACGCGCTGGCGGTCAGCGAGGCCCACGCCGGACCGATCCATCTGCTGCTGACCGACGTCGTGATGCCCTATCTCAGCGGCCGGGAGGTCGCCGACCGGATATATGCCACCCGACCCGAGACGCGCGTGCTGTTCAGCTCGGGCTATACGGACGACGCGGTGATCCGCCACCGGGTGTCGCGCTCGCAGACGCCGCTGCTGGAGAAGCCCTACGGGGCCAACGGCCTGCTCCGCAAGGTGCGCGAGACGCTCGACGCTCAGCCGCCGGCCAGGCGCCCCAAGAGCTGACGGAGCTCGGCGAGCGTGACGGGCTTGGGCAGCCACGGGGTCCCCTTGGCGGCGAAGAAGTCGCGGACGTCCTGACTACCGGGATCGGCGGTGATGAAGGCGACCCGATCGACGAGGGCCGGTCGCGTACGCTCCAGCGCGGCGTAGAACCCGGGCCCGTCCAGCCGAGGCATGCGGATGTCGCACAGGATGACGTCGTACTCGCCCGCGTCCACGCGCTCCAGTCCCTCCACGCCGTCCCGGGCCAGGTCCACCTGATGGCCGTCGATGCGCAGGAGCTGGATCAGTGTCGCGGCGACCTCGGGTTGGTCCTCCACCAGGAGGATCCGTCTGTTGCGGACGATGGGAGCGGGCTCGATCACACCTTGGATTGTGCCTGCATTTCCAGCGCGGCGTCTTCCGCACTCAGCAGGCCCCGGATCCGGACGGTCTCGCGGGTCAGGTCGATCTCCACCGGAGCGACGCGGGCGCCGTCCGGTGCGGCCAGCACCCGGATGATCGGCGTGTCCATCCGGTCGTGGGGCACGCGGGCCACCACGGCCACATGACCGCTCCACGTGCCGTCGACGATCAGCACCTGAGTGCCCAGCGGGTAGGGAGGCAGGACCGCCAGGAAGGCGGCGACCATCTCGCGGTTCAGGTGGTGGCCGGCCGCGGCCGCGATGGCCTGCCACACCTGGTCGGGCGGCAGGCGGCGGCGCCAGGGCCGGTCGGCCGACAGCATGTCGTGCAGGTCGGCGATGGCCGCGATCTCGGCCAGCGGCGTGATGCGTCCGGGCACGTGGACCTCGGAGCCCCGCGCGATGCGATTGCCGCCGACGAGGGCGCGGGGATACCCGCGGCCGTCCTGGCGCTCGTGATGCTGATAGGCGACGTGGGAGGCGAGCACGCCCAGCTTGAGGCTGTCACGGATGAACAGGTAGCCCAGGACCGTGTGGTCCTTCACCCGGTCGTCCTCCTCGTCGGCGGTCGCCCCCGGACGCTCGGTGAGGTTGGCGTCCGCGAACAGGATGCCGATGTCGTGCAGGACGCAGCCGACCGCCAGCCGCTTGAGGGTCTCGCGATCGTAGCCGATGAGGCGTCCGATCATGGTCGCGGTCACCGTCGTGTCCAGGCAGTGCTGGTACGTGTAGCTGTTGTGCGTCCGGAGCGAGCCGAGCCCGGTCAGCACGGCCCGGTCGAGCACCTCGCCGACCACCGCGTCCACCTGGCTCGTGAGCCGCTCGATCGTGCTGGTGTTCTCGAAGGCCTGGCGAAAGCCGCGGCTCTCGAGCGCCGTCCGGACCTCGTCGATGGAGGCGCTCCGCAGCTTCTCCGCCTCCCTTGTGGTCATCACGAAGGTGTCCTGGACCGCGTTGGTCGCCGCCAGCCGGGTGGCCTCCGAGAGCGCGTCGGCGTAGGGAATGTCGCGGGTGTCCTCGTCGTCGATCCAGACCGCGCAGTACCCGAGCTGCTCCAGCCGGGCGATGTACGAAGGGGTCAGGGCGACGCCCGCGCCCAGCAGGGTATGGCCTTCCTTGTTGCGGAGGCCGACGCCCACCAGCATGCCGGGTCGGATGTCGCGCAGCGCCATCAGGATCATCGATCGCTCGCCCCTGCCGGGGAGCCTTGCCGGGCCGCGACGGTCTCCATCAAAGAATTCATCGTCCGCGGGCGCCCTGTCCATGAGGCCATCGAGGGGCGGCATCCGCCGCCTTTCGGTAAAAAACCTGCCGGGGCTCCGGAGACCCTGCGGCCAGGAAATCGCCGGGCCGGCGGCGCGGCCTCGACATTTCGCTGGGTTAACGGTAGATCTCGACTGGTACCATCTTTGCGATGACGGGCTTCGATGCCCGACGACAAGATGCTCCACGAGCTGGGGAATATCCTCGCGATCATCGCCGGCCAGGCCGAGTTCCTGCTCCACCAGGAACCCGGCGGCAACCCGGCCGAGTCCCGCGAATCGCTCACGGCCATCCGTGATACGGCCCTGCGTGGGCGCGACAAGCTGCGCCAGATGCGCGGGCATGCCGCGGGCGCACCGGCTGATGTGCCGCGGACCAAGGCCGAGCCGGTCGCCCCGCTGCGCGTCCTGCTCGTCGACGACGAGGACGACCTGCGCGAGGGGCTGGCCGGACTGCTGCGCCAGGTCGGCCATCGCGTGGAGACCGCCGCCAGCGGCGAGGAAGGGGTCGCCCGCTCCGAGCGCGAGCGCTTCGACTGCGTCATCACCGACCTGATCCTGCCCGGGCTGAACGGCCTCACGCTGAGCCGGGTCATCAAGGACAGCCACCCCGAGACCTTCGTCATCCTGACGACCGGCTCCGGCGAGGATTTCGAGCCCGCCATGGTGCGGGCCGCCGGCGTGGACCGACTGCTGTTCAAGCCGTCAGGCCGGGATGAGATCCTGGCGGCGGTGGCGGCATCGCGTCGCTCCATGCAGGCCGGGGCGTGATCCTCGTCGTCGACGACAGCCGGGAGTTCGCCGACGTCCTGTCGCGCGAGCTTACCCACCGAGGCCACGCGGTGCGTTGCGCCCACAGCGCCGACGCCGGCCTGCGGCTGGCCACCCAGGATCCGCCTCGCCTGGTCTTCCTCGACCTGCGGCTCGGCGACGTGTCGGGGCTGGAGGTCCTCGACGGGCTGCGCGCCGCCGCGCCCGGCGCCGAGGTGGTGATCATCACCGCACACCCGGAGTTTTCCTCGGCCCAGGCGGCGATCCGCAGCCGCGTGCTCGACTATCTCTGCAAGCCGTTCCCATTCAGCGAACTGGACCCCGTCCTGGAGCGGGTATTTCCGGGGGCCACGGGCGAGGTTCCCGTCGAGCCGCCCGCCCGGCCGGCCGGTGTGGAGATGATCGGCTCCTCCCGGGCCACCCAGCAGGTGCGCGTGCTCATCAAGCGCCTGGCCGAGAGCGGCGTCCGCGCCGCGCTCATCACCGGCGAGAGCGGCACCGGCAAGGACCTGGCGGCCCGGCTCTTCCACGCCTCCGGCCCCCGGCGCAACGGCCCGTTCATCGAGGTGAACTGCTCGGCCATCGCCGAGGGCCTGTTCGAGAGCGAGTTCTTCGGCCACGAGCGGGGGGCCTTCACCGGCGCCGTGACCGCGCGCCACGGCCTGGCCGAGATGGCCGACGGCGGCACGCTCTTCCTGGACGAGGTCGGCGAGATCCCGGTGTCCTCGCAGCCCAAGCTGCTGCGCTTCCTCGAGGACCAGAGCTTCTACCGCGTCGGCGGCAGCCGGAAGGTGAAGGTCGACGTGCAGATCGTGGCCGCGACCAATCGCGACCTGCGAGGCATGGTCGAGCAGTGGGCGTTCCGCCCCGATCTCTACTTCCGTCTCAACGTGGTGCCCATCGTGCTACCGCCGCTGCGCGAGCGGGTGGAGGACATCCTGCCGCTGGCCTCGTTCTGGCTCGCCGAGGCCAACGCGCAGTACGCCAAGCGCATCCACGGGTTCTCGCCCGACGCGGAGATGGCGCTGCTGGCCTGCCCGTGGCCGGGCAACGTGCGTGAGCTGCGCAACCTCATCGAGCGCCTGGTGATCCTCGGCTCGGGCAACTGCATCGACCTGGCCCAGCTGCCGCCGGAATACCGGCCGTCGCCGGGATCGGCCGACGACCAGCTCACCCGGGCGACGACCCTGCAGGATCTCGAGCGCGCCCACATCCAGCGCGTGCTCGACCGCGTCGACGGTAACAAGACCAAGGCCGCCGGGATCCTCGGCATCTCCCGCCAGACGCTGCGCACGAAGCTCGAGGGCGGAAGCCAACCCTGACGTCCTGACCGCGCGGTCGGCACGCGGAAGGAACTTCCGCGCCGGGCCGCGGTGAGCGTGCGCGGACGAAGCGGAAGCCTCTTCCGCACGACCCGATCGAGCCGTCCCCCGGCCCGGCCGCGTCCTCCGCGCGATGGCTTGATTTCGTTGGTCGCGACGCGCGCCGAGGTCGGGCACTGAAGTTGCTCAAGTTCTCCCCTCGATGATCCGATCACTCTTCGATAGTGCAGTCGAGCAGCTGAGCCGGGGACTCGCGTTCGCCGGGGCCCGCCACGAGGTCGTCGCCCGGAACATCGCCAACGCCGACACCCCGGGCTACCGCTCGCACGATCTCGTCCTCGACGACGTGCTCCGGCCCCCGGCGGTGACCGCCCCGGGCGAGGTGGCCGCCTCATTGCTGCCGCTGGGCGAGGCCGAGCGGCGCCCGCGTCTCGTCTTCACCGGCCCGGGCACGCCGCGCGCCGACGTCAGCGACGTCGACGTCGAGCAGCAGCTCTCGCACCTGTCCGAGAACCAACTCTTCCACGGCGCCCTGGTGCAGACGCTGACCAATCACTTCACGGCCCTCAAGATGGCGATCTCAGGCCGGGTGTAGAGGGCGAGCGTGGACATCCTGCGCGCGCTCGGCATCAGCGCCTCCGGCCTCAGCGCCCAGCGCACGCGCATGGACACCGTCGCCGAGAACCTGGCCAACACCGACAGCACGCAGACGCTGACCGGCGGGCCGTACCGGCGCAAGCTCGTGCTGCTCGCCCAGGCGAGCGATCCCGCGTTCGCCGCCGCCCTGCGGGACGCGGCCATTCCCGACGGCGGTGTTCGCGTCGCCGGCATCACTCAGAGCCGCGAGCCGTTCCGCCGCGTGCACCAGCCCGATCACCCGCACGCCGGGCCCGACGGCTTCGTCAGCCTCCCGAACGTCAACCCGCTCAAGGAGATGATCGACATGATGCTCACCACGCGCGCCTACGAGGCGAACGCCGTCGCCTTCCAGGCCACGAAGAGCCTCGGCGTCAAGCTCCTCGAGCTGCTGCGCTGAGGCCATGAACGACCTCAACGTCGGCGGCGCCACCGGATTCAGCCCGAGCAGCTGGCCCACGATGCCGCGCGTGCCGGCGGCCGACGGCGGTGCCGAGCCCTTCGGCACCACGCTCGGCCGCGCCGTCAGGGGGGTGAACGATCTGCAGGCCCAGGCCCAGGATGCCACCGTCGCGCTGGCCTCCGGACAGCCGGTCGACATGGCGCAGACGCTGGTGACGATCGAGAAGGCGAACATCTCGCTGCAGTTCGCGCTGCAGATCCGCAACAAGCTGCTGGAGGCCTATCAGGACGTCATGCGGATCCCGGTGTAACGCGCGATGGCGGAGATGGCGATGGCCCTGCTCAACTCGGGACCCACCGCGTGGCGGGGCCTGAGCCGGGGCCAGCAGCTGCTGCTCCTGGGCGTGGCCGTTGTCCTGCCGCTGCTGCTCTTCGTCGGCTCGCACTGGGTCTCCGAGGGCCAGTACGTGCCGCTGTTCGCCTCGCTCACCGCCGAGGACGCCGGCGCCATCGTGAGCCAGCTCAAGGCGGCCAAGGTCCCGTACCGCGTGGGCGGCAACGGCGAGCAGATCCTGGTGCCCGCGGACAAGGCCGCCGAGCTGCGCCTCAAGATGGCGGTGCAGGGCCTGCCGCTGGGCGGTGGCGTGGGCTTCGAGGTCTTCGACAAGACGGCGTTCGGCGTCAGCGACTTCACCCAGCGGCTCAACTACCAGCGGGCGCTGCAGGGCGAGCTGGCCCGCACGATCGGCCAGCTTCGCGAGGTGTCGCGCGCCCGGGTGCACCTGGTGCTCCCGCAGCCCTCGCTCTTCGCCGAGCGCGAGCGGCCGGCCTCCGCCTCGGTGTTCCTCAAGCTGCAGCCAGGCACGCACCTGGGTCGCGAGCAGGTGCGCGGCGTCGTCAACCTCGTCGCCTCCAGCGTGGAGGGGCTCAGCCCCGACCGGATCACGGTGGTGGACACCGACGGCCGCGTGCTGTCGGTGGGCGGCGACACCGGCGGGGCGTCGTCGCCGCGCCGGATGGAGGCCAAGAGCGGCGTGGAGGAGGGGCTCGAGCGCCGCGTGCAGGGCCTGCTGGACGCCACGCTCGGTGCCGGCCAGGCCGTGGCCCGCGTCTCCGCCGTCCTGAACTTCGACCAGATCGAGAAGACCGAGGAGAAGTTCGATCCGCAGGGCGTGCTCAAGCAGAAGACCAAGACCACCGAGACCAACAAGGGACGCACCTCGGCCGCGCTCACCCCCGCCGGCGCCCCCGACATCGGCGAGCCGCAGACCGGCGCCAACCTCACACAGAACGAGGGCAACCGCGACTCCGAGTCGACGACCTACGAGGTCTCGCGCGTGGTCGCCCGCACCGTGACGCCGCCGGGCGAGCTGCGCCGCCTGTCGGTGGCGGTGATGCTGAACGTCCCCGTGAAGGTCACGCAGGACGCCGAGAAGAAGGAGGTCCGCGAGCCGGCCCCGCGCAGCGCCGAGGAGATCGAGAAGATCCGCAAGGTCGTCATGGGCGCGGTCGGCTTCGACGACAAGCGCGGCGACGAGGTCACGGTGGTCGAGATGCCGTTCGACACCGCCGCGCTCGATCGCGAGCGCGGTGCGCTGGAGGGGCCGCCGGCGGAGGGGGCGCTGGCCAAGCCCTGGGTGAGCTACGTGCTGGCCGGAGGCGCCGTGGTGCTGGTGCTGGCCGGTCTGGCCGTCGTGGTCACCATCCTCCGGACGCGCGGCCGCCGGCCTGCCGTCGACGTGGTCCGCCTCGCCGTCGACGGCCCGGGGGGCGCCGCCGCGGTCTCCGCCTCCCGGGTGCTGTCGCCCTCGGCGCCGCGCGTCCCCCAGCCGCTGGTGCCGGAGGAGCTGCTTGAGCTGTCGCGTGAGCGCCAGGACATCCGCCAGAAGGCGCTCGACATGGCCACGACCGAGCCCGATGCCACGGCCCAGCTGCTGCGCGCCTGGCTCGTGAAGAAGCGCCAGCTGCCCACCGCGGAGGCGGCGAAGTGACGGAGCTCGACGGCTACTCCGGCGCCAAGAAGGCCGCCATCTTCCTGGCCGCGATGGGCACCGACGTGTCGGCCAAGGTGTTCAAGGGCCTGGACGACACCGAGATCGAGGCGCTGTCGACCGAGATCAGCCGGCTGCCCACGGTGGACGAGAGCGTCACCTCCGCCGTCATGCGCGAGTTCATGGAGATGGCGCTGACCAAGCAGTACATCACCACCGGCGGCCTGAGCTACGCGCTGGAGATCCTCGAGAAGGCGCTCGGCAAGAACCGCGCGCTGGAGTTCGTCGGGCGCATCCAGGCCGCGGTACAGCCGGCGCGCTTCTCCGGCGTCAAGCGGGCCGATCCCAACCAGCTCGCCAGCATTCTCCGGCGCGAGCACCCGCAGACGGTGTCGCTCGTGCTCGCCAACCTCGAGGCGGAGCTGTCGGCCAACATCCTCGGCAACCTGCCCGACGACAGCCGGGCCGAGATCATGATGCGCATGGCCACGATCGACAAGACGAGCCCGGACATCATCAAGCAGGTCGAGCTGGTGCTGGAAAAACAGGTCTCGGCCGGCTTTGCCTCGGGCGTGACCTACGGCGAGGGCACCAAGACGGTGGCCGAGGTGCTCAACCGCGTGGAGCCCACGACCCAGAAGGCCATCCTGGAGCGCCTCGACGAGCAGGCCCCGAGCCTGGCCGAGCAGATCCGCGCGCTCATGTTCACGTTCGAGGACCTGGTCGGCGTCGACGACCGCGGCATGCAGCGCCTGCTGCAGGAGATCGACCAGAAGGACCTGGTGCTCGCCCTCAAGGCGGCCAGCGAGGAGGTCGTCGGCAAGATCTTCAAGAATATGTCCGAGCGCACGGCGTCGATCGTCCGCCAGGAGATCGAGTTCCTGGGGCCGGTGCGCGTCAAGCAGGTGGAGGAGTCGCAGCGCCGCATCGTCGGCGTCGCCCGCCGGCTCAAGGAGAGCGGCGAGATCCTTGTGGTCGGCAGCGGCGCCGGGGAGCAGGTCATTGGCTGATCTCGCCACCACGCTCGTGCACCGCGCCCTGTTCCCGACGTTCGACGCCGGTCCGACGGCGGCGGCCGGCGCCGACCCGGCTTCCGCTCGCGAGCGCGCGCGCCGCGAGGGTCTGGACGTTGGTCGCCAGCAGGGCCGCGCGGAGGCGCTGGCCGCGGCGACGCCACGCTTGGAGGCCGCCTGCACGGCGCTCGAGAAGGCGGCCGGGGCACTGGGCGAGCGGCGCGAGGCGCTGGCCGCCGAGCTGGAGGCGGCGCTGCCGAAGCTCGTGCTGGGGCTCGCCGAGCGCATCCTGGGCCGCGAGCTGCTCGCCGAGGACGCGGGTGCCGCCGCCGTGCGCGCCGTGGTGGCGCGACTGGCGCGTCCCACCGGCCAGGTGTCGGTCCGCGTGGGCGCCGCGGCGGCCGAGGCCCTGCAGGCGCTCCTGCGCGCCGGCGGTGGCCCGGGCGGCTCGGTCTCCATCGAGCACGATCCCGCGCTGGGCGCCGCCGACTGGATGATCGAGACCGGCGAGGGCCGGATCGACGGCCGGCTGGCGACCCAGCTCGCGGAGGCCGGGCGCCTGCTGCAGGAGCCCGAGGCATGAACGACCTCTCCGCGGTGCTCGCGCGCATGCAGGCGCGTCTGGCCAACGCCGAGCTGGCGCGCCCGCTCGGGCGCGTGGCCGAACTGTCCGGGCTCGCCGCGGAGGTCACCGGGCTCGTCGCCTCGATCGGCGAGCAGTGCGAGATCGGCTCGGGCCCCGAGCCGCTGGCCGCCGAGGTGATCGGCTTCCGCGGTGATCGCCTCCTCGTGATGCCGCTCGGCCAGGCAACCGGCGTGCGGCCGCTCACCGAGGTGCGCGCCACCGGCCGCCGCCCGCGCGTGCCCGTCGGCCCCGGCCTGCTCGGGCGCGTGATCGACGCGCAGGGCCGCCCGCTCGACGGGCGCGGTCCCATCGAGGCCGCGCGCACACGGGCCCTGCACCAGCCGCCGCCGCCCGCGCTCTCCCGGCGCCGCATCACCGAGGCGATGCAGACCCGCATCCGGGCGATCGACGGGCTGCTGCCGCTCGGCTGCGGCCAGCGGGTGGGCATCTTCGCGGGCAGCGGCGTGGGCAAGAGCGTGCTGCTCGGCATGCTCACCAGCCACGCCGCCGCCGACGTCAACGTCGTGGCACTGATCGGCGAGCGCGGCCGCGAGGTGCGCGAGTTCATCGAGCGCGACCTCGGCGTCGAGGCGCTGGCCCGCTCGGTCGTCGTCGTGGCGACCTCCGACGAGGCGCCGCTGCTCCGGCGGCAGGCCGCCTTCGCCGCCACCACGGTGGCCGAGCACTTTCGCGCCGAGGGACGGCGCGTGCTCCTGCTGATGGACTCCGTCACCCGGTTCGCGATGGCCCAGCGCGAGATCGGCCTGGCGGCCGGCGAGCCACCCGCCACCCGCGGCTACCCGCCGTCGGTGTTCGCGCTGCTGCCGCGGCTGCTGGAGCGGGCGGGGACCACGGCCCACGCCGGGAGCATCACCGGCGTCTACACCGTGCTGGTCGAGGCCGACGACATGAACGACCCCGTCGCCGACGCGGTCCGCTCGATCCTCGACGGTCACATCGTGCTGGCCCGGGACCTCGCCGCCGCCAACCACTTTCCGGCCATCGACGTGCTCGGCAGCGTCAGCCGGCTCGCGCCCGAGCTGTCCACGCCGGAGCAGGCGCGGGCGGCCGGCGCGCTGCGCGGCTGCCTGGCCACCTACCGGGACGCCCGCGACCTCGTCGCGGTGGGCGCCTACGTCCGCGGCTCCGATCCGAAGATCGACCGCGCGCTGGCCGCGCTCGAGCCCGTGACGCAGTTCCTGCGGCAGAGCCGCGCCGAAAGCACGTCCCTGGCCGAGACGCGCCGCCGGCTGGCCGCGCTGTTTCCGGGCGCCTGACGATGAACTCCCGACTGACACCGATGCTGCGGCTGCGCCAGCGCACGGAGGAGACGCGGGCCATCGCGCTGGCCATCGCCGTCGGCGACTGCGCCGTCGCCGCGGGGCGGCTGCAGGCACTGCGCCGGCAGGCGGAGACGAGCCGGAGCGCCGTCGTCGCCGCGCTCCTGGGCGGGGCCGCCGCCGGTGACACGTGGCTCGACGGTGAAGTGGCGCGGCGGTCGTCCGCCGCCGCCGCGGTCCAGGTGGGCCGGCTCGTTCAGGAGGAGAGACGCGTGAGCGCCGCCCGCGCGGCGGTGGTGGTCGCGGCGCAGCGGCGGCGCGCCATCGAGCGCGTCCTCGAGCAGCGCGGCGCCCAGGCGCGCCACGCCGACCAGGTGCAGGAGCAGCGGCGCCTCGACGACGTCGCGACGACGCGCGCCGCCCACCGCATCATGCGCGGAGACGCCGCGTGAGCGCCACGCCCCTCACCGGCGTGTCCGCCTCCGCGACGGCCCCGGCGGGTGCTGCGCCGCCCCCGACCCTGGCCGCCGGGGCGTCCACGGCCGCGCCGTTCCTGGCGCTGCTGGCCGGCCTCGTCCCCGCCGCGTCGCCGTCGGGCGAGGGCGATGACGCCGTGGCCGCACCGGTGCGCGAGACCGCACCGGCCGGCGAGGCCCCATCGGGAGCGCCGGACGCGCCGGCACTGGTGACGGCGCTCATGCAAGCGCTGACCGCCGCGTCGCTGGTATCGATGCCCGCGCCTGCGCTCACACCGGCGCTCACTGCCGAGCCTCGCCCCGGCGCCACCGGCGCGGTGACCGGGACGAGCGCACGCCGTGAGGCGGCCGCACCGTTGGCGCCCGGGCTGGTCGTGCCGGCCTCGGTGACGTCCACGGCGGTCGCGCCCACGCCGGTGGTGCCGGTCGCGACGGCGTCGATGCTGGCGACGCCGCCAGCCACGGTGCCGCCGCCCGATCGCCTCGTGTTCGCAACCGCGCCGGCTGCGGAGGCTCCGAGCGCCGGGGCGCCCGCGGCCCCGATGTCGCGCGCGCTGATCGCGTCGCCCGCCGTGGCGGCGGCGACCGGACCCGAGGCCGCTCCGCCAGCCGGCGTGGCGTTGCCGGCGGTGCAGACGCCGAGCGCGCCGACACTGGCCGCAACAGGGCCGTCCATCTCCAGGCGACCAGCGCCCGAGCGGGCGAGCGGGATGTCGAGCCCGCCCGCGCCACCTGGTGCGCCAACGATCGCCCGCACGCTCGCCGAGCCGGCGCCGTCCACGGCCCCGGCCATGCCCGCGGTGGTCATCGCGACGGCAGCGCCCTTGGAGGGTGCCGCGCAGCCAGCGGAGTCCCTCGCGCCCGACGCGCGGGCCGGTGTGGCGTCGTCCGCGTCAGCGAGCGAGGCGCCCGCCGCGCCAGCGGACACGATGGCCGTCCCCGGGCCGATCGACGCGCGTGTCCCGCGCGGCGAGCCGGGCGGTTCAGCGAGGGAGGCGGTCGCGGGTCCGGCGGCGGCCCCGGGCGCGCCGGCCGATGCCCAGCCCGGCGGTGGCCAGGCGGGCGAGGAGCGACGGCGTGAGACCGATGGGGGAGCGCGGCCCGAGGCCGGGCCCGTCGCGGTGATGGCGTACGGCGAGCGTCCGGCCACGGAGCCGGCTTCGCCGGCCGCGTCGAGCCCCACGCCGGAGGCGCTGGTGCAGCAGCTGGCGCCGCGCGTGGCGGCGTTGCCACGCACCGGGCGTCACGAGATCGTGCTCCAGCTCGACCCGCCCTCGCTGGGCGCGGTCCGCGTGGACGCCGTGCTCGACGGCCGGAGCCTGACGCTACGCATTCGCGCGGAGGACGCCGCGGCTCGCGATCTGCTCGAGCGCGGCCTGCCCCAGCTGCGGCAGGCGCTCGAGCAACAGGGGCTCGCCGCCGGGAGCATCAGCGTGGAGCTCGGCCTGGACGCGGGCACGCGTGACCCCGGCCACGATGCCCCGTTCACGCGTCCGGCCCCGCCGGCGCCGCCGGCCGAGCCCCCGCCGGCGCCCGCGCCGCCGCGGGCCCCCGTCCATCCGCGCGCCGTCGCGGCGCTCGATCTCTGGGTCTGAACGAGGAGGAACCGACATGGCGACGATCGGCAGTGTGACGAGCGCGACGAGCGGCCCGACGGCGAGCGCCCAGAACCCGACCACGCTCGGCAAGGACGATTTCCTGAAGCTGCTCGTCACGCAGCTGCGGTTTCAGGATCCGCTGAACCCGCTCGACCAGAACCAGTTCCTGGCCCAGACGGCCCAGTTCACCTCGCTCGAGAATCTGCAGAACATCAGCGCGGGCATCGACGGGCTCCGCACGCTGCTGGCCGGCAACAGCCTGGTCGACAGCGCGGCGCTGGTCGGCCGCACCGTCCGCGCGTCCAGCCGCGAGGTGGCGTTCGACGGGCGGCCGCTGTCGCTGAGCTTCTCGCTCGAGGCGCCGGTGTCGAGCGTGAACGTGGACGTGATCGACGCCTCCGGCCACGTGGTGCGCCGCCTGGTCACCGCGTCCGCCGGCGTGGGGGCGTCCAGCGTCGCGTGGGACGGCCTCGACGCCGCCGGTCACTCGGCGCCCGCGGGGACCTACACCTACTTCGTGTCGAGCAGCAGCGGCACGGGCCCGCAGCCGGCCGCGGTGAGCGGGGTGATCACCGGCCTCAGCATCGTCAACGGCCAGCCCGTGTACCGAATCGGCGACGCGACCGTGCGCCCCGGCGAGATCTTCGAGATCCGCTGAACGTGGACATCACAACCAGCACGACGAGGAGAACCCCATGTCGAGAGCGCTCTTCACCGCGGTGTCGGGCCTGCGCAACCATCAGATCTGGCTCGACGTCATCGGCAACAACATCGCCAACGCCAACACCGCCGGCTTCAAGTCCTCGAGCGTCGTGTTCAACGACATCCTGAGCCAGACGATCACCTCCGGCATCTCGCCCACCGGGTCCACCGGCGGCGTGAACCCGATCCAGATCGGCCTCGGCATGCGGGTGTCCTCGGTGACGCCCAACTTCCTGCAGGGCTCGATCCAGACGACGAACCGCAACACCGACCTGGCCATCCAGGGCGACGGGTTCTTCGTGCTGGCCAACGGCTCCGACCGGGTGTACTCGCGGGCCGGCGCGTTCAACCTGGACGCCAGCGGCAACCTGGTCGACAGCGGCACCGGGTTCACGGTGCTCGGCGCCACCGGGCCCATCCGCATCAACCTGGGCCAGGAGGCCGCCGGCACGCCGACCACCCAGGCGCTCCTGCGGGGCAACCTCGACTACTCGGTGCCCGACGCGACCAGCTACGTGTCGACGTTCGAGGTCCGCGACTCGGTGGGCGCCGCCCACACGCTGACGCTGACCTTCACCAAGAACTTCGCGGCTGCCCCCGGACAGTGGGACTGGGCGGTCACCCCGAACGACGCGGCCATCGCCAGCCTCACCACCGCCACCGGCTCGGTCGTGTTCAACGCGACGGGCGGCATCGCCAGCGGCGCCAGCCAGGCGATCGGCCTCGTCTTCGCCGCGGGCGCCGCGGTGTCCTCGCCCCAGGCGATCACGCTGGACTTCGGCACCGCCACCAATCCGACGCCGATCACCGGCCTGGCCAGCGCGTCGACGGTGACGCTGGGCAGCCAGGACGGCATCGCGCCGGGCACGCTGCAGTCGTTCGCGATCGGCCTCGACGGCAAGATCACCGGCTTCTTCAGCAACGGGACCAGCCAGTTCATCGACACCGTGCAGCTGGCCAACTTCACCAACCCCGCCGGCCTGCTGAAGATCGGCTCCAACGAGTTCCGGGAGAGCGCGACCTCCGGCACGCCGAGCATCGGCAATCCCGGCACCGCCAGCCGCGGCACGCTGGTGTCCGGCTCGCTCGAGATGTCCAACGTGGACCTGGCCCAGGAGTTCACGAGCATGATCATCGCCGAGCGTGGCTTCCAGGCCAACGCGCGGACGATCTCGACCGCGAACCAGCTCCTCGAAGAGCTCGTCAACCTGACGCGGTAGGCGGGCATGAGTGCGCCGACTCCGCACACCCCCGCCGCGCCGGCCGACGGCGCGGCGGCCCCGCCGGCCAAGGGCAAGGGCGGCATCATGAAGCTCGCCATCATCGGCGTCGTGGCCCTGGCCGGGCTGGGCGGCGCCGGCTGGTTCCTGGCCCCGCGCTTCCTCGGCCACGCGACGGCGCCGGCCGAGGCCAAGCCGGCGCCCATCGTGGTCAAGGTCACGGTGCCGCTCGAGCCCGTCGTGGTGAATCTGGCCGGTGAGACCCGGCGCTACGTGCGGGTCGCCGTGAGCCTCGGCGTGCCCTCGGCCAAGGACGCCAAGGAGATCGAGGAGTCCAAGGCCCAGCTGCTCGACCTGGTGATCGCCGTCATCGCCAGCCAGGACGCCGACAGCCTCGTCACCGAGGAAGGCCGCGATCAGGTCAAGGAGGACCTGCTCGCGCGCATCCACGAGGAGCTGAAGCTCGAAAAGGTGGCGCGGGTGTACTTCACCGAGTTCGTCATCCAGTGAGGATGGCGTGAAGGGCGAGCCGACGAAGACGCCGGGGCGGGAGGCGATGCTGGCCGACCTCGAGGTGCTCGGCGACCTGCCGTCGCCGTCGCCGATCGTGGCCCAGCTCACGGGGATGCTGTGGCGTGAGGACGTCGCGCTCTCGGCGATCGAGGAGCTGGTCTCGCACGATCCGGTGATCGCGAGCCGGCTGCTGAGCGCGGCGAACGCCGCGGCCTACGCCGGCTACACGCCGGTGGCCTCGCTGCGCGGCGCGCTGCTCCGGCTGGGAGTCGAGCGCGTGCGCCGGCTGGCCCTGATGATCAGCGTCTGCAACGCGATGCCCGGCCTCAAGACGCCCTCGCCGCGCTTCTGGCTGCACAGCCTGGCGGTGGCCCAGGTCGCCGAGGCGCTGGCCCGGGAGGCGGCGGCCGGCGTCGAGCCGGAGGTGGCGCTGCTGGCCGGTCTCGTCCACGACCTCGGCCTGCTGGTACTGGGCAGCCACTATCCCGCGCAGGCCCGCGCCGCATTCGAGCACGCCGCCGCCGAGCACCGGCCGCTGATCGAGGTCGAGCGCGCGCTCTCCGCGATCGACCACGCCGAGATCGGCGCCGCGCTCGCCCTGCACTGGTCACTGCCGCCGCGGGTGACGGCGGCCGTGCGCTTCCATCACGCGCCCGCCGCCGCGCCCCCCGAGCATCGGATGGCGGCGGCCGTGATCCGGCTCGCCGACGCCGCCGTCGGCGCCGTCGACGTCGACTGGGACCTGGGCGAGGAGCATCCGCTCGCGGAGGACGAGCCGGCCCTGGCGCTGCTCGGGTTCGCGCCGGCCGACGTGATGGCCATCGCGCAAGGGCTGGCCGCCGACATCGCCCAGGTCGCGGCCACGCTCGCCATGGGCGGATAGGGCGGCGGCAGAAATCTGGGCGGCGCCCGTCGGCGGCCGCCGACGCGAGCGGCCACGCGTTGGTCGATTGCTGCCGCGGCGGAGGGCCGCGACGTCGGGTTCGAGCGGCAAATCGGGCGCTTAGGAGGCTGTCGAGGGTCTGGTACCGAAGTTGCGCTAACCCCATCGTTCGAAGACCACCCGAGGAGCGTGGCACTCATGGGCGACGAACCAGCGGCCGGCAGTCAGCCAGTGGCCAGCACCCAACCCGCCGCCGGCAGCGAGGTGAGACCGCGTCTGCGCGCGCCGATCCTCGTCGTAGACGACGAGCCCCTCATCCGGTCCTCGCTCGCCCGGGCGGTCTCGCGCAGCGGGCTCGATGTGGTGACGGCGGCCGACGGCCTCGAGGCCCTGGAGAAGTTCAAGGAGCAAGGGACGTCGGCGATCTTCGCCGACGTCCGGATGCCCGGGCTCGACGGCATCGGGCTGCTCAAGAGCATCAAGGCCCGGGCGCCCGGCACGCCGGTGGTGCTCCTCACGGGGTTCCCGTCCGAGGCGCTGACCGAGGAGGCACGCGCCGCGGGCGCGGCCGAGGTGCTGCAGAAGCCGGTCACCTACGGCGACCTGCAGCGGATCCTCGAGGACGTGCTCCGGCGCAGTGCCACGGTCGCCGAGCGCACCACGATCCTCACGGCCACGCCGGTCATGGAGACGGCGCTGGCGCTGGCCCGTCGCGTGGCCCAGACCGAGGCGACGGTGCTGATCCAGGGCGAGACCGGCACCGGCAAGGAGCTGCTGGCGCGCTACATCCATCGCCACAGCTCACGCGCCGACCGCCCGCTGGTGGCCGTGAACTGCGCGGCCCTGCCGGAGTCGCTCATCGAGTCCGAGCTGTTCGGCCACGAGAAGGGGGCGTTCACCGGGGCGGCCGCGCGCCGCACGGGACGCTTCGAGGCCGCCGACGGCGGCACCCTGCTGCTGGACGAGGTGACCGAGATCCCGCTGGGGCTGCAGGCCAAGCTGCTGCGCGTCTTACAAGAGGGCGAGGTCACGCGCGTCGGCAACAGCCACCCGGTGACGGTCGACGTGCGGGTCATCGCGGTGACCAACCGCGACATGCGCTCGGAGGTCGCGGCCGGCCGCTGCCGCGAGGATCTCTACTACCGTCTCAACGTCGTGACGCTGCGCCCGCCCCCGCTGCGCGACCGCGCCGGTGACATTCCCGTGCTGGCCCGCCACTTCCTGCTCAAGTACGCGGCCCAGCACGGCAGCCCGGCCCAGGAGTTCAGCCCCGAGGCCATGGACCGCCTGCTGGCCCACCACTGGCCCGGCAACGTGCGGGAGCTGGAGAACACCGTGCAGCGGGCCGTCATCCTCACCACCATCCCCCGCATCGGCCTGGACTCCGTCGTGATCGAGGAGATGTCGCCGGCGCCGATCGCCATCGGGGGCCGCACCATCGGCGAGCTCAAGCGCGACGTCATCCTCTCCACCCTCGAGCGGATGAACGGCAACCGCACGCACGCCGCCCAGGCCCTGGGGATCTCCTCGCGCACGATCCGCAACCATCTGCGCAAGTACCGCCTGCAGGCCGAGGCCGGCGGCGAGCGCGCGCAGGACTGACGTGAGCACGACCGAGCACATCCTCTCCCAGGACGAGGTCGACGCGCTGCTGTCCGCCGTCGACCGCGGCGAGATCGCCCAGTCCGCCGACACCCAGTCGGGGCCGGCGGTCATCCGCTACAACTTCCGCAAGCCCAACCGGGTCTCGAAGGACCAGGTGAAGATGCTGTTCAACATTCACGAGTCCTTCGGGCGCCTGTTCTCGGCCTCGCTCACCACGCTGCTGCGCGGGCTGGTCGAGATGGAGCTCAAGAGCGTCGAGCAGGCGACCTACGGCGAGTTCATCATGTCGCTGTCGTCGCCGACCTGCCTGGTCGTCTTCAACATGGATCCGCTCAAGGGCGGGGCGGCGATGGAGATCAGCGCCAGCGTCCTGTTCCGCCTCATCGACCGGCTGCTGGGCGGCAGCGGTCTGCTGCCGATGCGCCTGCGCGAGTTCACCGAGGTCGAGCAGGTGCTGATCGAGCGCATCGCCATCCGCGCCATGGCCGACCTGCAGCAGGCCTGGCAGCACGCCGGCTCCTTCGGCTTCCGCGTCGAGCATCTGGAGACCAATCCCCAGTTCGTGCAGCTCACCCCGCCCAACGAGGTCGTGATCGTGACGACCTTCGACATCCGCGTGGGCGAGGAGACGGGCCAGCTCAACCTGGCGTTCCCGCACCTGCTCCTCGAGCCCGTGATGCCCAAGCTCAGCTCCCACCGGCATTTCGCCGCCGCTCCCCGGTTGGCCTCGCCCGAGGAGGACGCCGGGCTGCGCGCGAACCTCGTGCGCCTGAGTCTCGAGGTGCGCGGCCTCCTCGCCGAGGTGCAGGTGCCGGTGCGGCGCCTGCTCGAGCTTCAGGCCGGCGACGTGCTGCTGCTGGGGGTGCGCGCCGACACGCCGGCGGTGGTGGAGCTGCAGGGCGTGCCGCGCTTCACCGGACGCGCGGGGACGCTGAACCGGCGGCGGGCGCTGCGCCTGGTCTCGCTGATCCCGAAGGGCGAGCTCACCCGTGACGGCGTCGCTCGCCGGGGAGGCCGTCATGTTCACGCCCAGTAATACCGTCGCCCCGCCGGTCGAGGCCGACAGCTTCGGCCTCTTCGCGACCGGGTTCTTCGAGGCGACCGGCCCCGCCCTGACGACGGTCCTGAACCGCCGCGCCACCGCGGAGGTCGTGTCGGTGCAGACGCTGACGCTCGACGCGCTGTGCAAGGCCCGGCCGCTGCCGTGGGTCCTCGTCGAGGTCCCCTACACGCGCGGGCTCTCCGGCACCCAGTGGCTGGTGCTGGGGCTGGTCGACGCGGTGCGCTTCGGCGAGGTGCTGCTGGGCGGCCACGCCGAGGCGACCGAGCTGAGCGACGGCCACCTGGGCGCGATTCGCGACGCGGTCAACCAGATGCTGGCCTCGGCGGGACCGGCGCTCATGCCGCTGTTCGCGCGCTCGATCGCCTACGGCCCCGCCACGGTGCGCGCGGCCGACTCGACGCTGCCCGCCGAGCTCGGCGCCGGCACCGACCGGCTCTCGGTCGTCACCGCCCGCGTGCGCGCCAACGGCGACCTCCAGATGGAGATGCTGCTGTTGACCGACGAGGCGCTGGCCCGCGACATCGCCGGCGCCGGTGCCGTCACGCCGGGGGCCGCCTCGCTGCCGGCCGCCGACGACCGGAGCTCGGAGCGGCTCGACCTGATCCTCGACGTCACGCTGCCGGTCACGGTCGAGCTCGGTCGCGCGCGCATGCAGATCCAGGACGTGCTCAAGCTGGCGCCGGGCTCGGTCATCGAGCTCGACAAGTCGGCGGGCGATCCCGTGGATCTCTTCATCAACGACCGGGCCATCGCCAAGGGCGAGGTCGTGATCATCGACGAGAACTTCGGCATCCGCCTGACCTCGATCGTGACGGCGGCCGAGCGGATCAAGACCCTGCGATGATGCGCCGCCCCCTGGTCCTGGCGCTGTGCCTGCTGGCGGTGGCGGCGCCGGCCAGCGCCGAACCGTCGGCGCCGGGCGCCTCGGCGCCCGCGATCGGCCGCCCGGCCGCGCCCCCCCCGATCGCGACCGAGCCGAGCGCGCTGGCCGACACGCTGCGCGCGGGGGGCGCGACCGCGCTGGTCGTGCTGCTCCTCGGCGGCGTGACGCTGGCGTGGCGCCGGCGCTCGGTGCCGCGGCGGGCCGGCGGCGGCCCGGCGGCGTGGTGGCGGCGCTGGCTCCCGGCGCCGCCGGCCGAGGGCGATCGCATCGAGATGCTGACCCGGCTGGCCCTGGGCACCCGCGAGTCGCTGGCCCTCGTGCGGATCGGCCGCGAGCGCTTGCTGGTGGGCGTGACCGCCTCGCAGATCGCGCTGCTCACGCGGCTTGAGCCCGCCGCCGCGCCGGCGGCGGCCGCCGATTTCCCGAGCGCGCTGGCCGCGGCCGCGGTGAGCGTGCCCCGCACCTCCGACGACCTGCGCGAGGCGCTGGCGCGCTCGCGCATCAGGCTCGACCGCCTCTCGGGCCGGCGCGTGAACGAGGCGGCACCGCGTGCGTAGCCTCGCCGCCGTCCTCCTCGGGCCGGCGCTGGTCCTCGCCGCCGCCGGCGCGGCTGGCGCCCAGGTGATCCCCAAGGTCACCATCGAGGCGGGTCAGGGCAAGTCGCCGCAGGACGCGACCGCGGCGGTGCAGATCATCGTCGTGCTCACGCTGCTCACGCTGGCGCCGGCGATCCTCATGATGCTCACCGCCTTCACCCGGATCGTCATCGTGCTCTCGCTGCTGCGCCAGGCGGTCGGCATCCAGCAGCTGCCGCCCAACCAGGTGATCCTCGGGCTGTCGCTGTTCCTCACCGCGTTCGTGATGGCGCCGGTCGGGCAGGAGATGCACCGGATCGCGCTGCAACCCTATCTCGACAGCAAGATCTCCCAGGCCGAGGCGGTCACGCGGGGGCTCGAGCCGCTGCGCGGCTTCATGCTCAAGCAGACGCGCGAGCGCGACCTGGCGCTCATGGTGCAGCTCGGCAAGCTGCCGCCGCCCACGACGCCGGCCGACCTGCCGATCCACGTGCTCATCCCGGCCTTCGCGGTGTCGGAGGTGAAGACGGCCTTCCAGATGGGCTTCGTGCTGTTCGTGCCGTTCCTCATCATCGACCTCGTGGTGGCCAGCGTGCTCATGTCGATGGGCATGATGATGCTGCCGCCCGTCGTCATCTCCGTCCCGGCCAAGCTGCTCCTGTTCGTGCTCGCCGACGGCTGGCACCTCGTCGTGCGCGCGCTGGTCTCGAGCTACCAGTGACGCCCGACGTCGTCTTGGCGCTGGCCCGCGACGCCGCGCTCACCACGCTGCTGGTGGCGGGACCGCTGCTGGGCGCCGGCCTGCTCGCCGGCCTCGCGGTGAGCGTGCTGCAGGCGGTCACGCAGCTGCAGGACCCGACCCTCACGTTCCTGCCCAAGATCGCCGCGGTGGCGATCGTGCTGGCGCTGCTCGGGCACGTCCTGCTCGGCCAGATGGTCGGCTTCACGACCACCCTGTACGCGAACCTGCCGGCCTATGGGCGCTGACCTGCGCGGCCTCGGCGCCCTGAGCGCGGCCAGCCTCGAGACGTTCCTGCTCGTGTTCGTGCGGGTGGCGGCGCTGGCCAGCGTGGCGCCGGTGCTCGGCCACCGCGCGATCCCCACGCCGCATCGGATCGCGCTCGGCCTGCTCGTCGCGTTGCTGGTGGCGCCGGCCCTGGGCCCGGGCGCGGTGGCCTCGGCGACGGCGGGCGGGCTGGCCCTGGCCATCGCCGGCGAGCTCTTCATCGGTCTCGGCATCGGCTTCGTCGCGTTCCTCGTGGTGGCGGCGGCGCAGAACGCCGGTGAGGCGATCGGCTTCGCCGGCGGTCTGAGCCTGGCGGCCCTCTACGATCCCACGCTCGGACAGCAGACCAACGCCCTCGCCCGCTTCCTCGAGGTGTGCACGACGCTGCTGTTCCTCGCCGTCAACGGTCATCACCTGTTGCTGCGCTCGGTCGTCGCCAGCTTCGCGTGGATCGGCCCCGGCCAGCCGCTGGCGGGGTCGGGCTCCGCGGGCGGCGTCGTCGCGCTCGGCGGCAAGCTGTTCCGCTCGGGGGTGGAGCTGGCGGCCCCGGCGCTGGGCCTGCTGCTCGTCGTCAACGTGGGGCTGGCCCTGCTGGCCCGGGTGGCGCCGCAGATGAACGTGTTTGCCGTGGGCGCGCCGCTCATGGTGGCGGCCGCGCTCTTCGGCCTGGCCGAGAGCCTGCCGTGGACGGTGGCCGCCGCGAGCCGGCTGATCGGGGAGATTCCCGGCGACATCCGTGGCGTCCTGGTCGGAGTGGGCCGTGGCTTCTGACGAGTCCAACCAGGAACGGACCGAGCAGCCCAGCGCGCGGCGCCGGGAGCAGGCGCGGGACCAGGGGCGCGTGGCGTTCAGCCCCGACCTCACCGCGGCGGCCGCGCTGCTGGCCGGCCTCGGCGCGGTCGTCCTCACCGCGGGCCCCGTCGTGACCTCGGCTGTGGAGATGTTCGCGCGCGGCCTGGCCGTCTCGGGGCGCGAGGACCTGACCATCGACGCCGCGCTCGGCCTCGCCCTGCACGCCCTGGCCGGCGCCGGGCGCCTGGCCTGGCCGTTCCTGCTCGGCCCGCTCCTGGTGGGCGCGGCGGTGCACCTGGCGCAGACGCGGGCCACGGTGACCACCGAGGGGCTGAAGCCGCGCTGGGAGCGTCTGGCGCCCGGCACCAACCTGCGCCGGCTGCTCGGCCCGCGAGGCGCGGTGGGGCTGCTCAAGGCGCTGCTCAAGCTGGCGGTCGTGGGGTGGGTGGCCGTGGCCACGCTGCAGGCCGACTGGCCGATGCTCATGGGCGCCGGCCTCGACGGCGACGCTCGCCTGGCCGCGGTCGGCGCCGTGATCGCCCGCATCTGGCTGCGCGTGGGCATCGGCTATCTGCTGCTGGCCGCCTTCGACTACGGCTTCCTGTGGTGGCGCCACGAGCAGAGCCTGCGCATGACCAAGGAGGAGGCGCGGCAGGAGACGCGCGAGACGGAGGCCAATCCGGCCCTGCGCCAGCGCGTGCGCACGCTGCACGGCAAGATGGTCTCGCGCCGGATGATGGCCGCCGTCAAGACCGCGGACGTCGTCGTGCGCAACCCGACCCACGTGGCGGTGGCGCTCGCCTACAAGGCCGGCCGCATGCGGGCGCCGCGCGTGGTGGCCAAGGGCGAGCGGCTGCTGGCGCTGCGCATCATCGAGGTGGCGCAGGAGGCGCGGGTGCCGGTCGTCGAGAACCGGCCGCTGGCCCGCGCGCTGTTCACCGCGGTCGACATCGGCCGCGACGTGCCGCCCACGCTCTACCGCGCGGTGGCCGAGGTGCTGGCCTACGTCTACTCGCTGCGCGGCGGGAGGCGCTAGGTGGGCCCGCGGCGCAACGACCTGCTGCTGGGCGCCGGCGTGATCGGCCTGCTGATGGTGCTGCTGGCCCCGCTGCCGCCCACGCTGCTCGACTTCCTGATCAGCACGAACCTCACGCTGTCGATCCTGATCCTGTTCGTGGCCATGAACGTGCGGCGGCCGCTGGAGTTCTCGGTGTTCCCGGCGCTGCTGCTGGTGGCCACGCTGTACCGGTTGTCGCTGAACGTCGCGGCCACCCGGCTGATCCTGCTGCACGGCGGCGAGGGGCCATCGGCGGCCGGCCTGGTCATCCAGGGCTTCGGCCAGTTCGTGGTGGGCGGCAACGTGATCGTGGGCGCCGTGCTGTTCCTGATCCTCGTCGTCATCCAGTTCGTCGTCATCACCAAGGGCGCCGGGCGCATCGCCGAGGTGGCGGCGCGCTTCACCCTGGACGCGATGCCCGGCAAGCAGATGGCGATCGACGCCGACCTGAACGCCGGCCTCATCGCCGAGGGCGACGCCCGGCGGCGGCGCGAGCAGATCGCGCGCGAGGCCGACTTCTACGGCGCGATGGACGGCGCCTCCAAGTTCGTGCGCGGCGACGCCATCGCCGCTCTCGTCATCACGGCCGTCAACATCGTGGGCGGCCTCGCGGTCGGCGTGATCCAGGAAGGCATGGGCGTGGTGGACGCGCTGACCACCTACACCGTGCTCACCGTCGGCGACGGCCTGGTGGCCCAGCTGCCGGCGCTGATCACGTCGACCGCGGCCGGCATCGTCGTCACCCGCGCGGCCACCGAGTCCGACCTGGGCGACGAGCTGCTGGGCCAGCTGAGCGGCAACCCCCGCCCGCTGGCGCTGGCCGCCGGCGTGCTCGGCGTGCTCGCCCTCTTCCCCGGGCTGCCGATCCTGCCCTTTGCCCTGCCGGCCGCGGTGCTGGGCATCGCCGCCTGGCGCCGGCGCGGCGCGGGGGCGCCGGTCGCTCCGCTCGAGACGGCGCCGGCGACGGCGCCGGCGACGCCGGAGACGGTGGAGGGGCTGCTGCCGGTCGATCCGCTGCAGCTCGAGGTCGGCTACGCGCTGCTCGGCCTCGTCGACCAGGGCGGCGGCAAGAGCGAGCTGCTCGAGCGCATCCGCGTGCTGCGCCGGCAGATCGCGCTCGACCTGGGCTTCGTGGTCCCGGCCATCCGCGTGCGCGACAACGCCTCGCTGCGCGGCCATCAGTACGCGTTCCGCCTGCGCGGCAACGAGATCGCGCGCGGTGAGGTCTATCCCGACCGCCTGCTCGCCATGGATCCCGGCGGGGCCGACGAGGACCTGCCGGGGATGGAGGTGCGCGAGCCGACCTTCGGGCTGCCGGCGCGCTGGATCGACAAGCCGGCCAAGGATGGCGCGCTCGCCGCGGGCTACACCGTGGTGGACGCCAGCACGGTCGTGGCCACGCACCTGAGCGAGACGATCCGCCGCCAGGCGCCGGCGCTGCTCGGCCGCCAGGAGGCCCAGGCCCTGCTCGATCAGGTGAAGGCCACGCACCCGGCGGTGGTCGAGGGCCTCATCCCCGCGCTCCTGCCGCTCGGCATCGTCCACCGCGTCCTGCAGCGGCTGCTCGCCGAGGGCGTGTCGATTCGCGACCTGACCATCGTCCTGGAGGTGCTGGCCGACATCGCGCCCGCCAGCAAGGACCCGGCCGTGCTGGCCGAGCACGTGCGCGCCGCGCTCGCCGAGACGGTGTGCCGGCCCTACGTCGGGACCGACGGCGCGCTGCGCGCGCTGCTGCTGTCCCCGGCGATGGAGTCGGTCCTCGGCGACGGGCTCGCCGCGATCGACGGCGAGGAGGCCATCAATCCCGCGCTGGCCCGGCCGCTGCTGGAGGCCATCGGGCGCGCCCTGCAGACGGCGCCGCCGTTCGAGACCAAGCCGGTGTTGCTCACGCCCTCGTCGCTGCGGCGCCACGTGCGTCGCCTCACCGAGCGGCAGCTGCCACACCTGGCGGTGCTGTCCTACGCCGACCTTCCCGCCTCGCTGACCGTGCGGGGCGTCGCCACCGTGGAGCCGGTCCATGCAGCTCAAATGGTTTAAGGGCCCGCGCCTGCCCCAGGTCATGGAGCAGGTGCGCGAGGAGTTCGGGGAGGACGCGGTGATCCTGCACACGCGCACGGCCCAGCGCGGCCTGCGCGGTCTGCTGGGGCGCGCCCGCGTCGAGGTGCTCGCCGCGGTGGACGAGGTGGAGACGCCGAGCGGGCTGACGCCCGGACCCGTCCCGGTCGAGGCGCCGCCGCCGCTGCCGTCGCCCGTCGAGCCGGCCGCGGCGCCGATCGCCGAGTGCACGCACGACATCGACGCGTTCGGCGCGGAGGTGGCCGAGCTGCGCCGCCTGCTCATCCGGTTCGGCGGCGCCCGCGCGCTCCCCTCGCCGCTGGCCCCGTTCTACTCGTGGCTGCTGACGGCCGGCGTGGACGAGGGGCTGGCCTTCCGGCTGCTCGACGGACTGCCCACCAACGCCGCCGACGGGCGGCCGCTCAGCGTGGAGGCTCTCGGCCGCTCGGTCGAGGACCGCATCACCAGCCTCGTGCGGGTGGCCGGATCGCCGACGACGCCGCGCGACGCGGTGCTGGCCTTCGTCGGCCCGCCCGGCGCCGGCAAGACCGTGACCGCCGCCAAGCTCGCGGTGCGGGCCCACGTGGCCGAGGGCCTGACGCGCCTGGTAAGCCTGGACGGCGTGAACCTGGGGGCCTCCGGCTACCTGGCCGCCCTGGGCGCGGCCAGCGGCGTGCCGAACACGATGGCGGTGACGGCGGACGAGATCCGCGCGGTGTTCGCCCGGCGCGTCGCCGGCCTCACCGTGATCGACACGCCGGGCGTCAATCCGCGCGACGTGGCCGCGGTGGGGGCGCTGGCCGACCGGCTCCGCCTCGCCGCGCCGACGGAAGTGCACCTGGTCCTGCCCGCCACGACGAAGTCCGACGACGCCATGGCCGCCGTGCGCAGCCTCGCCGTCCTCGGCCTCACCCACGTGACGTTCACCCGTCTCGACGAGGCCGCCACCTGCGGCTCGCTCCTCACCGTGTGCGAAACGGGCGGGCTGCCGCTGTCCTACGTGGCGGCCGGCCGGGACATCCCCAACGATCTGAACCCGGGCACCGCGCGCGGACTCGCGCGCCGGGTGCTGCGTGGAGAACCCCATCCATGAGCGCCGCCGATTCGACCACGACCTCCCCGTGGCCCCCCCTCTCCGACCGCCCGCGGACCATCGCGTTCACGAGCGGCAAGGGCGGCGTCGGCAAGTCGAGCCTCGTGCTCAACACCGGCCTGGCGCTGGCACGACGGGGCCAGCGCGTGGCCGTCCTCGACGGCGACCTCGGCCTGGCCAGCCTCAACGTGCTGCTGGGGCTCTCGCCGCGCTTCGACCTGCGGCACGTCGTCAGCGGCGAGCGCCGCCTGGCCCAGGTGATCCTGCGCGGGCCGTACGGCCTCTGCATCATCCCGGCCGGGTCCGGCGTGGTCGAGCTGGCCAATCTCGACGAGGTCGCGCGGCGGCGGATCCTCGATCAGCTCGACGAGGTCGCGCGCTCGGTCGACTACCTGCTGATCGACACCGGGGCGGGGATCAACGACACCGTGCTGAGCCTGGTGCTGGCCGCCGACGAGGCCGTCGTGGTGACGCGGCCGGAGCCGACGGCGCTGGCCGACGCCTACGCGCTCATGAAGGTGATCATCCGCCGCGAGACGACCTATCCCTTCCACCTGCTGATCAACATGGTGCGCGACGCCGGCGAGGGCCGGCGGATCCACGACGGCCTCTCGGAGATCCTGATGCGCTTTTTGGCCTACCGGCCCGGCTACGCCGGCCACGTGCCCTCCGATCCGGAGGTGCCGCGCTCGGTGACCGATCAGGTGCCGTTCGTGCTGAAGGCGCCGCGCAGCCCGGCGGCCCTGGCCGTGGGCGCGCTGGCCGGCGAGATGCTGGGCGCGCGCGCTGCGACCCGTACCGCCGCCCATGCCACCTTCTGGGAGCGTGTCGTGCGCTGGGGCGGCCAACCGGTATGAGCGACGACCTCGTGCTCTTCCGCGAGTACCGCCGCACGCGGGGCGCCGCGGTGCGGGACCGGCTCGTGGAGCAGCACCTGGCCCTGGTCAAGTACGCCGCGGCCTGGGTGGCCGGGCGGCTGCCCAGCCACCTGCGCCTCGACGATCTCTACTCGGCAGGCATGCTGGGGTTCCTCGACGCCATCGAGCACTACGATCCCGAGCGCGGCGTGCCCTTCACCGCCTACGCGGGCCCGCGCATCCGCGGGGCGATCCTCGACGAGCTGCGGCGGCTGGACTGCGTGCCCCGCCGCACGCGGCGCAAGCTGCGCGACGCCCAGCGCGCGATCGACGCCCTCGCCCAGGAGCTGGACCGCGATCCGACCGACGAGGAGATCGCCGCCCGTCTCGGGGTGGAGGTGGAGGACTACCGGCGGCTGCTCGGCGAGGGCGTGACGCTGATCCCCCTCGACGGCTCGGCGCGGGATGACGACCCGCGGGGTGTCACGCTCGACGTGCTGGCCGACGGCTCGACGCCGAGCCCGCTGCGCATGCTCGAGGACGGTGAGCAGCGGCGCATGGTCGGCCGGCTGATCGAGCGGCTGCCCGATCGCGAGCGGCAGGTGCTCGCCCTCTACTACTACGAGGAGCTGACGATGCAGGACATCGGCCGCGTGCTCGGCGTGACCGAATCGCGCGTCTCGCAGATCCACTCCGGCGCGGTGCTGCGCCTGCGCGGCGCGCTGCGGCGCGAGCGCGTGCGCCCGGCCGGCCGGGGCGCCGCGGCGGCCGGGCGATGAGCGCGCGCCGCCGCGGCCTCGTCGCCCTGGCCCTGGCGCTCGGCCTGCACGGCTGTGCGGCCGTCGCGGTGGAGAGCCGGCGCCCGGTCTCCCACCGCTCGAGCACCAACCGCGTCCTGGTGGTGCCGCTGGCCGCCACCGTCGAGGACCGTCCCATCGCCGAGCGGGCGGCCGCGCTGATGGCCCACGCGCTGCGTGACTCTGTGGACACGCTCGACCCGCGCCAGCTCCAGCGCGAGAGCGAGCCGCTGGGGACAGCGGTGTGGACGGCCCGCCTGATCGAGCGTCTCGAGAGCGGCGGTCCGATCAGCGCGGAGGAGGGCCAGGCGCTGCGCGCCCGCCACACGATCGGCGCGACCCTCGCGGTGGAGGTGACCGCGTACGAGCAGGCGTGGGGCCGCTACGCCAAGTTCACGCGCGTGGGCATCGTGGTCCGCATGACCGACGTCGCGACCGGGCGGGTCCTCGTGGACCGCCACCGCGAGCTCGAGGTCGACGAGATGCGAGGCCGCGCGTTCCAGTACGGCATGGAGCGGGTGGTGGAGGAGCTGGCGGCGGCCATCGATCCCCGCTCGGGCTTCTCGGTCGTCAACGCGTGGCGCTTCTGGCGGCGCTGATGGACGACATCCCGATCTCCCGCCCGGCCCCACCGGCCGCCCTCGAGGGCGGGACGCCGCGCGCCCCCTCCGAGGGCCAGGGCCGTGATCGCCGCCGCCCGCGTCCGGGCGCCGCCAAGCCGTCCAAGGCCAAGCCGGTCCCCGGGACCGCAGCCCGGGGTCGGGCCGAACCGGACGACGACGGCCCTCACGTCGACATCCTCATATAAGGACGAGGCCCAGGGACGCTCGATGCTCCTGGAGCGGTTCATTCTCGTCCAGCTCGTGTTCGACGCGATCGTCGTGATGGGCGGAGCCCTGCTCCTGGTGTGGCTCGCCACGCGGCGGCGGGCCGTCGTCGAGCCGCCCGAGTGGCATCAGGAGTTCGTCCAGGTGGCGCGCGACCTGCTGGCCGCGGCCGAGCCGCTGCTCGAGACGCCCGGCTCGCGAGTGCCCGCGCGGCCGCCGCCCGCCAGCGAGTTCCACTTGCCCGGCGAGGTGAGGCTGCGCGAGAACGTCGCCGCGGCCCGCTCGGCGGTCGCTCGGGGGACGACCGACTGACCCGGCGCCCGCCGGGGCGCGTGCTAGAGTGGGGGCGTCGAGGATCCCGTGAGCAAGCGCCGTCTGTCTCGCCTCGTCATCGTCCTGCCCCTGGTGCTCGCCGCCGGCTGCGCCGGCAAGATCACTCCGCAGCAGGCGCTCGTCGAGGAAGCCTTCGAGGTCTGTCGTTCCCAGGGGCCCTCGGCCAGGCTCGACCGCGTGGATCGGGACGGACTGTTCTCGGTCGTCGGCCGCGAGACCGACGCCAACCGCGTGCACGATTGCATGGTGCGCTACGCCCAGCCGACGCCTCGGCGCCAGGCCGCCCCGCCGGCGGCACCGGTGCCGGCCCCGACGCCGGCACGGACACCGCAACCCGAGACGCTCATGGCCAGCCGGCTGCCCGGCACCTGGCGCGGCACGCTGAAGATTCCGCCGCGCGCGGCCGGCGAGGCGGAGATCGCGAGCCCGGCCCTGCTGCGCTTCGACGTCTCCGCGGGCTCGTTGCGGTGGAGCCTGGCGGCCGGCGCCAACGCCCCGGGGCTGGCGGCCGACGGGACCGCGGTCGTGGTGGACGGTGAGCTGCGCATGACGGGCACCGTGCGCACGGCCGGCGCGCGGCCGCCGAGTGCGGAGCCGCCCCGCTCGAGCGTCACCGTGCGCTACGCGGGGACGATGGTCGGTGACCGGCTGGAGGTCACGGGGGTCACGACCGACAAGCAGGTGCACGTCCTCTCGATCCGGCGCGTCGTCGAGTGACGGCCGGAGGCCCGTGGCATAATGATGCGGTTTTGAACGCGGAGCCATGACACATCCACTTCCGGTGTTGCCGCCGGGCGCCGTCGCGGAGGGCCGCAAGCCCGCCTGGCTCAAGGTGCGCGCACCGGGCGGACCGAACTACGCGCGGCTGCGCCGGCTCATGCGCGATCTCAACCTGCACTCTGTCTGCGAGGAGGCGCACTGCCCGAACATCGGCGAGTGCTGGGAGGAGGCCACCGCCACCTTCATGATCCTGGGTGACGTGTGCACGCGCAACTGCGGGTACTGTGCGGTCGCCCACGGCACGCCGGTGTGGGAGGACCGCGAGGAGCCCGAGCACATCGGGCGCGCGGTGGCCGAGCTGGGGCTCGCGCACGTCGTCATCACCTCGGTGAACCGCGACGACCTCGCCGACGGCGGCGCCGCCCACTGGGCGGCCACCATCCGTGCGGTCCACGCACAGGCGCCGGCCTGTCGCGTCGAGGTGCTCGTCCCCGACTTCCTGGGCCGCCGGGCCTCGCTCGACACCGTCATCGCCGCCCGGCCGGCCATCTTCAACCACAACACCGAGACGGTGCCGCGCCTCTACAAGATGGCGCGCCACGGCGGCCGCTACGATCGCGTGCTCGACCTCTTCCGCCACGCCCGGGCCACGGCGCCGGGGCGGCCGCTCAAGAGCGGCATCATCCTGGGGCTGGGCGAGGAGCGTGACGAGTTGGTGGCGACGATGCGCGACCTGGTCGAGGTGGGCGTGTCGATCCTGACGCTCGGCCAGTACCTGCGCCCCTCGCCCCGGCACCTGCCGGTCGCGCGCTACTACCATCCCGATGAGTTCGCCGAGCTGGCCGTGATCGGCCGCGAGCTCGGCTTCCGCCACGTGGAATCCGGCCCGCTCGTCCGCAGCTCCTATCACGCCAAGCGGCAGGCCGACGACGCCGAGGGCCCGTCCTAGTGCACTATCTCCCGATGCTTCTGGTCTTTGCCCTCGGCGCCCTGGTCGCCGGCGCGCTGCTCTTCATCCCGTTGCTGATCGCGCCGCGGCGGCTGACGCCGGTCAAGTCGGCGCCGTTCGAGTGCGGCAAGGACGCGATCGGGGTGTCGGAGGGGCGCTTCGCGATCAAGTTCTCGACGGTCGCGATCTTCTTCATCCTCATCGACATCGAGCTGCTGTTCATCTGGCCGTGGGCCATGCTCTACCGGCGGCTCGGCTGGTTCGGCTATGCGGAGATGCTCGTGTTCCTCGGCATCCTCATGCTGGGGTTCCTGTACATCTGGCAGAAGGGGGGTCTGGAATGGGAGTAGGCAGCTTCTTCACGTCCAAGCTCGATGAGGCCATCGGCTGGGCGCGGAAGTACTCCATCTTCCAGTACCCGTTCGTGACGGCCTGCTGCGGCATGGAGTACATGGCGGCGGCGTGCTCGCACTATGACGTCGATCGGTTCGGGGCCGGCCTGCCGCGCTTCTCTCCCCGTCAAGCCGACGTGCTGTTCGTCGTGGGGACCATCTCCCACAAGATGGCGCCTGTCTTGAAGCGCATCTACGACCAGATGACCGAGCCCAAGTGGGTCGTCGCGTTCGGCGTGTGCACCTGCACCGGCGGTTTCTACGACAACTACGCCACCGTGCAGGGCATCGACACGATCATCCCCGTCGACGTCTACATCCCGGGCTGCCCGCCGCGGCCGGAGTCCGTGCTGGACGGGCTCATGAAGCTCCAGGACAAGATCGCCACCCAGACCCAGAGGTTTTAATGCAGGGAGCCGAGGTCCTCCAGCGCCTGCGCGATCGGCTCGGGCCGGCCGTGCTCGACACTCACGAGCACCGCGGCGACACCACCGCCGTCATCGAGCGCCACGCGCTGCTGGACGCCCTGCGCGTCTGCCGCGACGAGCCGGGCCTGGCCTTCGACGTCCTCATGGATCTGACGGCGGCCGACTACCTCAAGTATCCGGGCCGCGAGGACGGCCCGCGCTTCGAGGTCGTCTACCACCTGTACTCGCTGGCCCACAACCACCGGGTGCGGCTCAAGGTGCGGGTGGACGAGGACGACGCCGTCGTGCCGAGCGCCGTCCCGCTGTGGCCCATCGCCAACTGGCTCGAGCGCGAGGTGTGGGACATGTTCGGCGTGCGCTTCGCCGGCCACCCCGACCTGCGCCGGCTCCTCATGTACGAGGAGTTCGTCGGCCACCCGCTGCGCAAGGACTACCCCATCAACCGGCGCCAGCCGCTGATCGGGCCCACGGTATGAGCCCCGAGCCGGCCACGCGGGAGTTCATGCTGGGCGAGGGGAGCGGCACCGGCAGCGGCCAGAATCTACAGGTCGGCGTGGGCCCGGCCCACCCGGCGATGCACGGCATCATCCGCATCGTCACCGAGCTCGACGGCGAGTACATCCGCAAGGCCGACGTCGAGATCGGCTACCTGCACCGCGCCTTCGAGAAGGATTGCGAGGTCGGCGGCTACAACAACGCCATCCCCTACACCGACCGTCTGAACTACGTGTCGCCCCTGATCAACAACTTCGCCTACGCCTCCGCCGTCGAGAAGCTGCTGGGCATCGAGATCACCGAGCGGTGCCAGTACATCCGCACGGCGATGTCGGAGATCTCGCGCATCTGCGACCACCTCACGTGCGTGGGCGCCTCGGCGATGGAGCTCGGCGCCTTCACCGTGTTCCTCTACATGATCAAGGCGCGCGAGTTCCTGTGGGAGCTGATCGAGGACGTCACCGGCGCCCGCCTGACCATCTCCTACGGCCGGGTGGGCGGCGTGAAGGCCGACCTGCCCGACGGCTTCGCGGCCAAGGTCGGCGCGGCCTTCAAGCAGACGCGGGAGGTCCTGGACGAGGTCAACCGCCTGCTGACCGGCAACCGGATCTTCATGGACCGCATGATCGGCGTCGGCGCGCTCTCCCGCGAGGAGACGATTGCCTGGGCGATCACCGGCCCGCTCCTGCGCGCGGTCGGCGTGCCCTACGACGTGCGGCGCGCCCAGCCGCACTGGGCCTACGATCGCGTGGAGTTCGAGGTTCCGACCCAGAAGGACGGCGACAACTACGCGCGCTATCTCGTGCGCATGGCCGAGATGGAGCAGTCGATGCGCATCACCGAGCAGGCGCTGGCCCTGATGCCGGGCGGGCCGATCAACGTCGACTTCGAGGGGCGCCCGCTCGACCCGGCGGCCTACGTCGACCAGGGCAAGCAGGGCAAGACGGAGGGATTGCTGCTGCTGCCGATCCGCCTGTCGCCCAATCTGCAGGGCCAGAACCGGCCGGCCTGGCAGCAGGTGAACACGGCCGACAAGCGCGTCAGCCTGCCGCCGAAGGAGACGGCCTACGGCTCCATCGAGGGGCTGATGAACCACTTCATGCTGATCATGGAGGGCTACGGGATCCGCCCGCCCCAGGGTGAGGCCTACTTCGCCTCCGAGGGCGCCAACGGCGAGCTCGGGTTCTACGTCATCTCCGACGGCTCCGACCGTCCGTATCGCGTGCGCTGCCGGCCCCCGTGCCTGATGCCGGTGGCCGCGCTGCCCCGCATGATCGAGGGCGAGATGATCGCGGACCTCATCCCGACCTTCGGGTCGGTGAACATGATCGGTGGAGAGCTCGATCGGTGATCACCGCGCGCGTCCTCCTGGTGGAGGCTGGCGGCGCCGGGGGGCGGGTGCGGGGGCCCGCGGGCGCGCCTGCATGGCTCGCCTGTCGCCGTAAGCCGCTCCGGGCTCGGCTCGCTCGGGCCCCCCATCCCCCAGAGGGGGCTGGGTCGTGGCCTCTTCGAGTTGTTGGCGGCTCGCTCGCCGAGCCCCGAGCGGCAACGGCGACGACGGCTCGCCATGATGGCGCGCCCGCGGGCCCCCGCACCCGCCCCCCGGCGCCGCCAGCCTCCACCAGGAGCACGGGCCCGCTGAGTCCACGATCCGGAGTCGTAGACCGTTGACTGCACAGTCCGGAGCCCCGGGTTCCTCGAACAGGCCACCTGCGAATCAAGCCGGCCTCGCGGCACCCGCTCCAACAGACCGCCAGACGACACCACACGCGCCGATCTCATTCACCGGCGCGCAGTTACTCGAAGTCACGCGCCTGCAGCGCCTCTACCCCGACAAGCGCGGCGCGCTGCTCCCGGTGCTGCACATGGCGCAGGAGACGTTCGGCTGGATCTCGCTGCCGGTGGAGGAGTACGTGGCCCGGCTGTTCGATCTCTCGCCGGCCCACGTGCACGAGGTCGTCACCTTCTACACGCTCTACTTCCAGCAGCCCAAGGGCCGGCACGTCGTCGCCGTCTGCCACAACCTGTCCTGCCACATGGCCGGCTCCCGCGAGCTCCTGGCCCACGTCAAGCAGCGGCTCGGCATCGACGTCGGCGAGACGACCGAGGACGGCCGCGTCACGCTGCAGTCGGTCGAGTGCCTGTGCGCGTGCGAGGCGGCGCCCATGGCCCAGGTGGACGAGCGCTACGAGCTGAACCTCACGCCCGACAAGGTCGATCGCATCATCGAGGGGCTCGCCTGATGGCCGAGACCGTGCTCATGCGCAACTTCGACCGCGCGAACTCCCACACGCTGCCGGTCTACCGCGCGGCCGGCGGCTACGGTGCCTGGGAGAAGGCGGCCGCCATGGACCCGGTCGCCATCACCGAGGAGGTCAAGAAGGCCAACCTGCGCGGCCTCGGCGGCGCCGGCTTCCCGACCGGCATGAAGTGGTCGTTCATCCCCAAGAGCCACACCGGGCCCGTCTACCTGGTGGTCAACGCCGACGAGGGCGAGCCGGGCACCTTCAAGGACCGCTACCTGCTCGAGCGGGATCCCCACGCGCTGATCGAGGGCATGCTGATCGCGGCCCGGGCCATCCGATCGGCGGTCGGCTTCGTCTACATCCGGGGCGAGTACGTGCAGCCGTGGCGGATCTTCAGCGCCGCCGTCCGCGAGGCGTACGGCGCCGGCCTGCTGGGGAACGGGTTCGAGATCGTGGTGCATCGCGGGGCCGGTGCCTACATCTGTGGTGAGGAGACGGGGCTCTTGTCGTCGCTGGAGGGCAAGAAGGGCTGGCCCAAGATCAAGCCGCCGTTTCCGGCGATCAAGGGCGCGTTCGGCCAGCCGACGATCGTCAACAACGTGGAGACGCTCGCCTGCGTGCCGCCCATCATCGCCCGCGGGGCCGAGTGGTTCGCCGGGCTCGGCACCACGACCCAGGGCGGCACCCGCATCTACTCGGTCTCGGGCCGGGTGAAGCGGCCGGCGGTGTACGAGGCCTCGGTGTCGATCACGCTGCGCCAGCTCATCGAGCTGGCAGGCGGGGTGAGCGGCACCGGCCGGCTCAAGGCGGTGGTGCCGGGCGGCGGCTCGGCCGCGATCCTCACCGCCGACGAGATCGACGTCACCATGGACGTCGACGGCCTCAAGGCGGCCGGCTCCATGATCGGCTCGGCCGGCGTGATCGTGATGGACGAGAGCGTGTCGATCCCCGAGGCGCTCCTGGTCCTGGCCCGCTTCTACGCCCACGAGTCGTGCGGGCAGTGCACGCCGTGCCGCGAGTCCACCGGCTGGATCGAAAAGATGGTCCACCGCCTCGTCGAGGGCCACGGCCGCAAGGACGACCTCGACACGATCCTCGACGTGGCCAAGCGCGGCGGCGGCACCACCATCTGCGCGTTCTACGACGGCGCCATCGGCCCCTACATCTCCTACATCGAAAAGTTCCGGAGCGAGTTCGAGGCCCTATGCCGAAGCTGACGATCGACGGCCAGGAGATCGAGGTCGCGGCGGGGACCAACCTCATCGAGGCGGCCCGCCAGCTCGGCATCGAGGTGCCGCACTACTGCTACCACCCGGGCCTGTCCATCGCCGGGCAGTGCCGGCTGTGCATGGTGGACATCGAGAAGACGCCGCGGCCGACCATCGCCTGCAACACCCAGGCGACCGACGGCATGGTGGTCCACACCGACACCGAGCGGGTGAAGCAGACGCGCCAGTCGATGATGGAGTTCCACCTCGTCAACCATCCGCTCGACTGTCCGGTGTGCGACCAGGCCGGGGAGTGCTGGCTGCAGATTTACTACATGAAGCACGGCCTCTACGACCCGCGCATGACCGACGAGAAGGTCCACAAGCCCAAGGCGGTGCCGCTGGGGCCGCACGTCATGCTCGACGCCGAGCGGTGCATCCTCTGCTCGCGCTGCGTGCGCTTCTGCGACGAGGTCACCGGCACCGGCGAGCTGGGCATCTTCCACCGCGGCGACCATTCGGAGATCGGCCTGTTCCCCGGCCGCGACCTCACCAACAACTACTCGGCCAACGTGGTGGACATCTGCCCGGTGGGCGCGCTCACCGACCGCGACTTCCGCTTCCAGGTGCGGGTCTGGTACCTCGACACGGCCAAGTCGATCTGCACGGGCTGCGCGCGCGGCTGCAACATCGAGGTCCACGTCAACCGCCGGCGGCCGCACCACGCCGAGGGGCGGCGCGTGGCCCGCCTCAAGCCGCGGTTCAACGCCGAGGTCAACGCCTGGTGGCTGTGCGACGTGGGCCGCTATCACTTCGGCTTCGTCGACGGGCCGAGCCGGCTGACGGCGCCGGCCCGCCGTGGCCCCGGCGGCTCCGCCGAGGCCGGCTGGGACGACGCGGTGGCGGCGGTCGCCGACGCCCTGCGGCGCCACCCGCCCGAGCAGGTCGCCGTGCTGGCCTCGCCGCGCATGGCCAACGAAGATCTCATCGCGCTGCGGCGGCTGCTGGAGGCGCTCCGCATCCGCCAGGTGGCCTTCGACGTGCCGCCGGCGACGCCGACCGAGGGTGACCCGTTCCTGCTGCGGGCCGACCGCACGCCCAACCGTCGCGGCGCCGAGCTCATCGGCCTCGGCGGCGACGCCGCCGGCATCCTCGCCGCCGCCCGGGGTGGGCGCCTGCGCTGCCTGTGGGTCTTCCACCACGACCTGCTCGCCACCGGCTGGCCGGCCAGCGAGGCCGCCGAGGCGCTCGGCCGGGTGGAGACCGTGATCTTCACGGGCCCCAACGCCAACGCCACCAGCGACCGCGCGCACTGGGTGCTGCCGGCGGCGGCCTGGGTCGAGCGCGAGGGGACGTTCACCAACTTCGAGGGGCGCGTGCAGCGCTTCCGCACCGCCGTGGATCCGCTCGGCGGCGCGCTGGCCGAGTGGGACACGCTGGGCCGCGTCCTCGGCGCGCTCGGATCGCCCGTCGACGCCGGCCGGGCCGAGCACTGGTTCCGCGCGCTGGCCGCCACCGTCCCGGCCTTCGCCCGCCTGACCTACCAGAGCCTCGGCGACGCCGGCCAGATGGTCGCCGGCGCCACGTCCGCCGGCGCCCCGGCGCCGCCCGGCCGCCGCGCCCGGGTCACCGCGTGACGGCGACGCTGGTCGACGTCGGCATCGTGTTCGGCCGCGTCTTCTTCGTCATCATGTTCGTGCTGAACCTCGGCGGGCTGCTGGGCTGGGTCGAGCGCAAGCAGTCGGCCATCATGCAGGACCGCATCGGCGCCAACCGCGCCTCGATCTACGGCCTGCGGCTGATGGGGCTCTTCCATCCCCTCGCCGACGCCCTCAAGCTGCTCACCAAGGAAGATTTCCGGCCGGCCCGCGCCGATCGCTTCCTGTTCTGGCTGGCGCCGTTCGTCTCGGTGTTCTTCGCCCTCGTCGCGTTCGCCTCGATCCCGTTCGGCGACACGCTGCACGTGGCCGGCCGCGACATCCCCCTGCAGGCGGTGACGCTCAACGTGGGCGTCCTCTACGTGTTCGCCATGCTCTCGCTCGGCGTGTACGGCGTGATGATGGCGGGCTGGGCGTCGGCCAACAACTTCGCGCTGCTGGGCGGCCAGCGGGCGGCCGCGCTGATGATCTCGACCGAGATCGCCATCGGGGCCTCGATCATGGGCGTGATCATGGTCTACGGCTCGCTCAACATGCAGGACATCGTGCGCGGGCAGGGGACGCTGCTGCTCGGCTGGCTGCCGGCCTGGGGCATCGTCACCCAGCCGCTGGCCTTCGTCCTGTTCCTGACGGCCGGCATCGCCGCCACCAAGCGCGCCCCCTTCGACACCCCGGAGAGCGAGTCGGAGATCATCGGCTACTTCGTCGAGTACAGCGGGATGAAGGCCGGCATGTTCATGATGTCCGACTTCCTGGAGACCGTGGTCATCGCCGGCATGACGACCGCGCTGTTCCTGGGCGGCTGGCAGGTGCCGTGGCTGCTGGCCGACGGCTTTCACTTTCCCTGGGGCGCCGTGGTGGCGCTGCCCCACCTGCTCGTCGCGCTGCTGCAGGTGGGTGCCTTCGTCGTCAAGGTGGGCGGCATGATCTTCGTCATGATGCTGGTCCGATGGACGCTGCCGCGCTTCCGCTACGATCAGGCCATGCGCCTGGGCTGGCTGGGGCTGTTCCCGCTGTCGATCCTGAACATCGTGCTGACGGGGGCGGTGTTGCTCCTGATCGGGAGACCCGGGTGAGGCTCGGCCAGCGCTTCTACCTCATCGAGGTCGTCCAGGGCGTCCTGCTGACGGCCGGCCACTTCTTCCGCAACATGGGCCAGCACATCGCGCACGCGCTGGGCAAGAAGGGCGCCCGCGGCGCGGTGACGATCCAGTACCCCGAGGAGCGCCGGCCCTACTCGCCCCGGCTGCGCTCGCTGCACCGCCTCGTCCGGCGGGAGGACGGCTCGCCCCGCTGCGTGGCCTGCATGATGTGTGAGACGGTGTGCCCGGCCCACTGCATCTACATCGTGGCGACCGAGCACCCCAATCCCGAGATCGAGAAGATGCCCGAGCGCTTCGACATCGACCTCGGCAAGTGCGTCTTCTGCGGCTACTGTGTCGAGGCCTGTCCGGAAGACGCCATCCGCATGGACACTGGCATCCTCGAGTTCTCGTCCTACAGCCGCGGCGGGATGATCTACACCAAGGAGGTCCTGCTCTCCCTGGAGCCGATCGGGGCCGACGGCCGTCCCACCTCGCCGGTGCCGATCCCGGCGAACCGGACGGTGTGATGTCGCTGGTCGCCTTCGCCGTCTTCGCCCTGCTGGCGGTCGGCTCGGCGCTCGGGCTGGTGCTCCGCAAGAATCCGATCCACGGCGCGCTCCTGCTGGTCGTGAACCTCGGCTCCATCGCCGCGTTCTACCTGATGCTGGGCGCCGAGTTCCTGGCCGCCGCCCAGGTGATCGTCTACGCCGGCGCCATCATGGTCCTGTTCATCTTCGCCATCATGGTGCTGATCCCGGGCAAGGAGGAGACGGGGCCCGATCCGCGCCGCGGGCTGCGGCTGTGGGCGCTGCCCGCCGGCGGGCTGCTCTTCGTCCAGGTCCTGGCCTGGCTGCTGATCTCGCGGGGCGCGACGCCGCCGCCGGGCGCGCCGGCGGTCTCGGGCAGCGTGGAGTCGATCGGGCGGCTCCTGTTCACGGACTACCTGTTTCCGTTCGAGCTGACCTCGGTGCTGCTCCTGGCCGCGATGGTGGGCGTCCTGCTGCTGGCCCGCCGGCGGACGTGAGGGCGAGCCGGTAGATGGTCCCCGAGTCCTACTACCTGGTGCTCTCGGCGCTGCTCTTCGCCATCGGCGCCATCGGCGTCGTCGTGCGCCGCAACCCGCTCATCATCTTCATGTCGATCGAGCTCATGCTGAACGCCGTCAACCTCTCGTTCGTCGCCTTTGGCCATCGCCTGGGCAGCAACGACGGGCAGGTGCTGGTCTTCTTCGTCATGGCCGTGGCCGCGGCCGAGGTCGCGGTCGGCCTGGCCATCATCGTGTCCATCTTTCGCCTCCGCCGTCGTCTCTCGATCGACGATCTGAGCCTCATGAAGTGGTAGGCTCGCGCGGCGTGGCGGGCGGGTTCGCGGCCGGTCCGACGCCGGGGCCCAGGGCGCGCCAGCATGGCTCGCCTGTCGCCGTAAGTCGCTCCGGGCCCGGCTCGCTCGGGCCCCCCATCCCCCAAGGGGGTTGGGGCGCGGACAAGTCG
>JBGQLG010000018.1:0-50847 GCA_041499965.1 Methylomirabilia bacterium
ATCGATGGGCGTGAACCTCGCCGTGTACAAGACGATGGCCTTCGCCTACTCCGCGGCCCTGATGGGCGTGGCCGGCGCGCTCTTCGCCCACAAGATCGGCTTCCTCGCCCCCGACATCTTCAGCGTGCTGCTCTCGATCCAGCTCCTGCTCATGGTGGTGGTGGGCGGGCTCGGCAGCCTGCACGGCGGCCTGTTCGGCGCGGTCTTCGTCGCGCTGCTGCCGGTGGCGATCGCCCAGGCCCGTGACTCGGTGCCGACCTGGATCGGCCACGTGGCTGGCGTGCTGGGCAAGACCGCCGGCGACGGCGCGTTCACCGCCGCCGACCGGTTCGTCAAGCAGCCGGGGCTGGAGCCGGGGATCTTCGGCCTCATCCTCGTGCTGTTCATCCTGTTCGAGCCGCTGGGGATCTACGGGCGCTGGCTGAAGATCAGGGTGTTCTTCGCGACCTTCCCGCTCTACAAGCACGCCACGTTCAAGCGCCAGAAGACCTACATGCGCTCGGAGCGGCTGCGGTGACCTTCTTCGCCGCCGAGGGGCTTCAGATCAACTTCGGCGGCATCAAGGCGCTGGACGGCGTGAGCTTCACCGTGGAGCAGGGCCAGGTGTTCACGATCATCGGGCCCAACGGCGCCGGCAAGACGACCATCTTCAACCTGATCTCGCGCATCTACGACCCGACCGCCGGCCGGATCGTCTTCGCCGGCGAGGACGTCACGCGGATGCCGCCGCACGAGATCGCCCGGCGGGGCATCGCGCGCACCTTCCAGAACATCGAGCTGTTCGAGCACGCCACCGTGCTGCAAAATCTGTTATTGGGCCGCCACGCCCACCGACGCTCGCGCTTCGTCGAGGAGCTGCTGTTCCTGCCCCGCGTGCGCCGGCAGGAGCTGGCCCACCGCGAGGCGGCCGAGAAGGTGATCGACTTCCTCGACCTGCAGCCTCACCGCGACAGCCTGATCGCCAACCTGCCCTACGGCGTGCGCAAGGTCGTTGAGATGGCCCGCGCGCTGTGCACCGAGCCCCGGCTCTTGCTGCTCGACGAGCCCTCGTCCGGCCTCAGCGTGGAGGAGACCGAAGGCATGGCCTTCTGGATCCAGGACATCCGCAGCCTGCTCGGCATCACCGTGCTGATGGTCGAGCACGACATGAGCCTGGTCAGCGCGGTGTCCGACCGGGTGCTGGCGCTGAACTACGGCCGGCCCCTGGCGCTCGGCACCGCCCGCGAGGTGCAGGAGCATCCCGACGTGGTCAAGGCATACCTCGGCGGCTGAGCGAATGGCCGAGACCCTGCTGGCCGTCGCCAACCTCGAGACCTACTACGGGCCGATCATGGCCATCCGCGGCATCAGCTTCTCGGTGGCCCGCGGCAGCATCGTGACGATCCTGGGGGCCAACGGCGCCGGCAAGACGACGATCCTCAAGACCATCTCCGGCGTGATGGACCCGCAGAAAGGCTCGGTGACCTTCGCGGGGCGCGAGATCCAGGGGCTGGATCCCGACCGGGTGGTGCGCCTGGGCCTCAGCCACGTCCCCGAAGGGCGCGAGGTCTTCCCGTTCCTGACGGTGCGTGAGAACCTCACCATGGGCGCCTACACCCGCGCCGACGCGGAGGCCGTGGCCCGCGACATCGCCATGGTGTACGAGTACTTCCCGGTCTTGCGGTCCCGCACCGAGCAGCGGGCCGGCTCGCTGTCCGGCGGTGAGCAGCAGATGCTGGCCATCAGCCGCGCGCTCATGGCCCGCCCAACCATGATGCTGCTGGACGAGCCGTCGCTGGGGCTGTCGCCCCGGCTGGTGAAGGAGATCTTCGAGATCATCGTGCGCATCAACCGGGAGCAGGGGGTGACGGTGCTCCTGGTCGAGCAGAACGCCCACATGGCCCTGACCATCGCCGAGTACGGCTATGTGCTGGAAGTCGGGCGCATCGTGATGGAAGATACCTGCGCCCGGCTGCTGGACAAGGAAGACATCAAGGAGTTCTACCTCGGCGTCAAGGACACCGGTGTCCGCGGGACGCGACGCTGGAAGCGAAAGAAGATGTGGCGATGAGCGACGCCGCCCGCGTCTGGACCGTGCACGGCCAGGACACCCTGCCGAAGCTCTTCCGGCACGTCGTCGGGCAGTGGGGCGACGGCGTCGCCATGCGGGACAAGCACCTGGGGATCTGGCGGGCCATCACCTGGCGCGAATACGGCGAGCGGGCCCGCCACGTCGGCCTGGGCCTCGTGGCCCTCGGCCTGCGGCCGCGCGACGTGGTCTCGGTCATCGCCGACAACGGCCCGGAGTGGCTCTACACCGACCTCGGCACCATGTCGGTCGGCGGCGTGACCAACGGCATCTACACGACCGACTCGCCACGGCAGGTCGAGTACATCGTCAACGACAGCGGCACCCGCTTCTTCTTCGCCGACAACGAAGAGCAGCTCGACAAGATCCTCGGGGTCCGCGCCCGCTGCCCGCAGCTGGTGAAGATCATCGTCTACGACATGGAGGGGCTGCACGAGTTCCGGGACGAGCAGGTCATGCCCCTGACGGCGCTGCTGGAGCTGGGCGCCCGCTACGACCGCGAGCACCCCGGCGCCTACGAGCGCCTGGTGGAGGTCGCCCGGCCCGAGGACCTGGCCATCCTGGTCTACACCTCGGGCACCACGGGGCCGCCCAAGGGGGCGATGCTGAGCCACCGCAACATCATCTTTCAGCTCGGCTACGCTGACTTCATCGCCGAGCCCCGGCCGGGGGACCAGCAGCTCTCGTTCCTGCCGCTGTCGCACGTGGCCGAGCGGACCTTCACGGTCTTCTACCCGCTGCGCACCGGGGCCACCGTGAACTTCGCCGAGAGCATCGACACCGTGCCCGAGAACATCCGGGAGGTGGCGCCCGCGGTCTTCTTCGCCGTGCCGCGCATCTGGGAGAAGTTCTACTCGAGCGTGGCCCTGCGCATGCGGGAGGCGACGCCGCTCGGCAAGCTCGCCTACCGGTGGGCGATGGCGATCGGCGGCCGCCTGGCCGAGCGCCGCATCGCCGGGCGAACGCCCTCGGTGGCGCTGCGGCTGCTCTACCGGGTGGCGGATTTCCTGGTCCTCGACAACCTCAAGCGCTCGCTCGGGCTGCACCGCACGCGCGGGGCGGCCACCGGGGCGGCGCCGATCGCGCCCGAGCTGATCAAGTGGTACCTGGCGCTCGGCATCGACATGCGCGAGGTGTACGGCCAGACGGAGAACTGCGGCCTCGCCACCGCCATGCCGTCGGGCCGCATCAAGCTCGGCACCGTCGGCGTCGCCCGGCCCGACACCGAGGTGCGGACCTCGCGCGAGGGCGAGATCCTCCTCAAGGGCCCCCACGTCTTTCTCGGCTACTACAAGAACCCCGAGCGGACGGCCGAGACCGTGGTCGACGGCTGGCTGCGCACCGGCGACGTGGGCGAGCTCGACGCCGACGGGTTCCTGCGCATCACGGACCGGATGAAGGACATCATCATCACGGCCGGCGGCAAGAACGTCACGCCCTCGGAGATCGAGAACCAGCTCAAGTTCTCGCCCTACATCACCGACGCCGTGGTGATCGGCGACCAGCGGAAGTTCCTGTCCTGCCTGATCATGCTCGACCCCGATACGGTGGCCCAGTTCGCCCAGGAGCGGAACGTGCCGTTCACCAACTTCGCCTCGCTGTGCCGGGCCAAGGAGATCCAGGACCTCATCTGGGCCGAGATCGAGCGGGTCAACAAGCAGGTGGCCCGGGTGGAGGGCATCAAGCGCTTCCACCTCATCGAGCAGATCCTGACCCCCGAGGACGACGAGCTGACGCCGACCATGAAGCTGAAGCGGTCGTTCGTGAACCGCAAATACAAGGACGTCATCGACGGCATGTACGCCGGCACGTGAACGCGCCGGCATGGACCCATCACGAGAGGAGCGAATCATGAAGACGAAGCTGCTGGCAGGAGTGCTGATGGTGGGCGTGGCGCTGGCGGGGACGGCGCTGGCGCAGAAGGAGACGCGGGGCGTCACGCCGACCGAGATCGTGCTCGGCATGCACACCGACCTCTCGGGCCCGGCCGCCACCTACGGCGTGTCGTCCTCCAACGCGGTGAAGATGCGCTTCGACGAGGCCAACGAGCGGGGCGGCATCCACGGGCGCAAGCTCAAGCTGATCGTCGAGGACACGCAGTACCAGGTCCCGCGGGCGGTGCAGGCCGGCACCAAGCTGATCAACCGCGACAAGATCTTCGCCATGGTGGCGCCGCTCGGCACCCCCATGAACAACGCGCTCTTCAAGGACCAGTTCGAGGCGGGCGTGCCCAATCTGTTCCCGCTCTCGGCCGCGCGCTCCATGTACGAGCCGTTCCACAAGCTGAAGTTCTACGGCGCGGCGTCCTACGTCGACCAGATCCGCGCGGGCATCCAGTACTTCGCGACCAAGAAGGGCAAGAAGGCGCTGTGCGCCATGTACCAGGACACCGATTTCGGCAAGGAGGTGCTGGACGGCGTGCACCTGCAGGCCGAGAAGCTGAAGCTCCGGGTGGTGGAGACGGTCACCCACAAGCCGACCGACCAGGACTTCACGGCCCAGATCACCAAGCTCAAGGGCGCCGGCTGTGACCTCGTCGCGCTGGGCACCATCGTGCGCGACTCGATCGTGCCGTACGCCACGGCGCGCAAGATCGGCTGGACCGACGTCGACTTCCTCGGCTCGGCCGCGAGCTACGACCTGTTCGTCGCCGCCGCCCAGGGGGGCGTGACCGAGGGCCTCTTCGCCATGGGCCTGACCGACATGCCGTACCGCGACACCCTGAGCCCGGGTGCCCAGGGCTGGTTCGATCGCTACAAGGACAAGTACAAGGTCGATCCCAACATCGGGGCCGTGTACGGCCACGTCGCCGCCGACCTGACGGTGACCGGCCTCGACAAGGCCGGCAAGGATCTGACCCTCGACAGCCTCGTCAAGGGGCTGGAGGCGATCCACGGCTACCGCGATATCTTCAACGGCCCCGAGGTCAACTTCGCCGCCAACAAGCACCAGGGCGCGAGCTCGTCGTTCCTGGCCGTCGTGAAGGGCGGCCGCTGGATGCGCCTGACCGATCCGCTGACGTTCTGATTGGGTGGGGGGCCCCGATATGGCCCCCCACACCCCCCACACGCTCGTCGCCCCCCGGCGGAGCCGGGGTGCTCCTCGTTCACCGGCGTGGGCTGGGGCCCCGACATGGCCCCCCACAGCCTCCACCTAGGCGCTCGTCCCGCCTCAAGCTCCGCCGGGGGGCTTCTCCATGACGCGCCTGGAGTATTATTCGCCCACGAACGAAACCGCTCGCGGGAGGCCTGCCATGTCGGACAACGGCCACATGAATGCCCGGACGCTTCGGGCCCGCCTGAACCATCCGGTCGTCGACGCCGACGGGCACTGGCTCGAGTACACGCCGGTGATGCGCGAGGAGTTTCGACGTATTGGAGGTGACGCCGCCGTCGAGGCCCTGGCCGCCGCAGCCCAGCGCGTGCCCAACGCGCTCAAGATGTCGGTGGCCGACCGCGGCCGCCGGCGCGTCGGCCAGGAGGCGTTCTGGTCGTCGCCCAGCGAGAACGTGCTCGATCGCGCCACCGCGATGCTGCCCCGGCTGATGTACGAGCGGCTCGACGACCTCGGCATCGACTTCAGCGTGGTCTACCCGACGGCCGGGCTCAGCTTCCATCGCATGCAGGACACGCGGCAGCGCCGGGCCATCTGCCGGGCCTACAACGTGTTCACCATGGACCAGTTCCGCCCGCTCGCCGACCGCATCATCCCGGCCGCGATCATCCCGATGTACACGCCCCAGGAGGCGATCGAGGAGCTGGAGTTCGCGGTCAAGCAGCTCGGCTACAAGGTGGTGATGATCGGCGGCCTCATGCGCCGCCGCGTGCCCGCGCTGGAGGAGGAGCAGCCCGAGGCCTCCAAGCTGGTCGAGTGGTACGACGTCATCGGCCTCGACAGCCCGCACGACTACGATCCCGTCTGGGCGAAGTGCCTGGAGCTCAAGGTGGCGCCGAGCTTCCACAACGGCGCCCGCTCGATCCTGCTGCGCAACTCGCCGTCGAACTTCTGCTACAACCACATCGGCCACTTCGCCTCGGCCGGCCACGCCGTGGCCAAGGCCATGTTCCTGGGCGGCGTCACCCGCCGCTTCCCCGACCTGAACTTCGCGTTCCTCGAGGGCGGCGCCGGCTGGGCGTGCATGCTGTACGCCGACCTCGTCGGCCACTGGGAGAAGCGCAACCGGCAGGCGATCGAGAGCACCAACCCGAACAGGCTGGACCGGTCTCGGCTGCTCGAGCTCGCGCGCAAGTACGGCAGCGAGATCGTCGCGGACGCCGTGGGCCGAGGCGACGGGCTCGACGGCGACTCCAACTCCAAGCTGACCGGCGGCGTCGAGGATCTCGACGACTACTTCCGCTGCAAGATCGAGAAGAAGAGCGACCTGCGCGACCTGTTCGTCCCGCGCTTCTACTTCGGCTGCGAGGCCGACGATCCGACCAACGCCTGGGCGTTCAACCGCAAGGCCAACCCGATGGGCGCGCGGCTCAACGCGCTGTTCAGCTCGGACATCGGCCACTTCGACGTGCCCGACATGGCCGAGGTCGTCCCCGAGGCCTACGAGCTGGTCGAGCACGGCCTCATCGACGACCACGACTTCCGCGACTTCATGTTCACCAACGCCGTGCGCTTCTGGGGCGAGGTGAACCCCGACTTCTTCAAGGGCACCGTGGTCGAGAAGTCCGCCGCCGAGGTCCTCGCTCAGGGCGTCCGGGTGGCGTAGTCCGAGCGCGCCCGCAGCGCCGCGATGCGGTCCCGGGCGGCCACATCGCGGCGCTGCGTCGCCAGCGCCAGGGCCGCATCGAAGGCGCGCAGGGCGACGTGGTGATCGCCGAGGGAGGCGAAGGCCTCGCCGGCGGCGGCCAGCGCCTCCGCGTCGCGTCGCTCGCGGGCCTGGACGAGGGCCTCCAGGAAGAGCCGCCGGGCCCAGCCGACCGCCGTCTGACGGTCGCGCGCCGCCTCGCCGATTCGCAGGTAGGCGCGGCCGACGTCGAGGAGTGCTTCCGGCGTCCGGACCCGCATCGCCATCCGGTACGCGTCCTGCCAGGCCAGCTCGGCTCCGCGTGCATCGCCGCCGGCCAGGGCGGTCTCCGCACGCTGCAGCGGCTCCCGCCAGCCGCCGTCCGCGGCGCGCGTCGGCTCGGCGAGGGCCAGCGCCCCCACGATCAGCCCGGAGAGCCAGCCCACAGCGGCTCGGGCCCGGACGCTGGTCATCACGGCTCCGCCCCGGCTTTCTCGAGCGTCATCCGGAACGAATGCCACTGCTGCAGGGCCTGCTCGTAGCGGCCCAGCACCTCCGAGCGCTTCCGGTCGAACAGCATGCGGTCGGCCACGACGCCCGCCAGCATGCCGAACCCGAGCAGGTACGCACCGACGAAGACGCTGATCATCTTGATACGGGGCTTCATCGACATCTCCATCCTGGGATTCGCCGGACGGCCAGCCGACCGTGACAGAGGCAGGCTGCGTGCCAGATTCGACGATCGTGATATCGACGACTTGCGTGTGATCGAGGTGGTCAGCGAGGGTCAAGGACGTGGTCAGCCACACCCGTGATGCCGGCGACCGGCGTGCCGTGGTACCGTCTCCCCCCGGAGTCGGACGCCGGCTCTCGAACTCACGAAGGCCCAGGGAGGGATTTGCCATGGCTCTCGATCCGCAGGTGAAGGCCGTGCTCGAGCTGGTCGCCAAGGCGAATCGCCCCGCCTATCACACGCTCTCGCCCAAGGACGCGCGGCAGCTCTTCATCGAGACGCGCCCGGCCTCGACGCCCACGCCGCCCCAGATCGGCAGCGTGCGGAACGTCACGGCGGAGGGGCCGCACGGTCCGATCCCGCTGCGCGTGTACCGGCCGGCCGGCGTCGCCGAGGCGACCCTCCTGCCGGCCTACGTCTACTTCCACGGCGGCGGCTGGGTGATCGGCGATGTCAACACGCACGACGTGATCTGCCGCCAGCTCACGGCGGCGTCGGGCGCCAGCGTGATCTCCGTGGACTATCGGATGGCCCCGGAGCACAAGTTCCCGGCGGCGGTCGACGACTCCTGGGCGGCGACGCGCTGGGTCGTGGCTCACGCCGGAGATCTGGGGCTCGACGGGGGCCGCCTGGCCGTCGGCGGCGACAGCGCCGGCGGCAACCTGGCGGCCGTCGTCGCGCTCCTGGCGCGCGACGCCGGCAGCCCGGCCATCGCCCTGCAGGTGCTGATCTATCCCGTCACCGACGTCATGCGCGAGACGCGCACCTACGCCGACTTCGCCGACGGCTACCTGCTCTCGCGCGACAGCATGCGCTGGTTCATCGCCCACTATCTACGGTCGAAGGACGACGCCAGCGACTGGCGCGTCTCGCCGCTGCGGGCGACCTCGCTGGCCGGGCTGCCGCCGGCCCTGATCGTCACCGCGGGGTTCGATCCGCTGCGCGACGAGGGCGAGTTCTACGCCGGCCGGCTGCGCGACGCCGGCGTGCTCGTGGATCAGGTGTGCTACGGCGGGATGATCCACGGCTTCCTCGGGATGGGCAAGCTGCTCGACACCGCCCAGCGGGCGATCGACCACATCGGCGGCTCGCTGCGCCAGGCGCTACGCTGACGCGCTGACCCGCCGCACGCGCCCGGCCACCGCACGCACCCGGCGCGGCGCCGCCCGCCAGATGGCGACGGCCGACACCACGCTGCAGCCGATGCAGATCCAGAACGCCGGCGCGTAGCTGCCGGTGGCGTCGTAGAGCGCGCCGGTCACCCAGGGGCCGGCGGCGCCGCCGCCGATGGCGGCCAGCATCAGCGTGCCGAAGATGGTGCCGTAATGCCGGCCCTGGAAGATCTCCGCCGCGATGGCCCCGATGACCGATGTGAAGCCGTAGCCCAGCAGCCCCTGGGCGCCGACCATGACCGTGAGCAGCAGCGGCGTGGGCGCCCGACCGAGCGCCAGCAGTGCTGCGTAGCAGACCGCGAAGCCCAGGCTGCCGACGCTCCACACCCACTCGCGTCCGACCCGGTCGGAGATGTAGCCGAGCGCGATCTGCCCGGGGATGCCGGCCAGGGCCACGAAGCCCAGGGCCCACGCCGCGTAGGTGGCGCTGAAGCCGATCTCGACGAGGTATTTGGTCTGGTGGACCTGCACCGCGTACCAGGCGAAGAGGCCGGTGCTGTAGCCGAGCGCGATCCACCAGAAGCGGGTCGTGGCCATCGCGCGACCGAGCGTCCAGTCGATCGCCGCCCAGGCCGGATCGACGACGTTCGTCGGGCGCACGGCCGTGGCGGCGGCGCCGGCCGAGCGGTCGCCGTCGGGCTCGAGCCCGATGTCCTCGGGACGGTGCTTCACCAGCAGATTGAGCGGTACCAGCAGCCCCAGCACGAGCAGGCCCAGCGTCCAGCAGGCGCTGCGCCAGCCGAGTCGGCTGATGTGGCTCTGCAGCCACGGCAGCAGGATGATCGAGCCCACGCCGACGCCGGAGAAGGCCACGCTCATGGCCAGCCCGCGCTTGCGCACGAACCAGTTCGGCAGGTAGAGGCCCTGGCCGGTGTAGGCCAGGCAGACGCTGCCGCCGCCGACGAGCACGCCGAGCGTGGCGTAGAGATGCCACGGCCGGTGCACCAGCGGTGCCAGCAGCAGTCCGGCCCCCACCAGGCCCACGCCCATCTCCATGACGACACGGGGCCCGCGCCGATCCATCAGGCGGCCCAGCGCCGGGCTCAGCGCCGCGGAGACGAGGAAGCCGAACGAGAAGGCGCCGGCGATGACGCCGCGCTCCCAGCCGAACTCCGCGAGGATCGGCGGGAAGAGGAGCGAGAACGCGGTACGGGCGTTTACGCCGACGCCCATCGTGACGAAGGCTACGGCTACCACGACCCAGCCGTAGAAGAAGGGCAAGCGCACGAGGCCGCTATTGAATCTCGTGAAGCGTGGTGACGCCGGCGGGCGGGCGTGGGGGTCGCGGACGCCGCGGGCGCGCCTGCATGGCTCGCCTGTCGCCGTAAGTCGCTCCGGGCTCGGCTCGCTCGGGCCCCCCATCCCCCAGAGGGGGCTGGCGCGCGGACAAGTTGGATCGTGGGCGGCTCGCGAGCCGAGCCCGGAGCGACAACGGCGACGACGGCTCGCCATGGAGGCGCGCCCGCGGCGTCCGCGACCCCCACGCCCGCCCGCCGGCGTCACCACGCTTCACGAGATTCAATGGACGACCGTGGAGATCTGGTTCAGCGGAGGCTCGCCGCGCGCTGCTCGCGTGATGTTGTCGGCGATGAGCTTGGCGCGTGCGTCCATCATGCCTTCTGTCCAGCCGGAGACGTGGGGTGTCATGAGCACGTTGGGCAGCTCGTGGAACGGCTGGCGCGCGGGTAACGTCGGAACGGCATCGGTCGGGTAACGATACCAGACGTCCAGGGCGGCGCCGGCGAGGCGCTGCTCGGCCAGCGCTTGGTAGAGCGCTGGTTCGTCGACGATGTCGGCGCGGGAGACGTTGACGAGCACGGCGGTGCGCTTCATGGCTCGTAGCTGCGCCTCGCCCAGCAGGCCGCGCGTGGCGTCGGTCAGCGGGAGCGTGAGCACCAGGTAGTCGGAGCGGCGCAGGACGTCGTCGAGGATCTCGGGGCCGCCGAGGAGGTCGAGGTCGTCGGCGGCCGAGCGTCCGACGTCGCGGCGGATCGCCAGGATCTTCATGTCGAAGGCCCGGGCGCGGTGCGCCAGGCTCTGGCCGATGCGCCCGTAGCCGACGATGCCGAGCGTCTTGCCGGCCAGCTCCGGCCATACCGGGGGCGGCGGTGTCCCCACCGCCCACTGGCTCAGCCAGGTGCCGCCGCGCAGCGCCGCGTCGAGGCGGACGAGCTCGCGCGTGAGGGCCAGCATCGCCCCCAGCACGTACTCGGCGATGCCGGTCTCGTGCCCGTAGGCGTTGGCCAGCCATGCGCCCGCCGGCAGGGCCGCGCGGTCCACGCGATCGAGGCCGGCGCCGGGCACCTGCACGAGCTTCAGCTTCGGCGCGGCAGCGGCCATCGCCCGGGTGAACGCCATGCTGACGAGGACGTCGACGTCGGACAGCCTGGATACGATGCCGGACTCGTCGGCCACGGTGACCTCGCACGGCACGCCGAGGAGCGCGCGCACGCGCGGCTCGAGAGTGGCCGAGAAGGTTCCGGCGAAGGCGACGTGGATCATGATGATCTCCCGGCGGCCGTCCATCCCTGGAAGGCCTGAGCGGTCGCGTCGTCGACGGGGAAGAAGCACTCGATGCGGATCTCCTGCAGCGTCACGTCGTGCGGCGTGCCCAGCGTGGCCAGCGTTGTGAACAGGCGCAGCGACGTCTCGCCGCGGCGGAAGTGGATGGCCAGCACGGGCGCCGGGGTCTCGTCGGGCGGCAGCACCCGCGAGAGCGCGGGCGCGCCGGGCACCGCGAGCAGGCGCGCGAGCAGCGCGGTGGTCTCGGGTGTGCCGTCGGCGAGCGCGTCGGCTTGCACGCCGCGCAGGAAGTAGAGCGCGACCTCCTCCCAGTTCACGATGAACGGCCGCAGGCCGTCCGGCGACATCAGCGCGATCGCGAGGTTCACCGGCTCGTCGGGCGCGGCCGGCGCCGTCGCGCCTGGCCCCACCAGGAACTCGTTCAGCCGCGCCGCGCCGGCATTGGCGCGCAGGATCGTCCAGCGGCGGTCGAGCACGAACGCCGGGTAGGGCTCCTGCTGGGCGAGCATGTAGCCGAGCGCGCTGTCCACGCGGGCCAGCTCGGGCGCCGACAGCGCGCTTTCGCGCCAGGCCGGTGCGTAGCCGGCGGCCAGGAACAGCGTGTTCTGCTGGCGCAGCGGCAGGTCGAGCGCGGCGGCCAGGCGCAGGATCATCTCGCGGCTCGGCGCCGCGCGGCCCGACTCCAGGAAGCTGACGTGGCGCTGCGTCGTCTCGGCGTCGGCCGCCAGGTCGAGCTGCGACAGTCCACGCCGCTCGCGCCACCAGCGCAGGCGGCTGCCGAAATTGCCGGACGTCACCGCCGTGCCGTCGCGCTCGCGTGTCGTCATGCGCCCACCTTGCGGCATCCGCCGGATGAGATCAATTCCCTGACAGGGAATGGCCCGGCGCCGCCGGCGGGACGATCTCGATCAGCACCGCCTCGGGATCGGCGCCCCAGCGCCAGGGCAGGCCGACACTGCCGAGGCCGCGCGAGACGATCAGGAGCGAAGACCGGAAGGCGTAGGCGCCCTCGTCGAGACAGAAGCGGCTCTGACGGATGATCGGCGGGCCGTTCGGGAGCCGGATCTGGCCGCCGTGCGTGTGGCCGGACAGGATGAGGGGAACGTCGCGCGCGGCCGCCGTGTAGAAGTGGTCGGGGTTGTGCGCCAGGAGGAGATGGGGCGTGCCGTGACGCGCCGCCAGCGCCGTCCAGTCCGGCCGGCCCATGACGAGGTCGTCGATGCCGCCCAGCACGAACGGGCCGCCGCCGTGGGTCAGCGTCACCGACTCGTTCCTGAGCATGGCCAGGCCGATGCGCTCCAGACTCCGGCGCAGGTGCGCGGGGTCACCTCCGAAGTAGTCGTGGTTGCCGAAGCAGACCCAGGCGCCCAGCGGTGCGCGGGCCAGCGGCCCCAGCGCCTCGAGAAACGGGTCGAGCTCGCTGACGTGGCCGGTGACCAGGTCGCCGGCCACCGCGACCAGGTCGGGCTGCAGGGCCATGAGCGCGGTGACGATCGCGGCCAGCGCCTCCGGCTTGAGGAAGATGCCGGCGTGGATGTCGGAGACGAGCAGCACGCGCAAGCGAGCGCCACCGGCCGGCCACCCCGCCGGCGCCACCTCGACGTCGGCCACGCCGAAGCGGCGCTCCAGCAGGCCGCTGTACGGATTCCAGACGCGGGCCAGGCGAGGATAGAGGAACCGCGAGACGACGATGTCGAGGTGCCGCTCGAGGATCTTGAGCGGACCCCGGTTGGGATCGAGCCAGCGCCGCTCGCGGCCCGTCATGCGACGCGGCGGCGGCAATCGACGGCGTCGCGGGTTCGTAGGCTACGCCGCCGTCTGCGGATCGAGCACGTCGCGCAGCCCGTCACCGAGCAGGTTGAGTCCGAGCACGGTCAGCAGAATGGTGAGGCCGGGGAAGATGGAGACGTGGGGCGCGGTGCGCAGGAAGTCGCGCGCCTTCGCGAGCATCGTGCCCCACTCCGGCGTGGGCGGCTGGGCGCCGAGGCCGAGAAATCCCAGGTACGCGGCCGAGAGGATCGCGGTGGCGAACAGCAGCGTCGACTGCACGAGCAGGGGCGGCAGACAGTTCGGCAGCACGTGGCGCAGCACGATGCGCCACTCCCCGGCCCCCGAGGCGCGCGCCGCCTCCACGAAATGCTGGACCTTCACCCGCAGCACCGCCGCCCGGGTCAGCCGCGCGTACAGCGGCACCTGGGCCACGCCGATCGCCAGCATCGCATGGGCCAGGCCGGGACCGAAGACCGTGATGACGACGATGGCCAGCAGCAGGGTGGGGAACGACACCAGCACGTCGACCGCGCGCATGAGCAGCCGATCCGTCCAGCCGCCGATCCACGCCGAGAGCACGCCGAGGGGGGCGCCGCCGGCCATGGCCAGGCCGACCGAGACGAAGCCGATCGTGAGCGAGATGCGCGCGCCCCAGATCGTGCGCGAGAGCACGTCGCGGCCGAGGCTGTCGGTGCCGAACGGGTGGCCCCACGACGGCCCACGGAGATTGGCGTCCAGCGCGATGGCCTCGGGATCGTAGGGCGCGACCCACGGCGCCAGGATCGCCACCACGGCAAAGGTCAGCGCGACCGCGGCGCCGAAGCGGGCGCCGCCGTGACGGCCCAGCCGCCGCCAGGCCGGGCTCACTCCGGCCGCACGCGCGGGTCGAGGACGCCGTAGGAGAGATCGACCAGCAGGTTGATCACGACGACCGCGGCGGCGAAGACGAGAATAGCGCCCTGCACGGCTGGATAGTCGCGCTGGGAGATCGACTCGATCAGATAGCGGCCCATGCCCGGCCACGAGAAGACCGTCTCGGTCAGAATCGCGCCGCCGAGCAACCTGCCGAACTGGTCTCCCAGCACCGTGACGACCGGGATCAGCGCGTTCTTCAGCGCGTGCTTCACGACGACCAGCCGCTCCGGCAATCCCTTGGCGCGCGCGGTGCGCACGAAGTCCTGGCCGAGCACTTCCAGCAATCCCGAGCGCGTCTGCCGCGCCAGCACGCCGGCGCCGAAGAGGCCGAGGCTCACCGCCGGCAGCACCAGGTGGCGCAGCGTTCCGGTGCCGCCGGCCGGCAGCCACTCGAGGGTGACGGAGAAGAGCAGGATGAGGATCAGGCCCGACCAGAAGATCGGCGTGCTGATGCCGGTGAGGGCCAGCGCGGTGGCCAGGTAGTCGACGAGCGTCGAGCGGCGGACGGCGCTCACGATGCCGGCCGCGATGCCGAGCACCGCCGCCACCGCGATGCCGGCCAGCGCGAGCTGAAGCGTACGCAGGAAGCGCTCGATCAGCTCGGGCGCGACCGGCGTGGAGGTGCTGATCGAGCGGCCGAGGTCACCGCGCAGCACGCCGCCCAGGTAGGCCGCGTACTGCACGGGAAGGGGATCGTTCAGGTGCCAGCGCTGCCGGAGCTCGTCGACGACCTGGTCGGTGGCGAAGTCACCGGCCAGCAGGCGAGCCGGGTCGCCGGGGATGAGCCGCACGATCGCGAAGACGCAGACGCTGACCGCGAGCAACGTCGGCACGCCGGTGGCCAGCCGGCTGGTGATGAGCCGGAGCATGTGGCCGCGATCAATCCTCGAAGTAGGCGGCGTGCAACGATTGGATCGACTCCAGCGGGTTCCACTCCACACCCTTGAGCGTGCGCTTGGCCGCCCAGATCTGTGGCTCGCCGTAGAGCCACAGCGCCGGCATCTCGTCCATGAGGATCTCCTGCATGCGGTAGAGCGTCTCCACCCGCTTCCGGGCGTCGAGCGTGCTCTGCTCGAAGCCGAGGAGGCGGTCGAACTCCTCGCTCTTCCAGAACGAGCCGTTGTTGCCCTTGGGCCGCCAGAACGCCGAGCCGAAATCCTGGATGGCGCTGTCGATGTCGCCGTTCACGGAGCGCCAGCCGAACAGCACCGCCTGCACCGTGTTCTTCTCGACCGGCTGCGCGGTGAGCTGCGAGAGCGCGCCCCACTCGAGGTCGGTCACGCGCATCGCGACGCCGACCTGCTTGAGGTAGCCCTGGATGGCCTCGACGACCTGGCCCGAGAGCAGGTAGCGCCCGGGCGAGTGGTGCAGCGTGAAGCTGAGGCTGGGCGCGCCGGCCTCCTTGAGGAGCTGGCGGGCCCGCTCGGGGTTGTAGCCGTAGACGTCGTACTTGTCGGTGTAGCCGTTGCTGCCGACCGGGCCGGGCGAATGCAGCGCCCGGGCGGTGCCGGCGAAGATGTTCTTCACGATCGACTCGCGGTCGATCGCGTAGTACAGCGCCTGCCGCACGCGCTTGTCCTTGAACGGATCGTGCTGCGTGTTGAGGTAGATCCAGATCACGCGCGCCGAGGGCGGTGTGGAGACCATGAGGTTGGTGTTTCTGGCCAGCCGGGTCGCTTCCTGGGGTGGGACGTGGAAGATGAGGTCGACGTCACCGCTCTCCAGCGCCAGCATGCGCGCGCCCTGGTCGGGGTAGGGGCGGCTGACGATCGCGCGCAGCTTGGGCTTGCCGCCCCAGTACTGATCGTTGGCTTCGAGCCGCACCTCCTGGCCGCGCTTGTGGTGGACGAACTTGAACGGGCCGGTGCCGACCGGCGCGGTGTGCAAGTTGTCGTCGCCCACCTTCATGATCTGGGTCGGGCTGTAGACCACGATCCAGTGGTAGCCGAGCGAGTTGACGAACGGCGCGAACGGCGCCTCGGTGGTGACCTTCAGCACGTGCTCGCCGGCGACTTCGAGCGACTTCACCATCGCCAGCGTGGCCTTGCCGATCGAGTGCTTGCGGAAGCGCTCCAGGTTGAAGCGCAGCGCCTCGGCGTTGAAGGGCGTGCCGTCGGTGAACGTCACGCCCTTGCGCGTGTGCAGGGTCCACGTCTTGCCGTCCTTCGACTGTTCCCACGACTCGACGAGCCAGGGCACCACCTTGCCGTCGGGCGTGAGCCGGACCAGGGGCTCCGAGACCTGGTTGAGGATGCCGCCGTTGTGCAGGCCGGTGGCCTTGTGGGTGTCGAAGATCGGCACGTCGGTCGGCATGCCGATCACCAGCGTGTCCTTGGCCGCCGGCGCGGTGCCGACGACGACCAGGATGAGGACGCCGGCCAGGGCCAGCACCATCTTGCGCATCCACGACTGCATCGAGCGATCCGCTCTGCGCTTCATGCCATCACCCAGCCGCCGTTGGGCTGCAGGACCTGGCCTGTGAGGTAGTTCGCCTGCTCGCTGGCCAGGAACACGGCGCAGTAGGCCACGTCCTCGACCTCGCCGAGGTGGCGCACCGGCAGCTCCTGGAGGCGCCGGGCCCGATACTCCGGCGTCATCACCGCCTTGCTCATGTCGGTGTCGATCCCGCCCGGCGCGATCGCGTTGACGGTGATGCCGTGGCCGCCGTACTCCAGGGCGATTGCCCGGGTGAACGCCTCGACGGCGCCCTTGGTGGCCGCGTAGGCGGCGAAGCCGCCGTTGCCCACACCGGCCCGGGCGAGCTGCGAGGAGAGGTTGACGATGCGGCCGTAGCGCGCCTTCACCATCGGCCGCAGCGCGTACTGCGTGCACAGGAACGTCCCCGTCACGTTGATCGCCCACATCGCGTCGTAGTCCTTCAGGGGCGCCTCCGCGAAGGCGCCGCGGGTCATGATGCCGGCGTTGTTCACGAGGACGTCCAGGCGCCGGAAGCGCTCCAGCGTGCGCTCGACCATCGCGCGCACCTGATCCTCACGGGCCACGTCGGCCTGCACGGCCAGCGCCGTCCGGCCGAGCGCCTCGATCTCGCCGACGGCGTCCTTGGCCGGCGCCGCGCCGGCGTTGTAGTTGACGACGACGTCGGCGCCCTCGCGGGCGAACGCCATGGCCATCGTGCGACCGAAGCCACGCCCGGCGCCGGTCACGAGCGCCACGCGGCCGGCCAGCCGTCCCGCCGGAGTGTCGGGGCTCACCGCTGCGACAGGTAGTGCTCGGCGACGTCGATCGGACGCGCGACCCACACGTCGCCCTTGCCGAGGATCAGCTCGATGAGCCGCGAGACCATGCGCATGCGCGAGGGCCGGCCGATCACCTGGGGATGGCCCATCAGGTTGAAGAAGCCGCCCTCCTCGTAGGCACCCTCGAACTCTTCCTTCCAGATCTCGAAGACGTCCTCCTGGCTCCAGATGCCGTTGCCGACCGGCGGCACCGCGCTGAAGCCGAAGAAGGGGAAGTCGTTGTTGCACCACGCGGTCGGCAGCTCGACCAGCTCGCCGTGCACGGTCTTGTGGCAGTAAGGCAGGTCGGTGTCCATGAGGTTCGAGTGGTAGACGAAGCCGTGCTTCTTGAGCAGGGTCATCGTGTGCTGGGAGGGATCGGCCGACGGCGCCCGCGAGCCGAGCGGCTTGACGTCGAGGATCTGCTTGAAGATGTCCATCGACTTGAGCAGCAGCGCTTCTTCCTCGGCGGCGCCGCCCTGCATGAAGAACGGCTTCTCGTGCAGGTACCCGTGGTGTCCCACCTCGTGGCCGCGCTGCACGATCTCGCGGCACAGGTCGGGGTAGCGCTCGACGATCCAGCCGGGGATGAACCAGCCGGCCTTGATGCCGTAGCGGTCCAGCACCTTCAGGATGCGCGGCGCGCCCGTCTTCGGCCCGTAGGCGCCCATCGACATGTGCAGCGGCCGCTCGGCCAGTCCGGCATCGCGGTGGATCCACGGACTCTCGCCGTCGAGGTCGAAGGAGATGGAGAACGCGCACCGTTTGCCCTTGGGCCACTTGATCGTCGGCTGCTCCATGCCTGCCTCCGCGCGCGGGGATGGGAGGGCTATACCGTCTGGGCGGGGACGTGTCAAGGCGGGTCAGCGCCGTCGTGGGCGCCTGAACAATCCTGTCAACGACGCGCGCGCGATGGCCGGCGCGCTGGGCACCCTCGGGTTCGAGGTGCTCAGCCACGAGAACCTCGACTTCATTGGCATGCGCCGAGCCGTGGCCGAGTTCGGCGAGCGCATGGGCGAGGGCGGCGTCGGCCTCTTCTCGGCTGAACGTCGTCATCCTCGACGCCTGCCGCGACAACCCCTTCGCGCGCGGCTGGCGCAGCGCCTCCCGGGGCCTCGCGCAGATGAGCGGGCCGCCCGGAACATTCATCGCGTACGCGACCGATCCCGGCGACGTCGCCGCCGACGGCACGCCGGGCACCAACGGCGTGTACACCGGCGAGCTCCTCCAGGCCCTGGCCCTGCGCGGGCTGACGATCGAGGAGACGTTCAAGCGCGCCGCGCGCAGCGTCGCGGACAAGACACGCAACCGCCAGCGGCCGTGGGTCTCGTCCTCGTTCACCGGCGAGTTCCAGTTCGCGGAAGCAGCCACGCCACCGCCCGCGACCGCGAGCCGGCCGCCGGCCGTGGTTGCCGCCGTGCCCACTCCGGCCACGCCGCCCGAGCCCTCGATCACCAAGGAAGTGATCCGCGAGTACGGCTCGCTGGCGATCCGAGGCCCGCTCGCGGGGATCGAGGGCTACCTGGACGAACGGAGAATCGGCGAGACCGAGCGCGGCACGGCGCTGGTCCTGAACAACCTGCCCATCGGGGCCTATCGGGTGAAGGCGCGCAAGGAGGGCCACCGGGACTGGGAGCGCGAGGTGCAGGTGGCCGTGAACCAGCGCGCCGAGGTCCTGATCGACATCGAGCCACTGAGGACAGAGCCTCCGAAAGCACTCCGGAGCGAGGCCGGCGCCGAGATGGTCCTGGTGCCGGCCGGCGAGTTCTGGATGGGGAGCGACGCGACCGAGGTCGAGCGCTTCAAGGAGGCGCGCAAGAAGGGCGGGACGGCGGAGTCGACCTGCAAGCAGTGGGGTGAGCGGGAGGCGCCGCGGCACCGGGTGACGCTCGACGCCTTCTATCTCGACCGCTACGAGGTCGCGATCGGCCTCTTCGAGAGGTTCGTGAGGGCGACCGGGCATCGCACCACCGCGGAGAGAGAGGGCGATGGCCGGGTCTTCCAGCAGAAGGATGGCAAATGGCAATGGGACATGGTCAGCGGCGTGTCGTGGCGGAGCCCCGACGGTTCCGGAACGCCCGGCGATGCGACGCACCCGGTCGTGCAGGTCTCGTGGCACGACGCCGAGGCGTACTGCAAATGGGCGGGCAAGCGGCTGCCGAGTGAGGCGGAGTGGGAAAAAGCTGCGCGCGGCACGGACGGCAGGCGCTATCCCTGGGGCGAGGCGTGGGACGCCGCCAAAGCAAACGGTGACATGGCCGTCAAGACGACACGCCCTATCGGGAGCTATCCCGGGGGCGTCAGCCCCTACGACGTCCACGACATGGCGGGCAACGTCTTGGAGTGGGTCGCGGACTGGCTCAACGAGGACTATTACCAGCGCAGTCCAGAGCGAAATCCTCGGGGGCCAGATTCGGGCCAGTATCGAGTCCTGCGCGGCGGGTCCTGGAACACCTTCGCGATCAACGTGCGGTCGTCCTCCCGGGGCAACGCCGTCACGCCGGACTACCGGAGCAACGTCGTCGGGTTCCGTTGCGCGAGAGGACTTCCCTAGGCGGTGTGGCTCAGCGCAGCGTCTCCAGCTCGGCACGGAACTCGGCGACGAAATCGCGGTCAAATGACCGCGTACCCGGAAGACCCTTCCGGCCCGCCCCGCGGGCCCTCCAATCAATCCGCGGTTCAATCCTCGGTGGCATACGCCACGACGAAGGGCACGGTGTTTGCGGACTGCCCGAAGCGAGGGGGTCTGTGCGCGTGGCGTCAGGCGGCGGCGAGTGAAGCTCCGTTCTCACCTGAGTGTCCTCACCCTGGGGACCCTGCTGCCGATGATCGTGTTCTCGATTGCCATGCTCCTGTGGGTGCAGCAGAGTACCCGCGCGGCCACCGAGCGCGGCCTCCTGGACACCGCCCGGGCCCTGTCCGTCGCCGTCGACCACGAGGTGGGCGCCGACGTCGCGGCCCTGAGCGTGCTCGGGACCTCCGAGCACCTCCAGAGCGGCGACCTGCAGGCGTTCCACCGGGCCGCCCGCCGGGCGATGGCCACGCGGCCTCGCTGGCAGAACGTCGTGCTCTACGACGCCTCAGGACAGCCGCTGGTGAATACCTTGCTGCCCCTCGGTACGCCGCCCTCCAGCGCGGGACATGCCGAGCCCGTCATCCGGGCCCTGCGCGAGGGCAAGCCGGCCCTCTCCGATCTCTTCACCGGCCTCCTGACCAGGCGGCCCGTGATCAGCCTCGTGGTGCCGGTGAGCGGGCCGGGCGCCACGCGCCACGCGCTGGGCGTGATCGTTACCGCCGCGGCGTTCGGCGACGTCCTGCGCCAGCAGGAGGTCCCCGCCGACTGGGTTGCCGCCGTGACCGACCGCACGGGGACGATCGTGGCGCGCACGCGTGGCGCCGGGGAGTTCGTCGGCCAGCCGGTCAACCCCCGGATGGTCGCGGCGATGGCCAGCCGGCGCGAGGGGGGGCTGCGCGGGGTGACGAAGGAAGGCGTCGACGTCTACGCGGCGTTCGCCCGGGGTACGCTCTCCGGCTGGAACGTGACGATCGCGGCCCCGGCCACGATGCTCGACACGCCGCTACGGCGCCAGCTGATACTGCTCGTGGGCGCGGGCGTGGGCTTCGCGCTCCTGGGCGCGGCGACGGCGCGCATCGTGGGCCGGCGCATCGCCGGGCCGATCCTGTCGCTCTCGGCCGAGGCGGCGAAGCTGGCGGCGGGCGCGCCCGTCGTGACCGCCCGCACCGGCGTCGCCGAGGTCGACACGGTGCTGCGGGCGATGGAGGCGGCGGCCCGCGAGCGCGGGCGCATCACCGAGCGCCTGCGGATCCTGCACGAGATCGATCGGGCGCTGCTCGCCCGGCCGGCGCCCGAGTCGGTCGCGGAGGCGGTGGTCCGGCCGCTGCGCGAGCTGCTGGGCGTCGCGCGGGTCATCGTGAACACGTTCGACACGCCCGCCGGCGAGCTGGAGGTGCTGGCGGCGTCGGGGCGGCGGGCGATCCACCGCGGAGGTGGGGTACGGCTGTCGCTGGCGCTGGCCGGCGACCTCGCGGCCCTGCGGCGCGGTGAGCCGCAGGTGATCGACGTGGACGCGCTGCCGCCGGGCCCGGACGCCGCCGCCCTGCTCGCGTCGGGCATCCGCGTCTGCATGGTGGTGCCCATGATCGCCGAGGGCGAGCTGATCGGCGCGGTCACCTTCGGCGCCACCGCCGGGCCATTCGGGTCCGAGGCGGTCGCCATCGCGCAGGAGGCGACGGCGCAGCTGGCCGTGGCGATGACCCAGGCCCGGCTGCACGAGGACGTGCGGCGGCAGGCGGCCGAGCTCGAGGGCCGCGTGCTCGAGCGCACGCGCGAGCTGAGCGCCGCCAACGACGAGCTGTCCGAGGAGATCGGGGAGCGGCGGCGCGCCGAGGCCGCCGCCGAGCGGGCCAACCGGGCCAAGAGCGAGTTCCTGGCGGCGATGAGTCACGAGCTGCGGACACCGCTGAACGCGATCATCGGCTTCGCCCAGCTCATGCACGACGGCAGGGTGGGTGCGGTCTCGCCCCAGCATCGCGAATTTCTCGCCGACATCCTGGGCAGCGCCCAGCACCTGCTGCAGCTCATCGGCGACGTGCTCGACCTGGCCAAGGTGGAGGCCGGCAAGATGGAGCTGCGGCCGGTGCCGGTGGACGTCGCGGCTCTCGTGGCCGAAGTGCGCGACGGCACGTGGGCCGTTGCCTCGCGCAAGCACATGCAGGTGGAATGCGAGGTCGATCCCGAGCTGGCCGGCGTCACCACGGACCCCGCCCGGCTCAAGCAGGTGCTCTACAACTACCTGTCCAACGCGCTGAAGTTTTCGCCGGAGGGCGGCCAGGTCTGGATCCGCGCGCGGCCGGAGGACGGTGAGAGCTGGCGCCTGGAGGTCGAGGACCACGGGATCGGCATCGAGCCCGCCGACGTGGCGCGGCTGTTCCAGGATTTCGAGCAGCTCGACGGCGGCACCGCCCGCCACCACGCAGGCACCGGCCTGGGCCTCGCCCTCACCAAGCGCCTGGTCGAGATGCAGGGCGGCCGGGTCGGCGTGCGCAGCGTGCAGGGCGAGGGAAGCCTCTTCTACGCTATCCTGCCCCGGGTAGGGCGATCGATCTGATCCCGGTGATGGACTGACGGCTTGCCATCAAGCTCCTGGAGGAGACCGAGCCCGGTCTCGTGAAGTGGAAGTTGAAGACCGAGGTGAAGTGACGTCCGGGGCGGGGGCAGGGCGGCCGGCCGCGCTGCTCGCCGCCGCGCGGGCCGAGCTGGCGCGGATGCCGGACGTCGTCACCGGTCTGGTCGGCGGCCTCGACGCCGTAGCGTGGCGCACGCGCCCGGCCCCGGCCGAGTGGGCGCCGGTCGAGATCGTCTGCCACCTGCGCGACGAGGAGACCGAGGACTTCGCCGCCCGCGTGCGCGTGATTGCCGAGAACGGCCCGCGCTTCGCGCCGAACGATCCCGAGCGGAAGGCGATCGAGCGCCGCTACCTGGACGACGACGGCCCCCGCGCGCTGGCCGCGTTCCGTGAGCGTCGTGCGAGCAGCCTGGTGTTCCTCGCGGGGCTCGCGCCCGAGCGTCTCGGCGGAGCGGTGGAGCGCCCGAGCGGGGGCGTCCTGTCCGGGCTCGACCTGCTGGCCGCCTGGGTGGCCCACGACCGGTTGCACCTCGCCCAGCTCGCCGCCACACTCGCCCGCGGCTGGGCCGACCGCTGGGCGCCGCTACGCACGGAGTACGCGGGCCCGATTCCGTACGCGTCGCCGGACGCCTGATCGCTACGCCGTCCGGTCGTACACCGTCAACTCCACCAGGTTGCCGTCGGAGTCGCGGAAGTAGACGCTGGTCGAGAGCCCGCGCGCGCACGTCCGCGGTCCCGGCCCCGCCTCGATCGCGATGCGGTTGCGCGCGAGCAGATCCAGCACCTGCTCGACGGTGCCCTCCCACTCGAGACAGAAATCGGCGCCGCCCGTCGAGGGCCGACGCGCCCCGAGATAGCCGGTACGGTCCGGCCAGTCCGGCCCGTGTACGTTGATCTTCTGCGCGTCGCCGATGCGGATGGTCGGCATGCCGCGGGCGGGACGATTGGGCCGCTCCTCCCACGCGATCGGAAACCCCAGCCCGGCATAGAAGTCGAGCGTGCGCTCGAGATCTGCGGCGACGATGACCCAGTGGTCGATGCCCTTGATCCCCATCCTTGCCTCCCGGCTCCGATGATAGACGCGGTATGCTCCCCGCTCGGGAGGATCTCGACCAATGGCACGGCTGACGCCCATCACGAGCAAGGAGCAGGTCGCCCCCAAGGACCACGCGATCGTGGACGGCATCGTCAAGAGCCGGGGCGCCCTGCAGGGGCCGTTCACGATGTTCCTGCACTCGCCGGAGCTGGCCGGACGGCTGGCCCACCTGGGTGCCTACGTCCGGTTCGAAGGCTCGCTCGACATGCGCGTCCGCGTGCTGGCCGCGATGACCGTGGCGCGTGAGTTGGACGCCGTCTACGTGTGGGGCGCCCAGACCGGCGGGGCCCGGCGACTCGGCGTGCCGGAGGCGACCATCACGGCCATCCGTGAGAACCACTCGCGCGGCATTCCGACCGAGGACGCCCAGATCGTGGACTTCACGCGGACGTTGCTGCGCACGCACCGCGTGGATGACGCCACCGCCAAGGCGCTGCGGGCCCGGTTCGGCGACGACGGCTTCATCCAGCTCACCGGGGCGATCGGCTACTACAGCATGCTGGCCATGACGGTGAATGCCTGCGAGCTGGAGGCCGCTCCGAACGCCGAGGTGCTGAAGGTCTAGGTCAGGTACTGGATCCGGTAGACGACGACCGGCTCGTCCTTGCCCTTGAGGGCCAGCGGGGCCAGCTTCTCCAGGCGGCGCGGCTCCCGCAGCGCCCGGCTCAGCGGCCCCGTGACCAGGATCTCGTGGGGACCGGCCTGCGCGCACAGCCGGGCCGCGGTGTTCACGGTGTCGCCCACCACGCTGTACTCGAGCCGGCGGTGGCTGCCGATGTTGCCCACGAACGTCTCGCCGTAGCTGATGCCGATGCCGATGACCAGCGTCGGCTGGGCGTCGGCGAGCCAGCGCTCGTTGAGGCCGGCCAGCGCCCGCTGCATGGCGATGGCGGCGCGGACCGCGCGATCGGCGTCGTCGGGCTGGGTGGTCGGCGCGCCCCACAGCGCCAGCATCCCGTCGCCCAGGAACTTGTCGAGGGTGCCGCCGTGCTCGAAGACGACGTCGACCATCTCGGTGAAGTACTGGTTGAGGAGCGTGGCCACGGCCTCGGGGCTCAGGTGCTCGGCCAGCGCGGTGAATCCACGGATGTCGCTGAAGAGGATGGCCAGTGGCCGGCGCTCGCCGCCCAGCCGCACCTCGCGCTGCTGCTCGGCGATCTCGGCGGCCACGCGAGGCGCGAAGTAGCGCTCGAAGTTCGCGCGGATCATCGCCTCCCGGCGGATCTGCTCGGCGTAGCGCGCGTTCTTGAGGCTGACGGCCGCGACGCCCCCGAAGGCGGCGAGGAACTGCAGATCCTCGCCGGTAAAGACGCCGGTGGCCGAGAGGCTGTCGACGTACAGCAGGCCGAGCACCTCGTCGCCGGCCAGCAGCGGCGTGCACATGGCGCCGCCGACCTTCTGCTGCAGCACCGACTCGCCGGTGAAGCGGGGATCGGCGGCGGCGTCGTGCGAGAGGATGGCCACGCGCTCGGCGGCGGCCCGCTCGGCGATCGAGCGCGGCACGTGGCCGGCGACCGCGTCGCCGAGCCGGCTGCGGCCCAGGCGGGACACGAGCCGGCCGTCGGGCTCGCGCAGCAGGATCGAGACCCGGTCGCCGCGCATGCTCTCGAACGTGGTCTCGACCACCGCGTGCAGCAGCCGGTCCAGGTCCATCTCGCCCGAGAGCTTCTGGGCGACATCGAGCAGCCGCGTCAGCATGGCGGCCTCGCGCTCGAAGTCCCGGCGCTCCCGCCCGGCGGCACCGGCCCCGGGGACCACGAGCGCGGAGGCGCCTTCCAGCACGGGCAGCTCGCTGACGATGGCACTCGCGGGGGCGACCGCGGGCTCCACGGACTGCAGCCGGAAGACGGCGGTGCCGAAGGCGATCGAGTCGCCGGGGGCCACGGCCCCCCCGCGCACGCGCACCCGGTTGATGAAGACGCCGTTGACGCTGCCGAGGTCTTCGACGGTCACGCCGCCGGCAACCACGCGCAGCTCGGCGTGGCGGCGCGAGACCGTGGCGTCGGTCAGCCGGATGTCGGCCTCGGACGTGCGGCCGACGACCAGCGTGGGGCCGTCGGGCAGCTCGAACTCACGACGGCCGTCGAGGCTGGTGAGCTTCAGCCGCGCCGTCACAGCGAGCGGCCGATCGCCGCCAGCACGCCCTGCTCGATCTGCTGATTGCGCAGGGCCTCGGGGAGCTCCGCCGCCTCGTCGGAGTTGACCCAGAAGATGCGCTCCCGGCGAAACACGAGGCGCTCGACGGTCACGAGCGTCTGGCCCTCGCCGGCCGGCCGAAGCTGGACTCGCAGCCGGTGCCGCAGGTCCTTGGCGTAGAGCCCGAAGTCCTCGCCCTGCAGTCGGCGCGACTCGGTGATGAGCATCCCGGTGCCGTGGTCGCGCTTGTCGATGTCCCAGCCGAGGCCTTTGAGCGTGCTCTCGGTCACGACCCAGACGCGATCGACGGGCGCCGCGAACATGCGGTGGGGAAACGGCGACGCCGGGGCGGCCGGCGCCAGCGTCACCCGTGGCTTCGGTGCGGGCTCCGGCGCCGCCGTCTCCGGGCCCGGCTCGGACGCGGCCGGCGCCGGCTCAGCGACTCGCGCCGGCTCGGGAGCGCGTGGCCGCGACTCGACAGGCGGTGATGGCCGCCGCGCTTCCGGCGCGGCGGCGCGCGGCTCCACGCGGCCGGCCGGGCGGCCTGGCTCCAGAGGGGGTCGCGCAGCCGGCGCCGGCTCCGGGGGTGCGGCCGGGCTCGGCGCCGCCGGGACAGGCGTCGCCGGCGCGGGCGGCGGCGGAGCCGACGCCACCGGCGGGGCGACGGCCACCGACGGCAGGGCGGGTGCGGGACGATCCGCGCTGCCGCCGAGCCTGAGCGTCGCCGCGGCCGCGCCGGCGACGACGACGGCGGCCAGCGCTCCACCCCCCAGCCAGCGCCACGATCGCCACGGCGCGGTAGCGGGCCTGAACGCCGTGTCCGCGGGCGCCGGCAGCGGCGCCCGCGTGGCCGAGGCGCCGCCGCGCAGCGCCTCGCGCACCGCGGTGGCTCCCTGGAAGCGCCGGGCCAGCTGCTCCTCGAGCAGGCGGCCGAGGATCCCGTCGAGGCGGCGCGACACGCCGATCTGTCCGGCGAACCGCCAGGCGCCGTCCATCACGTTGAACCAATCGGCCGGCCCGCGTCCGGTGAGCAGGTGCAGCGCCATCGCGCCCAGCGCGTAGAGATCGCTGGCGGGCATCACGAGGCCGCGCAACTGCTCGGGCGGCGTGTAGCCGGAGGTCCCGATGATCGTGCTCTCCGCGCTGAGCGCCGCGACCGCCATGGCCTCCTTGACGGCGCCGAAGTCGACGAGGTAGAGCGCGCCGGTGTCGGCCCGGATGAGGTTGGCGGGCTTGATGTCGCGGTGGATGACGGCGGGGGTGCGACCGTGGAGGTACTCGAGGATCGACAGCACCTCATCCATGACGGCGACGACCTCGCCCTCCGAGAAGCGGCCCTTGTCCTCCAGCTCGCGGGCCAGCGTCTGGCCCGCGATGAAATCCTCGACGAGGTAGTAGCGGCCGTCGCGGACGAAGAACGCGTGGAAGGCGGGGATGCCGGTGTGGCGCAGGCTCAGCAGCGTGCGCGCCTCGCGCTCGAACAGCTCGCGCACCTTGGGATTCTCGGCCTGGGTGGGCAAGAGCTCCTTCAGCGCGCAGACCTGGCCGAAGCGCTCGCGATCGCGCACGCGATACGTCGCGCCGAAGCCGCCGCGTCCCGACAGCGCCTCGACCTCGTAGCGGCCGTGGAGCACGGTGCCGGGCGGCATGGGCTGCCAGCTAGCCATCGGGGTGCGCCCGCACGAGGAGCGCCGTCATGTTGTCGTGGCCGCTGGCCTGCCGGGCCGCCGCCACCAGCCGGCGGCTGCCGCCGTCCAGGTCGGCGCCCGGCGCCAGCAGCGGACGCAGCAGGCCCTCGGCCTCGCGCTCGACGACGTCACGCTCCCACACGCCATCGGTGCACAGCACGAAGAGTGCCGGCTCGGCGATCCGGTGGACGTGCAGATCGAGGCGGATGCGGTCGTCGGGAAACGGGCCCAGCGCCTGGGTGAGGTGACGCGCGTCCGATCGCTGCCGGGCCAGCTCGGGCGGCGTGCCCCGGCCGATCTCCCAGTTCGCCACGGTGTGATCGGTGGTGAGCAGGAGCATCTCTCGCCCGGTCACCAGGTAGACGCGGCTGTCGCCGACGTGGGCCACGTGGGCCTCACCGGCGGCGACCAGCACCAGCGCCAGCGTCGTCCCGGCGCGCTGCCGGCCCTGCATCCCACCCTGCTCGTTTCCCTCGAAGATCGCGCGATTCGCCGCGCCGACCGCCTGGCGGACCCGCTCGGCGACCACCTCGGCGGCAGGCCACCGGCTTTCGAGCGCCCACCGCAGCTCGCGGCGTAGCACCGACACCGCCAGCCCGCTGGCGGCGTCGCCCCCGGCGTGCCCGCCCATCCCGTCGCACACGATGAACACGCCGCGGCGGGAGGCCCCGGCTTCGTCCACCCGGATTTCCCCCGCGCAGGCGTCCTCGTTGCGCTCGCGCCGGCCGACGTCGGTCGCGGCGGCCCAGGCGAGGTCGTGCCTGGCACTATCGGTTATCGCCGGCCGCGTTCCGTCGGCCATGGAGGGAGAGTGTAGAGCAAGTCGCCCGCGCGTGGTCGGGCGCAACGCCCGGACCCGCCGAGTGTGGGTCCGGGCGTGTGCTCAGTGGGCGAGGGCGGGCTCGAGCGCGGCGGCGACCCCAAGATCCCTGACGAAGTAGCGCACGTCGCCGAAGTGCTCGTACCGCTCGCTGTAGGCGATCAGCCCCGCCTGCATCGGATCGACGCCGGCCCAGCGCAGCGCCGCCTCGGTGAGCAGGATGTAGGCGCGGCTTGTCGCCCGTCCGTTCTTGAGCAGTCGATGGGCGAGGATGACGTTCACCCCGGCGGCCTGGCTCCGGCCGCCGACCACCTGGCGCAGGAACCGCCCATGGTGGGCGATGATCTTGAGGTCGAGGCTCCCGACACTCCGGCAGGCCTTGCAGGAACAGCTCTCGTCAGCCTGCAGCTCGCGCTGCCTGTTCCTGAACGCGCCGACGGCGTCCTCCAGCGCGCTCAGCACGGCTGCCGGCGACCCCAGGGCGTGGTCGGCGCCGAGCGCGAACACCGCGTCACCCTCCACCTCCTGGATCTCCAGCGGCGGCGACAGCCGTCCCATGACCTCGCCCAGGAGCTCGGCGATGATCGGCGGCCCGTGCTCCAGCTCGGTCGCGGTGACGAATGCCGTGAATCCCGAGATGTCCGCCAGCACCAGCACCCCGTCTTCCGTATGGCTCTTCATGCCCTTGAGACACCGTCGCGCCCCGTTCGTGAAAGGGCGTGGGCCCGGGTGACCGTCCTGTTTCGCGCGGGGCGGTGGTAGACTCCGGCCAATCACCTCATCCGCTCGACGGCCTCGCGGCCATCCAGGAGGATCCGGCATGCTGTCACGCGAGGACAACGCGCTCCTGACCCGGGTCGATCGCGGCACTCCCATGGGCGACACGCTGCGGCGCTACTGGATCCCTGCGCTGCTCGCGCGGGAGCTACCAGAACCGGATGGCCCGCCGGTGCGCGTGCGGCTGCTCGGCGAGGACCTCGTGGCCTTCCGCGACACGCAGGGCCGGATCGGGCTGCTCGACGAGTACTGCCCGCACCGCCGCACGTCGCTGTTCTTCGGCCGCAACGAGGAGTGCGGGCTGCGCTGCGTGTATCACGGCTGGAAGTTCGACACGGGCGGCCGCTGCCTGGACATGATGAACGAGCCCGCGGAGCTGCAGTTCAAGGACAAGATCTTCATCACGTCCTATCCCACGCTGGAGCTCGGCGGCGTGGTGTGGACCTACATGGGACCGCCCGAGCGCCGGCCGGCCCCGCCGGACTTCGCGTGGACCCGCCGGCCGGCCACGCATCTGCAGGTCTCGAAGGTCATCCAGGAGACCAGCTGGCTGCAGGGCCTCGAGGGCGGCATCGACACCTCGCACGCGCCGATCCTCCACCGTCTGCTCACGAGCAACACCACGCGCCCGGGCTTCAAGCCCGACAACCCCTTCGTGCGCGGCAAGGCACCGAAGATCGAGGTCGACGTCACCGACTACGGCTATCGCTACGCGGGTGTCCGGCCGCTCGACGAGGGCAGGGTTCACGTGCGCACGTATCACTTCATCCTGCCGTTCCACCAGATCCGGCCCTCGCGCTCGGAGAGCGGCGTGCCGCTGGTGGCCGGGCACATGTGGGTGCCGATCGACGACGAGAGCACGATGGTCTACAACTGGGAGTACAGCACGACCGAGGCGCCGCTGACCGCGGAGGACCGGCTGGAGCGACGGCTCGGCAACGGCCCCGCCGACGTCGATCAGGTCACGTTCCGCTCGAAGCGCAACCGCGCGAACCACTACCTCCTCGACCGCCAGGTGCAGAAGACCGAGAGCTTCACGGGCATCGACGGCATCAACACGCAGGATCGGGCGATCCAGGAGAGCATGGGCTCGATCGTCGATCGCAGTCGCGAGCATCTGGGCCCCGCGGACCGGGCAGTCATCCAGGCGCGCCGGCTCCTGCTGGAGGCGGTGCGCTCGGTGGGCGAGGGGGACACGCCGCGCGGCGTGGAGCCCACCTACGCCACGCTGGCTGCCGCCGAGGCCGTGCTGCCGCAGGGCGCCGACTGGCGGGAGGCGGAGCTGCCGGCGGGCTCGCAGATCGCGCAGACCGTCTAGCTCCGGGCGTGTCGCTGTGCGCGCGGCTCTGGCTGATCGCGGCGCTCCTGGGTACCTGGGCAGGGGTGGCGCATGCCGACGAGACGCTCTGGGAGGCGCTGCGCGCGCCCGGCAGCGTCGTGGTGCTGCGCCACAGCTACGCGCCGGGATCGTTCGATCCGCCCGACGCACGCCTTGACGACTGCTCGACCCAGCGCAACCTCGACGAGATCGGCCGCGCCCAGGCCCGGCGCGTCGGCGCGGCATTCCGGCAGCACGGCGTCACCGTCGGCCGTGTGCTGTCGAGCCCGCGCTGCCGGTGCCTGGAGACTGCGCGGCTGGCTTTCGGGCGGGTCGAGCCGTGGGAGGTCCTGCAGGGCGCGCTCCGCGACACCGAGCTACGCCGGCGGCTGCTGATCCCCGTGCGGCAGGCGATTGGCGAGCATCGCGACGCACTGCCGCTGGTGCTCGTCACGCACGGCTCGGTCGTCAGCGACCTCACCGGTCTTGACGTCCGCATGGGCGCGTTCGTCGTGCTGCGCCGAGGGGCGGACGGGATGCCCGCGGTCGCCGGTCAGATGTACGTGGAGTAACTCGGGGCTCGGCGCTCTTCGTACCTACCGCGCCATCCCGTCCATGGACCTCATTCGCACGCCGTGCCGGCGAGGCTGCGAGCGAGATCGGGCAGGCCGATCACGGCGCCCCGATTCGCCAGCACGACGACGGCGCAGCCGCGCGCCGGGACGAGCAACAGGAAGGTCGTCGCGCCCGGCTGGCCGCCGGAGTGGGCGGCCGTCCGCTGGCCGGCCCACTGGCCGAGCGTCCAGCCAAGGCCGTAGCCGGTGACGTACGCGAGCCGATGCGCGCGGACGATGCCCACCGACACGACCGCGCATCGCCCGGCTCAGTCGAACGTCAGCACGGTCCGCGCGACCTCGCCCGCCTTCATCGCCCGGAACGCTTCGTTGATGTCGCCGAGCCGCCCCCGGCGCGTCACCATCTCGTCGAGTAGCAGCCGGCCCTGGCGATAGAACTCGAGATAGCGCGGGATGTCGGTCCGGAACTGGTTGGAGCCCATGCGCGAAGTCTGCACGCGGCACTCCGGGCGGATGGCCATCCACGGGAACTCGATCATCGCGTCGGGCGGCAGCACGCCGACGATCGTGGCGGTGCCGCGGATGGCCAGGCTCTCGATGGCCTGGCGCACCAGCGTCGTGTTGCCGACGGCCTCGAACGCGTGATCGACGCCGGCGCCGCCGGTGAGCGCGCGGATGGCCTTGACCGGATCGTCGTTGGCGCTGTTCACGACGTGGGTGGCGCCGACCCGCTTGGCCATCTCCAGTTTCGAGTCGAACATGTCCACGCCGATGATCCGACTGGCCCCACCGATGCGGGCGCCCTGCACGATCGACAGCCCCACGCCGCCGCATCCGAAGACCGCGACGGTCTGGCCGCCCTGCAGCCCCGAGGTCCGCAGCGCGGCGCCGACGCCGGTGAGGACGCCGCAGCCGACCAGCGCGGCGCGGTCGAGCGGCAGCTCGGGGTCGATCTTCACGAGCGAGTTCTCGTGCAGCAGCATGCGCTCGGCATAGCTGCCGATGCCGGCGAACTGCTGGAACCCCTGGCCGTGCTGCGAGAGCCGCGGCGCCCCCGACGCCGGGCGCGTCACGATCCCGCCGACGCACAGGTTGGGGTGGCCGCCGAGACACTGCGCACAGCTCCCGCAGAAGCCCGACAGGCACGCCACCACGTGATCGCCGGGCTTCACCGTGGTCACGTCGGCGCCCACGGCTTCGACCACGCCGGCGCCCTCGTGGCCGAGGATGAACGGCCGGTCCAGCACGTAGCGCGAGTGGCCGTCGACGACGTGCAGGTCGCTGTGGCAGACACCGGTGGCGGCGGTGTGTACGAGCACCTCGCGCCCCCGCGGCTTGTCGATCTCCACGGTCTCGACCGTGAGCGGCTCGAGCACCTTCCGGAACACCGCGGCCTGCATGTCCATTGAGGGATCTCCTCAGCTCGTCAATCGAGGGGCGGCACGGGTTTCCCGGACCGCCTCGAACGTTGGGGGTTGGGGGGCCATGGCGGGGCCGCCATCTTCCCGATAACCCGGCATGACCTCGGCGGCGAACAGCTCGATCGACCGCATGGCCTGCTCGTGGCTGAGATCGCCCCACTGGAACGAGCAGACGAAGTAGTTGGCGCCGGTCGCCACGTACTCGTCCATGTACTCGCGCACCGCCGCCGGCGTGCCGGCCAGCGCCACGCCGCCCAGGCGGTTGGGATGCTCGCGGCGCGCCGCCTGGTCGAAGCGCTCCAGCTCGGCGTCGATGTCCCGCCGCGTCTCGCGCGTCGGCAAACCGGCCGGGCGGTCGCCGACGAAGCCGAACGAGCCGTCCTTCGTCGACTGGAACTGCGTGAGCCCCCGCTTCTCGGCCTCGAGCCGGCGCGGCGCCGCGAGGTTCCAGCGGTACTTCTCCCAGGCCGGCTTCGCCGCGGCCAGCGCCTCCTCGTTCGTCTCGGCGACGACGAGATGCACGACGAGACCGATCATCGGCGCCTGCCCCTGGGCCGTGAGCCCGTCCGACCCCTGGTGCTCCTCCCAAGCGGCGCGGTAGCGGGGCACCGCGACGGCCAGGCCGTCGAGCGAGCCCACGATGATCGTGTGCATGCCTTCCATCGCGGCGGTGACCGGGTTGCGCATGTACCAGAGCGGGGGATACGGCTGCTGCAGCGGGCGCAGGTACATCGGCAGCGCCTCGAAGCTGTGGAAGCGGCCGGCGTAGGTGAGCTGCTCGTGGCTGAGCCCTTCCTTGATGATGGCCAACGTCTCGAGGTACCGCGCGTAGTTCGTCTCGGAGTCGGCCTCCTGGCCCCAGAAGAACGCCTCCATGACGCCGCCGCGGCCGACGCCGATCTCCAGCCGCCCGTCGCTGAGGTTGTCGAGCATGCTGATCTCCTCGATCAGCCGCAGCGGATGGTGCAGCGGCAGCACGTACACGCAGGGGCCGAAGCGCAGGCGCCGCGTGCGCTGGGCGACGGCGGCCAGGAAGACGTTCTGCGAGGGCGCCAGGCTGTGGATGGCCGGCGTGTGGTGCTCGGCCAGGTGATAGGCGTAGAAGCCAGCCGCGTCGAGGCGCTCGATCTGCAGCAGCCGCTCGCGGTAGATCCGGTCCAGGCGCAGGCCTGGCACGGGCTCGATGTGGTCGAAGACCCCGAAGCGCAGTGTCATGGCGTCTCCTCGCTCGTGGCGTCGCGCGGCGCTGGGACGCGCGCAGTATAAACCCGTTGCCCGGTGATAGACTGCCGCTGCCCGAGACACGAACCGCCTCAAGAGAGGACCACACCATGAACGTCGGGATCTCCGTGCCGCTGCCGGCCTACAACGTCGACGTCGCCTTCATGGCCCGCACCGCCGAATCGCTGGGCTTCGAGTCGTTCTGGTGCGCCGAGCACCCGTTCATCCCCGTGCACACGACCAGCAAGTTCCCGGGCTCGGAGGACGGCGTCATCCCGGAGAGCTACTCGCACTTCATCGACCCGTTCGTCGCCCTGGCCCGCGCCTCCGGCGTGACCACGCGCATGAAGCTCGGGACCGGCATCGTGCTGGTGCCCGAGCGCAACCCGCTGCTGCTGGCCAAGGAGATCTCCACGCTCGACCTGTTCAGCGGCGGGCGCTTCCTGTTCGGGATCGGCGCCGGCTGGCTGCGCGAAGAGACGCAGATCATGGGCGGCGACTTCGACCACCGCTGGAGCCAGACGCGTGAGTCGATCCTGGCCATGAAGGAGCTGTGGACGAAGCTGGAGGCCGAGTTCCACGGCACCTACTACGACTTCCCGCTCGTGAAGTCCTATCCCAAGCCGGCCCAGAAGCCCCACCCGCCGGTGATCCTCGGTGGCCACGCGAAAAACGTGCTGGAGCGCGTCGTGGCCTGGGGCGACGGCTGGCTGCCGAACCGGACCACGCCCGAGAAGCTGGCCGAGAGCCGCGCGACGCTCGATCGGCTGGCCAAGGACGCCGGGCGCAATCCCTCCGCCATCACCATCTCCGTGCACGGGCAGCCGGCCGATCGCGATCTCATCCGGCGCTTCCACGATGCCGGCGCCACCCGCGTGATCGTGCGGCCCCCGGTGGCCAAGACGGAATCCGAGATGGGCACGGAGCTGACGAAGATTGCCGACGCGGTGCTGAAGTAGGAGATCGGCTCAGCCGACCGCGACGCAGCCGACCGGCGGCAGGCCCTTGAGCGCCAGCTCCCAGTGCTCGCCGGCATCGCGCGAGCGGTAGACCCGGCCGTCGCCGGTGCCGAACACGACCAGCGAGCCGGTCGCGGCCAGGCGGCCGGTGTCGATGTTGTCGTCGAACCACTTCGGCAGCCCCGCCTCGCACCGCTCGAAGCGTGGGGCGCCGTCGAGCGGCCTGCGATAGATCGCCGAGCGGCGGCCGTGAAATCCCGCCGACGCCGAGATCAAGACGTGCTCGCCGGCCACGGCCACCGCGCGCAGGTAGTGCGCGTGCAGCCCGGCCGTCGCGAACTGGTAGGAATCGCCGCCGTCGCGGCTGAGGCCGAAGCCCTCGGCGGCGGCGAGCAGCACGATCTCGAGACGCGTGGGATGCGCCAGCACCTGGTGGACGTCGGCCTCGATGTCGACCGTGGGCGTCCACGATACGCCGCCGTCGCGCGAGCGCACGACGCCGCCCACGTGGACGTTGACGTGGATGGCGTCGTCGCGGGCGACGGCGATCGAGCGGACGTCGGCGGGATCGCCCCACGGCTGGTACCAAGCGTCGCGCCCCTGCACGGTCTCGAACGACTCGAGGCGGGCCAGCGAATCGGCGGTCAGGCGGAGCAGGTGACCTTGCTCGGTGCCGACGATCGGGCCGGTCGCGGTCGGCGCCACCCACGTCGCCGGCGGGCCCTCGACCGACGCGCGCGGTGTCCACGTGGCGCCGAAGGCCCACAGCGCGGCGCCGTCGATCACCGCCCAGGTCTTCGCGCCATCCCGCGCGAGCGCGGTGAGGCTGTGGCCGGCGAGCGCCTCGACGGGTCGGGGGACGTCACCGGTGAGCTCCCAGAGCCCGGCGCCGGTGCCGATCAGGATGCTCGGCTCCATGCTCGAATGATACTCTCGGGCTCCACATGAAGACCGATCTGCTCCTGATCCCGATGAGCGCGCGCTGGGCCGAGCTGCGCGCCGCCGCGCTGGCCGCCGAGGCGGCGGGCTTCGACGGGCTGTGGACGTGGGACCACCTGCGCGATCCCGACGCCGACGCGGGCCCCGGGGCGCCGGAAGCGTGGACGGTGCTGACCGCGCTGGCCGAGGTCACCCGGCGCGTGATGCTCGGCCCCCTCGTGCTCAACGTCGCCAATCGCCACCCCGGCGTCCTGGCCAACATGGCGGCGACACTGCAGACGATCTCGGGTGGGCGGTTGCTGCTGGGGCTCGGCGCCGGCGGCAGTCGCCGCACGCCCTACGCGGTGGAGCAGGCGGCGATCGGGCAGACGGTCGAGCGTGACGCCGTCCGCGCGCAGCGCGTGGTCGACGCCATCGCGCTGATCCGCACGCTCTGGGCGGGCGAGGCGGGGTTCCTTCGCCCGGACCCGCCGCCGCCGATCGTCGTGGGCGGCTTCGGCCCGCGCATGGCTGCCATCGCCGGGCGGCACGGGGATGGCTTCAACACGCAGGCTTTCCATCCGCAGCTCGCCGATCTGCTGCGCATCGCCCGCGACGAGCACGCGAAGTCCGGGCGCGAGGCGTCCGGGTTCGTGGCGACGGTCTTCGCGGGGCTGGAGGAGCGCTGGCTGCGAGCCGACTCACGCGCGCGCCAGATGGTCGAGCGCGCCGGCGTCGATCGGCTGATCCTGCTCGTGAGCCCGCCGTTCGACCTCACGCAGATCGCCCAGGCGGGACGGGTGCTCGGCGCCCAGGGCTGAGCGCGCGGCGGCGTCAGCGGCCGGCGACGCGCACGAGATGCTCGCGGCCGGCGAGCATGTCGTCGAGCGAGCCGAAGGCCAGCATGTAGTGGCCGCGGTAGCCGCCGTCCTCGAGGCGGGCGAACAGGCGGCGGAAGTCGATCGTGCCGTCGCCGGGCTTCAGGTGACTGTCCTCGAGCCGCCGCCGGCCGCCGAGGTCGACGCCGATCCGCTCGCCGAGCGTCACGCCGGCCCCGCGGCCGCCAGGGCCCGGCCGAACCGCTCGGCGATCTCCCGGCCCGAGTAGGGCGGCAACGGCGCCGGCGCGGCGGGCCGCTCGGTCGCGACAGCGACGATGACACGAGCGCCCCCCGTCGCCAGCCACGCGTCGAGCGCCTCGCCGAGCGCCGCCGGGGTGTCGACGCGCTGGGCCGGTAGGCCGCAGCCGCGAGCGACGGCGACCAGGTCGGTGCCGGCCGAGGTCGCCGTCGGCTGGTAGCCGGTGGCGCCGTGGGCGCCGTTGTCGACGACCACGTGCAGGTAGTTGGACGGTGCGTACCGGCCGTCGGTCGGCAGGCTGCCGAGGTTGTAGAGCAGGGCGCCGTCGCCGTTGAGCACCACGACCCGCTCGGGGCGCGACAGCGCCAGGCCGAGGCCGATCGACGGGGCCAGGCCGAACGAGCCGAGCATGTAGAAGTTCCGCGGCCTGTCGTTCAAGCGGCACAGCTCGAAGCTGGCGTCGGCGATGTTGGAGACCACGATGACGTCGTCGGCGATGCGGGCGAGCACCGCCCGGATCACGTCGGGCCGGGTCACGACGGGCTCCAGAACGTTTTCTTGGTCAGGAAGGCCACGCTGGTCGCGTCGTGCCGGTGGACCTCGATCTCGGCCTCGAAGCGCGCCAGGTCGGCGGCCTTCTCGAGCAGCACCACGCGGATACCCAGCAGACCGAGTAGCCGCTCGGTCCGCTCTCCCATCGGGACCTGGGCGGGCACGCGCTCCAGCTCGTCACCGCGATGAGTCACGATCAGGCACAGCGGAAGGCCGTAGTAGAGGTTCAGCGAGCAGTAGGCGTTGACCATATTGCCGAGGCCGGAGTTCTGCAGCAGCATCACCGCCCCCCGGCCCGCGAGCGCGGCGCCGGCGGCGATGCCGAGGCCCTCCTCCTCGCGGCTCGGATACAGGAGCGTGAAGCGTGGGTCCTGCTCCGTCTCCACGATGAGTCGCGCGATGTATTTGCAGGGCACGGTCACCGCGAGATCGATTCCGTTGCGCCAGAGCGCCTCCAGCACACCGAGCTCGACGGGCAGGCTCACCGGATCGAGATCGCGGATCGTCACGATACGTCCTCCCGGCTGGCGTCGCCTCACCGAGACCGGGCGGGCGGGGCTGCAGCGCGGGCCGGAGTGTAGCACCGTGTCGCGCGGGCGGTTGGCGGCAGCGGGTGTCGGGGAAACCCCGACAGGCGTCGGCGCGATGACACGTCCTCGTGCCCGGCTGTCAGGCACCCTCCGGTAAGTTCCCGACTTCCCGACTCCGAGCCTGCCTGGCACCACCCATGCTCCCTCGTGCGCCGCGCGCCTCACCGAGGCCTTGTGGCCCGCGGTCGAGGCCGTCGGCGGAGAAGCCAGACCAGAACAGGGGGAACGAACGATGGCTGGTGGAACGAGATCCACGCGGTTGGCGTTTGGATCGATCGCGATCGTGCTTGCGCTGACCGGGTGCGCCGGACGCTCGTGGCAGTTCTGGAAGTCGTCAGCCGCCACGGACTCGACGACGGCGGCGAAGGCCGCACCGGCGGAGCCCGTGGCCGCGGAGCCCACGCGCCCGATCGTCGTGACCGCCAGACCGGCGACCTCGCCCGAGCCGGTCGCGGCCACGAGCCGGGCGTCCGTCACCTTCGTCGAGCTGCCGACGCTCCCCGACATCCACTTCGGGACGGGTCTCGTCACCGTGGGCAAGGCCGACGCCCCGGCCCTCGACGGCGTCGTCCGCTGGCTCAAGGAGAACCCGGGCTCCCTCGTGCGGATCGAGGGGCACACGGACGACCTCGGCACCCCGGCGGAGAACCTGGCCGTGGGCCAGAAGCGCGCGGCGGCCGTCATGCGGTACCTGGTCGCGAAGGGGCTCGACCCCGAGCGCATCTCGATCGTCTCGTACGGCTCGGATCGCCCGGCCTGCGCGGAGAAGACCACGACGTGCCGGGCCCACAACCGGCGCGCGCACTTCCTCGTCAAGTCGCGCTGACCTCAACCCCACGGCGGTCGCGCGGCTTCCTGCCGCGCCGCCGCCGTGGCGTCGTTCAGTGGCTGCCCGGCCGGTTTCCCCTCACCGCCTCGGGGTTGGTCGAGTCGGCACCCATGTAGATGCCCTTCTCCCACGTGCGCTTCAGCGGGTCGCGCACGTGCAGGCGCATGCGGCCGATGCCGTGGATCTCGAAGTCGACGACCTCGCCGTCCTGCAGCGGTCCCAGCCCCTCGTGATTGGTGCCGCACGCGATGAGATCGCCGGAGTGCAGCGTCATGATGCCCGTCGCGAACTCGACCAGCTCCGGCACCAGGTGCTCCATGTCGTCGGTGTTGTAGTTGTGGCGGAGCTGGCCGTCGACCCAGAACTGCACGTGCACGTCGTTGGGGTTGGCGATCTCATCCAGCGTGGCGATGCAGGGGCCGATCGGCGCGAAGGTGTCGAACGACTTGCCCAGCCAGCTCCCGGCCTTCCACGTGCGGCGCCCCTCGCCCCGCGCGGAGACGTCGATCATCCCCGTGTAGCCGAAGACCGCGCGCGGCCACTCGGCCTGGCTGACGTTCTTGGTCGGGCCGCGCATGACGAGCGCCAGCTCGGCCTCGTGCATGAAGATCCACGGCTCGGTCAGCTCGGGCAGGACGATGGTGTCGCCGGGCCCGATCACCGCGTCGGGATTCTTGAGGAACATGTTGAGCGCGCGGGCCTCGAGCGCGCCGTGCTCCCAGTAGTTGGCGATGCACGCCAGGATCTTGCCGGGGCGAGGCAGCGGAGCCCGTAGCCGGATGTCGGCCAGTGGCCGCGCCGCCCCCTCGCGGGCCAGGCGCTCCAGCGCGGGCCGCAGCGCGTCGAAGTCGTCGATGAGGCCTTGCATCATGGCCTGCGGCGTGTGGCCCGGCCGCACGACGGAAGCGATGCTCACCACGCCCCGCTCGGTCAGCAGGCCCGGGGCGACGTCACGGCGCTCGCCCGTCTCGAACAGCACGAGTCTCACGGTGCTCTCCTCGCGCCGGGGTCAGGCCCGGCGGGCGCGGTCGATCTCGTCGGGCGTGTAGCGGAACGCGCGGAAGACCCAGTTGTTGAGCCCCGGGCGGCCCGGCTCCACGACGAAGTGCGGGTTGACGTATTCCCAGACGACCTGCCCGTCCGCGGTCACCTCGAAGATGCGCCCGTCGCAGCCCTCGCAGATCAGCGTGTTGCCGTTGGCCAGGCGCTGGGCGCCCGAGATGTACGGGCTGAAGAAGTCGAAGAGCGACTGGTCGTGGTACTCCCACACGATCTGGCTCGTGCGGGGATCGACCTCGATCACCCGGGAATACGGGGCCGGATGGTCACGGCGATGGGGCCCGTTGTCGAAGATCAGCAGGTTCCCGTTGGGCAGCGGCCGTGGATCGTGCTGCTGGGCCAGGGGCGGGCTGCCGAGCTTCCAGACGATGGCGCCGGTGCGACGGTCGATGATGACGACGGTCGAGATGTTGCGAAAGCTCACGACCAGGTTGCCGTCGGGCCGCTCGGCCACGGTGTTGGCGTGCGTCCACTCCTCGCGGTGGTCCTGGGACGTGATGATCTCCGTCTCGAAGTCCAGGTGCTCCCAGCTGCGCCACTCCCACACCACCTGGCCGCTGGTCGTCACCTCGACGAGATAGTCGGCGTAGATCACGCCGTCCAGCTCGGTGCCGGGCAGGCCGCCCTTGACGCGCCCGCGAAGCCCGGCCGGCAACGGCTGCAGGCAGAGGAGGATGACGTTGCCGTTGCGCAGCTTGCGGGCGTCGTGGTGATGGTCGGGGTGCCGGATCTCCCACACGACCTTGCCGTGCCAGTCCACCTCCAGGGCCGCGCCCGCCTTGAACCGCTCCCACGCCGCGAAGCGCTTCACGCCGTCCTCGACCTTGCCGGAGTAGAACAGGTGGCCGTTGTCGAGCAGGTAGCCGTAGGCGCCCGGTCGATGCGGCAGGCGCCAGGTGTGGGCGACGGTGCCGCCCATGTCGACCAGGTGGACGGTGCCGTCGCCGAACATCGGGGCGAACAGCGTGTACCCCTGCAGCGCGCGCGCCGGATCGTGGGCGATCAGGCCCGTGCGGGTCCGCCGCACGCGCTGCTGGTCGACCGTGGACACCGTCTGGGCCATCGGCCGCGATACTGCTCCCGCAACGACGGCGGCGTCAAGGCGCCCGCAAAGGATTGACTCGGGTGTGGCCGAACTGCTCGAATGGATGCGGTGACGCATTCGGCCGGCGGCCGGATCGAGATGTCGCCTCACTCGCGCCCGAGGGGCCGAGCCGCGATCGCCGCGTTTGCCGTCGCCGCGCTGTCGCTCCTTCCCACTCCCGTCCAGGCCGTCGAGTACGACTTCCTGTCCGTCTACAGCGGCGGGGTGGCGCTTTCCGAGCTCGGCGCCACCGTCCCCTCGGTGAACACGTCGGGCACGCTCGCCTTCGCCGCGCTGATCTTCGACCCGATCGCCGGCTCGAGCGGCTATGTCGTCCTCAGGGGCGATGGCGTCCAGCTCCTGCCTGTGCTCAACCTGACCGATGTCCTCGGTGTCGGCGTCCCGTCGTCGCTGGTGATCAACGACACCGGGGCCGTGGCCGTGCACTACACCCGGGGGACCGAGACCGCCGTGGTGCGCATCGCCGCGGACGGGTCCTACGTCGTGCTGGCTCGGGCCGATCGGCTCGACGCGGCGCCCTACCTCGAGTTTGCGCCGGCGATCTCGATGAACGCCGCCGGCCAGGTTGCGGCGCTGGCGACGAACCTGGATGGCACCTTTTCCATCGTGCGGCTCGACGACGGTGGTGCGGTGGAGATCGCGCACGGCGCGCCGGTGCTCGTCAGCTTCAGCAGCCCCACCATCAACGACGCCGGGGTGGTCGCCTTCACGGCCCAGGCTTCCGAGCCGGGTGGCGTTCATCTGTACTCCGGCTCGGGTGGGGCGCTGACGGAAGAGGGGACCGCCGACCCATGCCCCGGACCGTCGAGCCGCGCTCCGGTCATCAACACCGACGGCCTCGTGCTCAGCGATTGTGGGGACCTGCCGCTCTTTTCGGCTCGCGGCGGCATCGTGACCGTCCTGCTCTGGGGCAGCGAGGATCCGATCTTTGGCCGATTGGCCTCCGGCTACAGCCTGAACGACCGCGGCCAGCCGGTGTTCGTCACCGGGCCGGCCGGCTCGGCGGCCGAGGTCGGACTCTTCACCGGTAGCGACCCGTCGAGCCACGCGGTCGTCCGGACCGGCGACGTCGTCTTCGGGCTCACGGTCGACGACGTTCGGATCGGGCAGCGCTCCATCAACGACGCCGGCCAGATCGCCTTGCTCCTGCAGGTCGGTGGCGGCACGCCGACCAGCCACGTGGCCCTGGCGACTCCACGACGGATGCCCCAGAGCATCGCCTTCCCGGAGATGGCCGGCGCGACGTTCGGGGCCCCGCCTTTCGTCGTGACCGCGACGGCGTCCTCGGGGCTGGCCGTGACATTCGCCGCCGGCGGCGCCTGCTCGGTGGCTGACGGCCGCGTGAGCCTCCTCGGGGCCGGCGTCTGCACCATCACGGCATCGCAGGCCGGTGATCCGAGCTATCTGCCGGCGACCGACGTCGCGCAGACGTTCACGATCCTCCGCGCCACGCAGGCCATCGCCTTCGGCCCGTTGCCGAGCCCGACCTTCGGCGATGCCCCGTTCCCGGTCTCGGCCACGGCCTCCTCCGGCCTCCCGGTGACCATCGCAGCCGGGGGCGCCTGCTCCATCAACGGCGACCTCGTGACACTGGTCGGCGCCGACATCTGCACCGTGATCGCCTCTCAGGGCGGCAACGCCGACTACGAGCCGGCCAGCGACGTGCTGCGTACGTTCACCGTGGCCCGCGCGAGCCAGAGCATCACGTTCGCCCCACTGGGCGATCGGACGTTCGGAGATCCGCCGTTCCCGGTGAGCGCGAGCGCGACCTCGGGATTGCCGGTCAGCTTCGCCGCCGCCGGCCAGTGCACCGTCGCCGGTGGTGCCGTGATGCCGGGCGGCGGGGGCTCCTGTGTCATCACCGCCTCGCAGGGTGGCAGTGCCGACTACGAGCCGGCGGCCGATGTCGCGCGCGCGTTCGGCATCGCCGCGGCCAGCCAGACCATCACCTTCGCGGCGCTGCCCGACCGCGCGTTCGGGGACCCGCCGTTCACGCCGACGGCGACGGCGTCCTCGGGGCTGGCCGTGACCTTCAGCGTGTTGGGCGCCGGCTGCTCGCTCGCCGGGAACAGCGTCACCATCACGGCGGCCGGCGCGTGCACGGTCACGGCCTCGCAGCTCGGTGACGCCAACTACCTGCCGGCGCCCAGCGTCAGCCGGGCCTTCGTCGTCGCCCGGGCTGCCCAGACGATCGCGTTCGCTCCGCTCCCGAGCCGCCGGCTGGGCGATCCGCCGTTCACGGTCTCGGCCACGGCATCGTCCACGCTGCCGGTCGCGTTCACCGCGACGGGCGCGTGCGCCGTGAACGAGGCGACCGTCACCGTGACCGCCGCCGGCCTCTGCACCATCACGGCCTCACAGGCCGGCAACGCCGACTTCGAGGCGGCCGCCTCGATCGCCCGGGCCTTCCCGGTCTCGGGCGTCATCGTCGACGCGCGCTTCGATCTCGGGACGGATGGCTTCGACTACGTCGACAACGCGTTCCGCGGCGCCGGGCAGGCGGCCTACGCGAGCGGGAGCTGGATCGGCGCCGGCGGCTACCGGGGCGGCGCGCTGCGCGTCAGCCTGGGCGGGATCGACAACAACACCATCGCCGGGATGTCGGGCGGCTGGCGCACGACGTTCAGGCTGCCGGCGCCGACGAAGGTCGTGCTCTACGTGCGGGGCAACCTGACGCAGTCCCCGTCCTACGAGGCCGACGAGAAGAGCGAGCTGCTGGTCAGTGTCGATGGCGTGCTCCGGGGCGTCTCGTCGGGCGACTACCTCGCGCAGATCGTCGGCGATGGCAACTCGGGCGGCGCCATCACCACCGGGTGGCAGCTCTACTCGGTGAGCCTCGGAAGCCTGGGGGCGGGCCCGCACACGCTCGTCATCGGCGGCTACAACAGCAAGAAGACGGAAGTGGGGGAGACCACCACGGTGCTGATCGACGACGTCCTGGTGACGGAGGCGAGCGCGGGGGCGCGGGCCGCGGTGGCCACGCTCGACGTCGAGCGATTCAAGGAGAACATCAGAATCCTCGCCGACTTCGGCGACCGCACCCAGGGCTCACCCAGCAACATCGCCGCCGGCCTCTGGCTCGAGGGCCAGCTGACGGCCGCGGGCTACAAGGTCGAGCGTCACCGGTTCACCTACAACGGCCAGCCGCGCGACAGCATCTACGTCACCAAGGTCGGGACGCTGTTCCCGGATCAGATGTACATCGTCTCGGCCCACCTGGACGGACGGGGCGGGGGCGGCGCGGCCAACGACAATGCCTCCGGCTGCTCGCTGGTCCTGGAATCGGCCCGGGCGCTGGCGGGCCTGCAGACGGCGATCTCCGTGCGCTTCATCTTCTGGAACAACGAGGAGACCGGGCTCAACGGCAGCACGGCCTACGTGAGCCAGCGCCGGAGCCTGCAGGGCGTGGAGAATCCTCCGGGATCGGGCGTGTACCCGGAGCCCCGCTGGCTCGGGATGATCCAGCACGACCAGATCCTCTTCGACCATGGCTTGCCGCCGCAGCCGGACCAGATCCCCAACGCCGACCTCGACGTCGAGTACCAGGCGTCCTCCACCTTTGCCGCGCAGTCGCTGCAGCTGGCCAACGCGCTCCGCTCGGGGAACCGGACGTACTCGACCGACTATCCAGCCCAGGTGGGCTCGAACATGAACTACACCGACTCCGTGCCGTTCCAGAACTACACGGCCACGGTGAGCGTGCGCGACAACCAGCGCGTGGCCGAGATCGGCAACGGCTCGAATCCGCACTGGCACCAGCCGTCCGACCTCTACTCGGCGTTCTCCGAGGCCGACTTCCGCCTCGGGTTCAACGCCGTGCAGATGACGCTGGGCACGGTGGCCGAGCTGGCCGGTGCGATGACCCCGCCCGCGCAGCCCTAGCCTAGTCTCCCGAGTCAGAGATTCGCCGACCTGCAAGGCACGTCCCCGGCTCGCGGCCAGGGCGGCGTGGCGAGCCCGCGGAGAGCGTTGCCGTCACGACCGAGGGCGCGCCTGCCTCCCGCCGATCTCTGCCGGCGGGGTGAGCGCGCCGCCAACGCTCGACTTGTTCGACAACCCAGCCCCCCTTGGGGGATGGGGGGCCCGCGCGAACCCCGCTCGCGTCGTTCAGGCGAGCCATCGGCGTGACGGCAGCCCTCTCCGCGGACTCGCCCCGCCGCCCTGGCCGCGAGCCGGGGACGTGTCCTTGCAGGTCGGCGAATCTCTGACTCGGCAGACTGGCGTCTACCGCCTGAGCTTCACGTCCTCATAGGGTCCCGAGTAGGCGAAGCCCGGAATCGTGCCGATCCCCGACTCCTCGACGCGGGGCCCCACGCCGTTGAGGAACCCGAGCTGCCAGATCGGCGCGTAGATGGCCTTGTCGTGCACGAGCTGCTGGATCCGGTGCAGGGTGGCTTCCCGCCGCTTGGGATCGAGATCGGAGGCCTGCTCCTCGAACAGGCCGTCGATGTCGGGGTAGCCGCCGTAGACGTAGGCGCCGCCGGTGACGACGAAGGCTTCCAGCCGGGTGGCGGCATTGCCGAAGGCGCCGCTGGCGCCCTGGACGATGTTCTTGAACTTCTTCTCCGAGTAGCCGCTGAAGAACGCCGCGCGTTCCAGCGGTCGGAGGCGGGCGCGGATGCCGAAGGCCTGGAGGTCGTTCAGCACGGCCTCGCCGAGGTTCGCGTAGGAGGTGTCGCAGAAGTAGTCCCCGGCGTCGAAGCCATTGGGGTAGCCCGCCTCGGCGAGGAGGCGCCGGGCCCGCGCCGGGTCGTGCACCGCCGCCGGCGGCTTCCAGAAGAAGTCGAAGATGTCGGGAATGATGCTGTTGGGGATTCGCGAGAAGCCGAGCGTCTCCGCCTGGTTGATGGCCTGACGGTCGATGGCCAGGTTCACGGCCTGGCGCACCTTCAGGTTGCTCCAGGGAGTCTTGGCGTCCCACTGCTCGGGAAAGTAGAGCCAGAACGTTCCCTGCAGCACCGTGGCCACGAGCTTGAGACCCTCCGTGCGCCGCAGCTCTTCCGCCAGCGCGCCCCGGATGGAGTAGACGATGTCGACCTCGCCGCGCTTGAGCGCGGCCAGGCGCGTGGCCTCGTCCGGGATGACCCTGAACACCAGCCGCCGCACGCTCGGGCGCTTGCGCCAGTACCCGTCGACGGCCTCCAGCACGAGCTCGACCCCCGGCGTGAAGGAGACGAAACGGTAGGGCCCGGCGCCGATCGGCGCTTTCTTGAAGCCCTCCTCGCCGACCTTCTCGACGTACTTCTTCGGCACGATCCAGCCCGCCCCGGTGGCCGTGGCGTAGAAGTTCAGGAAGTCCGGCCACGGCCGCTTGAGCCGGAAGCGGACACGCCCGGGGTCGACGACCTCCACCGCGACCACGCGCTCCTTGAGCGTCTTCGACGCGGCGCCCCGGTAACGCTCGAAGGAGAACTTCACGTCCTCCGCCGTCACCGGCTCGCCGTTGTGGAAGCGGGCGGCCTTGCGGAGGACGAACTCGTGGACGAGGTGATCCTTCGAGACCGTCCACGACTCGGCGAGGCTCGGTGCCAGCGGCTGGCCGGGCATTGGCTTGGCCAGGGCGTCGTGCAGCGCGTAGTAGATCATGTACGGCGTGATTATTCCGGACGCCTCGGCGGGATCGAACCAGGTGGGCGCCAGCGAGATGTGCACGCCCCAGGTGACCTGATCACTCTGGGCGGTGGCCACCGGCGGCGCGGTCAGCCACGCGAGCGCGATCACGAACAGGACGGGGACGATCGAGCGACGGGGACGTCGCGTCATCATGTCCTCCCGGCGGCGGCCGCCGCGTCGGCCTTGGCGAAGTCGGCGTCCGTGAAGCCGTAGAGGTGGGCGCCGCCCATGAAGATCTGCGCCGCGATGCTGCGCGGCACGTTCTTCATGAGGTTCTCCGCCACGTGGGGGAAGTTCGAGTCGAAGTGCGGATAGTCGGTCGAGATGCACATGCGGTCGGCGCCGATGAGCCCGGCGGTTGCCTCGATCTCCGGCTCGCTGCCCTCGACGGCCGCCCAGCAGTTGCGCCGGAAGTACTCCCGCGGGGTCAAGGCCAGGTACGGCGCGTGGGTGTCGCGGTACTGGGGGTAATCCCACTCGATGCGCGAGAGCAGCCCGGGCACCCAGGAGTTCTGCGCTTCCAGGAAGCCGACGCGCAGCGTGGGATGGAACTCGAAGACGCCGCCGATGATCATGGCGATCAGCGCCTGCTGCATCTCGATCCAGTGGCTGGCCACGTGGCGGTAGAAGCGATTCTCGCCGTAGAGGACGTTGTGGTACGAGTAGTGCGCGCCCGTCCCCTCGTGGAACCCCCACGTCACGTTCAGCTCCTCGTGGATCGTGTAGAGCGGGTCCCAGTAGTTCGAGTGCCAGTAGTGGCCATTAACGAGATTGGGCCGGATGAACGAGCCGACGGCGCCCAGCTCGCGCACGCCCCGGACCAGCTCGCGGCAGGCCAGGCTCACGTCGTGCATCGGCAGCATCGCCACGAACTTCAGGCGCTCGGGACTGAACCGGCAGAACTCGGCGATCCAGTTGTTGTAGGCCTGGCAGATCGCCAGCGACAGCTCGGGATCCAGATCGTTGCGGCCGAGCAGCGAGAGCCCGTTGGTCGGATAGAGGACGGCGATGTCCACGCCCTCCATCGCCATGCCCATCACCTGGGCCTCGGCGTCGTAGTTGCGCTTGATCGCGAAGTCCAGCCGCCCGGTGTCGGCCAGCCGTGAGCCGGACAGCGGCTGGGTGCTCTGGGTGGCTCCGGGCCGCGACCGCTTGCGGTGCTGCTGCATGTCGGCGTCGCCGGTGCCGGCCAGCCCGTCGATGATCGTCTGGGCGGAGGTGCCGCGCCGCGGCCGGCCGTCGGCGCCGATGGGCCCGCGCACGCGCTGGCGGAACGTGGGATCCAGGTATCGCTCGAAGAGGTCGGGCGGCTCCATGATGTGCATGTCCGAGTCGACGAAGCGGAGTCCATCCTTCATCGCACGCTCCTCTGCATTGACGAGCTGTTTCGGTCAGGCACCGCCGACGTAGCGGCTGACATGGTACGGCACGTGGGCCAGGCCGGGGCAGAAGGCGCTGACGATCGGCGCCAGCCGCTCGTAGAGCGCCCGGGCCGGCGCGTTGGCCTCGGCCAGGCGGCGGCGCGCCGTCTCGGCATCGCGGGCCAGGGCGGCCACGTCCACGGTGGTCACGCGGCGCTGCTCGACGATCATCCGGCCGCCGACCATCACGTGCGTGACGGCGGAGCCGTTCTCCGTGTGGACGAGCTGGTTCGTCGGATCGTTGAGCGGGATCCAGTTCGGGTGTGCGAGATCGAGAAATACGATATCGGCCTTGTAACCCGGCGCGAGCCGGCCGAGCCGTCCCTCGAACCCGAGTGCGCGTGCACTTCCCTCGGTCGCTGCCACGGCGACCTCCTCCGTCGTCACCCAGCGCTCGGCGTCGGGCGTGCGGCCCTTGGAGACGAGCGAGGCCAGGCGCATGGCCTCGTACACGTTCAGGTTGTCCGAGCAGTTGGCGCCGTCGGTGCCGATGCCCACGTTCACCCGGCGCTCCAGCATCGACTTCATGTCGCCGAGGCCGTTGCCCAGGCGAAGATTGCTGCCCGGGTTGTGGGCGATGGAGCTGCCGTGATCGCCCAGCCGCTTCATGTCGTCGAGATCGAGCCACACGCCGTGCGCCACCGTGAAGTGCGGTCCGAGCACGCCGAGGTCGTCGAGGTGCGCGGTGAGCGTCTTGCCGTAGCGCTGCAGCCCGACGATCGCCTGCACCTTGGATTCGGCCACGTGGCTGTGCAGCCCCACGCCGTGCTCCTTGGCCAGGTCGGCGCAGGCGCGGATGAACTCGTCCGAGCAGTGATGCGGGATGGTCGGCGCCACGGCCAGCCGCACGTGGTCGCGGTCCCGCGTCCACCCGCGGAGCGCCGCCCGTAGGCCGGCGATGCTCGCTGCCCACGGCGCCGGCCGCTGCCTGGCGACCTCGTCCTGCAGCGTTGGAGTCAGCACGTCGAGCAGGCCGGGGATCGCCTCGTAGAGGCTGCGATCGGCCACCATCGGCGCGACCACCGCGCGCAGGCCGACGTCCGCATAGGCCCGGCCGACGGCGTCCACGCCCTCGGGCGTCGGCGCGGGAAACTCCAGCGGCAGGTCGTACGCGGCGGTGCAGCCCTTGAGAACCATCTCGACGGCGCCGATCTTGGCGCTGAGATAGCGCTCCTCCTGGGTGCGGCCGCCGCTGATCCACGGGCCGGCGGTGAGTAGCAGCTCCAGCGTCCAGCGGTCGCCCATGCCCTTGGCGAGGTTGCCGTGCCCATGCATGTGCGCGTTGATCAGTCCGGGGTGCAGCAGCAGGCCGCGCGCGTCTAGGACGGTTGCGCCGGCCGGCGCGGCCAGGCCGGGGGCACCGATCTCGGCGATGGTGTCGCCGGTGACGAGGATGTCGCCGGGGCTGGCGCGATGCGCGCGAAGGTCGAGCAGGAGGCCACCACGAATGATCGTTGCCGGGCCGGTCGACGTCGTCATGGGCCGTCCTTCACCTGCGGGCTCGTCGTGGTTGTGGCAGTATACGCGAGCCGTCATGAGGATCGGCTTCCATCTCACCCCGTTCTGGAGTCCGGCCGATCGCCCGCCGACCCGCATCATCGACGAGGCCATCGAGGTCGTCGCCGCCGCCTCGCGGATGGGATTCGAGTGGGTCTCGATCGGCCAGCACTGGCTCTCGCATCCGACCGTGTGGCCGCAGCCGTTCGCGATGCTCGCGCGGCTGGCACCGGAGACGGGCGCGATGCGTCTGAAGACGTCGGTCCTGCTCCTGCCCATCCTCAACCCGGTCGAGGTCGCCGAGAGCGTGGCCACGCTGGACCACATCAGTCACGGCCGGCTCGACGTCGGCGTGGCCATCGGCTATCGCGAGCTGGAGCTGGACGTGGTGGGTCTGGCCCGCGCGGATCGCGTGCCGAAGCTGGAGGAGTCGCTCGACCTCATGAAGCGCCTCTGGCGCGGCGAGGAGGTCACCTTCAAGGGTCGCTACACGCGCGTCGAGGGCGGGCGCCTGGGTTTCACGCCCTACCAGAAGCCGCACCCGCCGCTGGAGATGGGCGCCCAGAGCGAGGGCGCCGCGCGGCGGGCCGCCCGGCTCACCGACGGCGTGTTCTTCGGCCCGCAGCTCGGCTGGGCGGACGTGGCGCGCTTCGGCGCGATGTTCCGCGAGGAGCGCGCGGCCGCCGGCGTCGCCACCGCCGGCTACGTCGGGGCCTCGCGCAGCCTCATCGTCGGCGCCAGCAAGGAGGCCGCGGCCGCCGCCGCGCGCGGTTACCTCGAGAAGACGTTCGCCATGTACCGCACGTGGCGGATGCAGGAGCCCACGATGGGCCGGCTGCAGCTCGGCTTGCAGGCGAGCCTCGACGACTGGACGATCCACGGCTCGCCCCGCGACTGCGTGGAGACGATCGAGCGGGCCCGCGGGCTGGGGGTGGAGCGCATCGGCTTCACGATCTACAGCCTGCCGCTCGACGTGCGCGCGCGGATCGACTACGTGCAGATGATCGCCGAGCAGATCGTGGCACCGGTGCGCGATGCGCGTCGCCCGTGAGGTGGTGCTGGCGGCGTCGATCGAGCGTGTCTGGCAGGTGCTGTGGGACGTGTCGCGCATGGTGACGTGCGTGCCCGGCTGCGTGGAGGCCCGTGAGGTCGAGCCGCGCCGCCGCTACCAGGCCCGCATGAACCAGCGCGTGGGGCCGATCGCGCTCTCCGTGCCACTCGACATCCGCGTGACCGACGGGGCGCCCGGCCGCCTGACGCTCGAGGCGCGCGGGCGCGACGGCCTGCTGGCGGCCGAGGTCCACATGTCGGTGCGCCTGGCCGTCGAGGCGACGGAGACCGGCAGCCGCCTGGCCGTGGAGGCCGAGGGCAAGGTGCTCGGCAAGCTCGGCGCGCTCGGCGCCAGCGTCATCCAGCGCCGGGCCGAGGAGCTGGTGGACGAGTTCACCGCGCGCCTGCGCGGCGCCATCGAGGGTTGACGGTGCTGCGCGCCTTCGAGCTGCACCGGCCGGCCACGGTCACCGAGGCGGTGACGCTCCTCGCCGAGCGGCCCGATGCGGCGCTGTACGCCGGAGGCACCGAGCTGCTCCTGCTGATGAAGGCCGGCCTCGCGCGGCCCGCCGACCTGATCGACGTCAAGCGCATCCCCGCTCTCGGCGGGCTCGTGGACGGACCCGGCGGCCTGGCCATCGGCGCCACCGTCACTCACCGCACGCTGGAGCGCTCGCCGGTGGTGCGGGAACGCTGGCCGCTGGTGGCGGGCGTCGCCGCGCACGTCGCCAACGTGCGTGTGCGCAACGTCGGCACCGTCGGCGGCAACCTCGCGTTCGCCGATCCGCACAGCGACCTGGCCACGCTGTTCCTGCTCTTCG